>JAZUKW010000048.1:0-18253 GCA_045643425.1 Acutalibacteraceae bacterium
AATCGAGCAATACGCCCACGCATTCGTTACGTACACACAGTCCGTAATGATGGCGTTGTCGAGCGTGAGGGTTTTGGTCTCGTCGTCGTAGCTCACCGTGCCGTCACCCAGCACGTCCGCGGCGTTCGCCCCGGTCACCCACGTTTTGCCGACAAGCAGGTTGATGCCGCTGTCGAGCGCAGGCGCGTCTTGCGCCGACTGCGGCAACGTCCACACCGAAAACTCGGTCTCGCTTTGCCACTTCGTATAACTCGTGTCCACCAAAGCCGTCGAGCCGTTGATGGTGACGGTCGAGAGTTCTTCGAACGTATAACCCGTATCCGCTTTCAACCACCAGCATTCCGAATACTCGCGGTCTTTCACAAACGAAGGGACTTCGTCCGGAAGAGTATCTCCGCTGCTCTCGTCGTACCAGTAGTGGGTGGTCACCGTGAAATGACAGTCTTCCGGCAGAGTGTAGTTTAAGCAGTTCTCTGCCAACGCGCCGCCATACGGCGTGACGTCTGCATCGGTGATGTGGATTTCGGTGATTTGTTCTTCAGACAGAGTCACGCCGGGCATCAGAATAGTGAGATACTTTCCACCATCCATTACCCACCAATAGACGTTGAACGCACCTTCAAAGAGAGTACCGTTCACCGTAATCACGGTGTTTTCGTCAAAAAGATAGCCGTCGGCGGCTTCCAAGCTGATGTAGCGAGAAAAGGTGACACCCTCAACAAAGGTATCACCGCTTTCCGAGGGACTAGCAAGCCATCTGTTTGCACCCGAATTATATTTGTAATAGGGTGCGCCCTCCGGCAGAGTGTAAGCCAAATGGTCGTTCTTTTTTTCACCAAGTACCGGCGTAATATCCGCATTGGTAATGGTGACTTCGGTAATCGTCGTTTCCGCCGCGGCGAAAATCGGGGTTACCGTCGCGAGCATCGCCACGCACAAAACGATGGCGAGCAAGCGCATAGTTAAGGTTTTTTTCATGGGACATTCCTCCTTAAAAGGGTTGGTTTTAAGTGGTGTTTGTTGATTATAGTATTATACCATATTAGAGTGCCGTTCGTCAATCATACAATCGGTCGCAAATCAGCCTTTTTTCCACATCGCGTAAGCCGAGAGGTAGTCGCACGCCACGCAATCGACGGTTCCGGCTTTCATCGCCGCAAACGCATCCCGCACGGTGTCGAATTCGACGATTTTATCGCTATAGCTCGCCGCTTTCAACCGCTCTTTCACAAAGCTTCCGCACAGCGTATTTTTGACAACGCCCAGCTTCTCCGTTTCATCCAACAGCGCCGTTTCGCCTTTATAGCGCTTGGCGCCGAGCGTATAATAGCACATCTCGTTTTCGAGATTCCACTCGTTCATCGCGGAGTAGTTGATTCCCTTGACCGATTCGTCGCGCAAGCCGCCCCAAATGAGGTTGACCGAGCCGTCGTTCAGCTTTTCGGCGGCGTTTTCGGCGGTCACTTTAACGAATTGCGGCTCAAGATTATACAGCGCGAAGCAGGTTTTCGCAACGTCGATCTCGAAGCCGACGGCTTGTCCGTTCTCGAACGAAGCGAGAGGCGCGTTGCCGTCGATCACACCGATCGTGAGCCCGTCCTTGCGCAGCTGTTTCAAGAGAACGCCGTCTGCGTGACCGCGCGGATCGTGTTTCGTGTCGCGCGGGTACACCGTCCCCGCGAACCACTGCGAGGCAACGTCGTCGATTTGGTGGCGTTCCTCCATCGTGCGGAGGCACGCCGTCACCAATTCTTTTGTCAGCTCGTCCCCCACCTTGTAGCCGACAGCGTAGTAGTAATCACCGCCGCCGATCGCGATGCTGCGGCACTCACTTTTGTCGGGGATCGCGGTTTTCGACACCTGTGCCTCGGTCCTTGTCTCCGCCTTTTTCGTGGTGGCGGCAGTATCCGAAACCGTACCCGTCGCCGCGGTCACTTGGGGCTTTTTCCACGTAACCGTCGCGCGGGACGCGGTCGTTTCGCCGCTCGTCTCGTCGGCGGGCTGTTTTTCGCCTCCAAGCGTCAAAAACAGCACGACAGCCGCCGCTAAAACGGCCGCCACGATCAAAACGATCCACAGTGTTTTTTTCTTGTTCATAGCACGTCTCTCCTTTAAAACTTACGTCATATTAAAATGAAGCATAAAACTTCGGTACGTCCCCCACAACGGCGGTCTGGGACAGCGGCGCAGACAGCGACAGCGTCATTTCGCGGCTTTTTCCCATGGCCGTCACCAGCACCGTCACCGTGACGTTCGCGGTCACGGTGTGGTACGTTTGGTTGATGCCCGCGTCGGTAAATTCATCCGACAGCGTCACCACCGGCGAGCAGGAAAGCGCCGTAAAAAGCTTGACCGACGGCCCTTTTCCCGACCACAACGGATCGCCGAGCAGCGTTCCGAGCGGCACCGAAAACGCCGCGCGGTCGCGTTGCTCAAAGCCGTCGCACAGCGCGGCCGCCAGCTTCGCCTGAACCGCGTTTTGTGCCGCCGCATCCGTCATGAGCGTCTGCGCGCGGCCGTCCTCATCCGTCTTTACCGTTACCATATCTGCGAACGCGTCCGTCTCGCAAAGCTGCTTGACCGCGGCGGCAAACGTCTCTTGCGCGGCGGTAGCGGCCGCGTGCTGCGCGTAGGCGTTCAGTGCCTCCGCGACCATACATTCGGTCGCGATCCACGCAATGACCGCCACCAGCAAAATGCCCCACAAAAGACCGTTTTTCTTTCGTGCGGCACGTTTTTTAAGCGTTACCATCCCCTCGCCCCCTTTTGCCAGCATACGCAAAACGGGCTTGGGTGGTTCAGCCTTATCATACCACAACCGCGCTAAAAACGCAACAAAAAATCACGCAGACGACGTCTGCGGGATTTTTGAAACAACGTTTCAATTATTCGGCAGTCTCCTCAGCCGGAGCTTCCTCGACCGGAGCTTCCTCCGCAGCCGGAGCCTCCTCCGCAACCGGAGCTTCCTCCACCGGAGCCGCCTCAGGCAGCAGCGCGCGGATGGAGAGGCTGATGCGTTTTTTGTCGAAGTCCACGTTGATGATCTTCACTTCGACCTCTTGGCCGATCTGAAGCTCGTCCTGCGGCTTCTCAACGCGATGGTTGGAGATCTGGGAGATGTGGATAAGACCGTCCACGCCGTCGATGATCTGGGCGAACGCACCAAAGGTGGTCATGCCCACCACTTTGGCGGTCACGACGTCACCCACGTTGTAGTTGGCGGTGAACTTCGTCCACGGATTGTCCTCGTCCTTGCGGTAGCCGAGGGAGATCTTGTGTTTCTCGGTGTTCAGGTCTTTGATGTAAACCTCCACCTCCTGACCGATGGTCAGAACGTCCGACGGATGCTTCACGTGTTTCCACGAAAGCTCGGACACGTGGATCATACCGTCCGCGCCGCCGAGATCGACGAACGCGCCGTAAGAGGTCATGGATTTCACAACACCGTTGTAGACCTTGCCCACCTCGAGGGTCGCCCACAGCTCTTCGGCTTTGGCTTTGCGCTCCTCGTTGCTGACGGAACGGATGGAGCCCACCGCACGGCGGCGCTGGGTGTTGACCTCGATGATGCGGAAGCGCGCATCTTTGCCCACCAGCGTGGTCAGATCCTCCACGCGGGAAGCGGACGCCTGGGACGCCGGAACAAACACACGGACGCCCTTCGCCACGACGATCACGCCGCCGCGAACCGCGTCAACGATTTTGCCTTCCAGGATCTCCTTCGACTCGGCGGCGGCGACGATGTCGTCCCAGCCTTTGAGGGAATCCACACGTTTTTTCGAGAGGGTGATGGTGCCTTCTTGGTCGTTGGTGCGCATAATGAGCAGATCGAGTTCATCACCGATGTTGACGAGCGTGCTCGGATCGGCGCCGTCGGCGCTCAGCTCGTCCACCGTGATGTAACCGGTCTGTTTGCGGCCGATGACCTCAACCTGGACCTCGCTCGGGTTGATGCCGACGACAACGCCTTTCACTCTTCCGTCATTATTCGTCAAGTTCCCGGAATAGGCCTCGAAAGCCTCCGCAAAACTCATTTCATCGATAGATTTTTTCGGAGCGTCTGCCTCGCTCGTTGCAGGGATGTTTTTTTCTTCGTTCATGATTTCGGACATGGTTGACTGTACCTCCTTAATTATGTCGGCGGGCGTAGAGGCTCCGGCCGTTAAGCCGGCAGACCGCACCCCTGCGAACCAGGCGGGCGACAGATCCTCTGCCGACTCGACAAGATACGCAGACGCGTAGGGTTTGCACACCGCGCAAAGCTTGGCGGTGTTAGAGCTTTGACGTCCTCCGACGATCACCACCACCGGGTGGCGTTGCGACAACTCCACGGCTTCCTGCTGCCGATTCGCGGTCGCATTACATATTGTATCAAAGATAAGTGGATTTGTATAGTGTTTTTTTGCAATTTTTTTGCAATTTTCAAAAACTTTTTTCTGAAACGTCGTTTGAGACACCAAAACCGGCGAATTCTCCCCTAAAGCGCCCCGTTCGTCCAACAATTTTTGCAGCTGTTCGGGGCTGTCGAACACAAAAGACGCCCCTTTGCAAAATCCGCGGATGCCGATGACCTCCGGGTGAGCCTCGTCCCCCGCAATCAAAATGGTCGAACCGGCGGCGGAATGCTCCTCCACGATCCGGTGGATCTTATCGACAAACGGGCAGGTCGCGTCACACAGCGTAATCCCCTGCTCTTCGATTTTTTCATACGTCGCCCGTCCCACGCCGTGGGAACGGATAACGAGCGTCGCGCCCTCCGGCGCGTCGGCGGGATCGTCCACGATCGACACGCCGCGGGCCTTCAAGCCCTCCACCGTTTGAGGATTATGGATCAGCGGCCCGAGCGTGCAAACCCGTTCCCCCTCGGAAAGCAGCGTTTCCACCGCCTCCACCGCGCGTTTTACTCCAAAGCAAAAGCCGGCGGTCTTTGCAAGCTCCACGCTCATCGGGCATCCTCCATCAGCGACGTGACCGCCGCCATCATCGCGCGGGTTGCGCCGCGTAAATTCGGCTTTTCTCCGTCCAGCTCCAGCGCGCTCGGCGACAACACCTCGCCGAAGGACACCGTCACGCGGCGAAACAGCTTCACCTTCTGGTCTTTGGTCGTTACCGCCACCGGCAAAACGTACGCCTGCGTCTTGGCGGCGATCAGCGACGCGCCGGACTTGAACCGTCCCAGCTCACCGGTTTTCGAGCGCGTTCCCTCCGGGAAAATGCCCATCCACTTGCGCTCGGCGATCAGCTGCTCCGCGCGATCCAGCGCGCCCGTATCTCCTTTGCCGCGCGCCACCGGGAACGAGCCGAAATTCTTGCCGAGGAGCCACGCGGAAAAGCCGTTGCCGAACAGCTCCGCTTTCCCCATAAAATACACGTCAGCCTTCTTTTGCGCCAACAGCAAAAACACGGGATCGATCATCGAAATGTGATTACAGCAAACCACCAGCGGGCGATCGTCCTCCGGCAAATTTTCCAGCCCCTTTACACGGAAAGGAAACAGCAATTTGAAAAGCGGACGCACGATCGCCTTCAGCACGTGGCCAAAACCGCTCCACACGCCGTATTCTTCGGTTCTCAAGAGCTGCTCGGTCTGTTCTTCCTCGGCGATACGCTCGCGCTCGACCTCTTTTTCCGTCCGCTCTTCGGTCATGACAACCGCTCCTTTACGATGGATTCCATAAGTGCCACCGACTCCTCCAGCGTGTTGCCGGTGGTATCGACCGAAACGGCGTCCGCCGCGGGCTTCAGCGGCGCCACGGCGCGGTGGGAGTCGTCGTAATCGCGCTGTTTCATATCCTCCAGCACTTCCTCAAACGACACGTCCATCCCTTTTTCTTTCAGCTCGTCAAAACGGCGACGGGCGCGATCCTCCGCCGACGCCGAGAGAAAGATCTTCACCTTGGCGTTCGGAAGCACGACCGTACCGATGTCGCGGCCGTCCATGATCACGTTGTTTTCCCGCGCCAGCTTCTGCTGGGTCTCGAACAAAAAGGCGCGCACCTCGGGAATGGCCGACGTCGCCGACGCCGCCATCGACACCTCCGGCGTGCGGATCCTGTCGCTCACGTCTTCGCCGCAAAGCAGCACGCGCTGCGCGCCGTCCACGTAGGCAATAGACACGTCAACACCCGACAGCGCCGCGATCACGGCAGCCGCATTGTGCGTGTCGATCCCCTTTTGCAGCATAGCAAGCCCCACCGCGCGGTACATCGCGCCGGTATCCACGTAAACGTAGCCCAGCGTCGCCGCCAGCCGCTTGGCAATGGTGCTTTTTCCCGCTCCGGACGGGCCGTCAATGGCAATCGCCACAAATTCGTTCATTTAAAATTCCTCCTCAGTTCCGATATATCGACCGGCAGCCGCGCCGGTGGAAAAGGCAATTTGTAAGTTGAAGCCGCCGGTATAGGCGTCCACGTCCAGCACCTCGCCGGCAAAAAACAGCCCCTCACAGAGCTTGGACGCCATCGTCTTCGGATCGACCTCTTTGACGGACACGCCGCCCGCCGTGACCACCGCCTCCGCGACGGGGCGCGGCTTCGTCACCGTAAGCGGTAACGCCTTGAGCGCATCGCGCAGACGCTCCCGCTGCTCGCGCGTTACGCTGTGACACTTGGTTGCGCCGTCCAGCCCGATTTGGGCGAGAAACGGCTCGACAAGGCTGTGCGGCAACAGCTTCGGCAGCGCGTTTTGCAGATCCGTATTCTGCATTTCGGAAAAATCCCGCAGCAAGCGGTCATCCAACTGCTTTTCGCTCAGCGCGGGCTTCAAGTCGATTTGCAGGCGATAGCGGTCCTCGGTCACGTCCCGCAAATGCGCCGATGCGCTCAAAATCATCGGTCCGGACACCCCGAAATGGGTAAACAGCATCTCTCCGAAATCGGTATACACGACCTTGTTTTTGCGGGCGGTATCCACGACCGTCAGCCCGCAGTTTTTAAGGGATAATCCCTGCGCCGCCTCACACAGCGGCTCGACACATTCAAGCGGCACCAGCGAGCCGCGCGGCTCGACGACGGTATGCCCCGCCTGCCGCGCCAATTCGTAGCCGTCGCCGGTACTGCCGGTCGTCGGATAGGATACGCCGCCGGTGCAAACCACCACGCGGTCGGCGCGCACCTCGCGTCCCTTGGTATCTACCACGCCCTTGCACACGCCGTCCTCGATCAGCAGCGAGGCAACGCGGGCGTTTTGGATGACCGCGCCGGATTTTTTGGCGAACCGCACCAGCGCATCCACCACGTCCACCGCCTTGTCGGAGACGGGAAACACGCGGTTGCCGCGCTCGATCTTCAGCGGCACCCCCATCGACTCGACAAGCTCCATCGTGTCGCGGTAGGTAAAATTGTGGAACGCGCTAAAAAGAAACCGCCCGTTTCCGGGAACATTTTTGATCATCTCGTCCGGCTCGGTGGCGTTCGTCAGATTACAGCGTCCCTTGCCGGTGATCATCACCTTGCGCGCGGGACGGTCGTTGCGCTCCAAAACGGTCACGCGGCACCCGTTTTTCGCCGCAAATCCGGCGCAAACGAGGCCAGCCGCGCCGCCGCCGACAACCACCACTTGTAAAGCCTTATCACTTGTCACATCTATCACTCCTCCAAAAAGACTTTTTGCCTAAAAAAGCCTTTTCAAAAGCGAAAATTCTCGATTATACCGCGGTTTTTGCGGTCTGTAAAGCAAATTCGCTTTACTTGAACGCACGCACAAATACCGCGTGCCACCGCTGCCAATACAGCGTTTGAAGCCCTCCGAGCGCCAAATCGAACACCACGAACACCATGTTGCCCAGCGCCAGAAAAATCAGCGGCATATTGATACCGAACAATTCAAATTCGTCCGGCTCCAACCCGCCCGCAAACGTCAGCAAGAGATACACGGCGACCACCGCGAGGTTAAAAAGCAGAAGCTTCAGCGTCCACGAAACCGCTTTAAGACGGATGCGATCCAGCAAAAGCTTCATCGTGGGATAATAGCCGAAGAACGCAATAAAGAGCAGCTTTGATTCAAAGTCCGGCGCAATAAAGAAGGTCAGCACCGCCGCCGCCGCATACGCGGCAAAGCCCCAGCGCACGCCGGCCTCCAGCGCGATCGGTGCCAGCACGATACCGGCAAGCGCCGTCAGTGCCAGCGTGGAGACGGGAATGACCGTCAGCATCATACACACAACCGCCAGCGCACCAAGCACACCGCTCAACGCGATTTTGGCACTCCGCTTCATTCCGTCTCCCCCCTTTTTCGTTCGTTCTTTCGGTTTAACAGCAGGAGATAAAATCTCCGCCCATACATTCACAGCAGCAATCCATACAATACAGCGTCTCGCAGACGCGGCAGGCATCCCATTCGCCGCCGCAGCAATCGACGCTGCCGCTTTTTTGACCGCCGGAAACGGTGCCGCGGCGCTGATCCATCTGCGCCTTTTGCGCGCTGTATTCGCTGTTTCCGGGATCCATCGCACACGCGCGGCAAACGCAGGTATACGCATCGTCAAACCAGCCCTTGCGCAGCAGCACGGTTCCTTTTAAGAAATACCATTCCGCGGAGCGGGAATCGGCGGGAACGCCGTTCAGCAACGTTTCCGCGTCCGCAATACGGCCGTTTTGGATCATATCGCGCACGTCGTCGTACTGACCGCTCCCCCGATACGACGCGCCCTGATAGCCCGTAGAAGAGGCGTGCAGATTGCGGATGATCGTGTCATAGGCATCGTTGATCTCCTGCATTTTCTCCTGCGCTAAATCGGAAAGCGGGTTATTGTCGTATTGATCGGGATGATATTTGCGCGCCAACTCGCGATATGCCGATTTGATTTCCGCTTCTCCGGCATCGCGGGAGATGCCGAGCACCTCATAAGGATCTTTCACGTTGCGTCTCCTCCTTTGTCACCTGTCGTATCACGGCAGGAAGCCCCTGCCACAGAATATTGCGCAAAACACCGTCGTAACGGCGCACCTCCAAAAGCTCGTAGGCCGCCTTCGCCCCCGCCACCGTGGCGGTCAAAGAAGCCTGCACGAACGCGTTTACGCCCGCCTGCCCCTCTTTCTCGAACAACGGACGCAGCGGGTTAAACCCGCCCTTTTCCACGTCCCGGCTCAAATCGTCCGCCGCGTCCGCCAAGTAGACGAACCGGCCGATACAGTAACCGAGCCGCTCCAGCACACGACGGCACGGCTCTTCCGTTGCGATCGTCGAAAGCAGTCTCCCCGTCAACCGCGCGGACGGCTCCGCCGCCTCGTCGGTCGATACGTCGTCGCGACGTTCCAATTCTTGCTGGTTTTTCAAATAGGCTTTTACCCAGGTTTCTTCCTCGGGGCAAGTCGCCGCGGCTTTTTTATGCGCGCGGGACAAAAGCCCCCGCAAGAGCCGCGCCGCCAAGCGCTTCAGCCCTCGCTCGTCCGCCACGTTGTCACACAGCTTGTAGTATAACAGCAGCATCGCGTAATCCGCCGCCCGATCCACCGCGACCGTATCGCCGCAATACAGGCATTTTTTGAGCGGATTGCAAACGCAGCGTCCCTTTTTAAATCCGGCGCAGGAATCCTCCAGCGCCATATACGTAAGCGCCACAAAGGTAAAATCATAGTTCAGCGTCATCCGTGCGATCAGCCCGTAACGCTTCCCCAGCCGCTTGCACAGCGTACAGTAGATGCCTTTGTAAACGTCATATTCGCCGATTTTAAGCTCCGGCTTACAAATCCGGACGTATCCAAACATAGCGTTCTCCTTTCCCGCCTGCTTTCAGTATACCCTATGCGCGGCGGAAATTCTATGACGGATTTGTTAATTTTTCGAAAAATCGCCGTCCTCCAGCAATTCATACAGCAGAGCCGCATCCTGCTTCGGTGCGACCTCTCTCACGTCCCGCACGCGGGCATTCACCGACCGCGCACCGAACTGCACCGTCAGCACGTCTCCCTCCTTGACGTCGTAGGACGCGCGCGCCGGTTTTCCGTTGACCAGGACACGTCCCGCGTCGCACGCCTCGTTCGCCACGGTGCGGCGTTTGATGAGGCGAGAGACTTTCAAAAATTTGTCTAATCTCATAGGTGTTCTCCCGTATTACAAAAGAAAAGGCTGCCGTTGAAACCAGCGGCAGCCTCGCTCTTGCAAAAATTATTTCGCGACAGCGTCTTTGAAGCCTTTGCCCGCTTTGAAAGCCGGCACTTTGGACGCAGGGATCTTGATGGTCTCTTTGGTGCGCGGATTGCGGCCAACACGAGCGCCACGTTTGCGGGACTCGAAGGTACCGAAACCGACGAGAGCCACTTTGTCGCCTTTTTTCACAGCGGCAACGATGGTGTCGAGGGTGGCGGCGAGAGCTTTCTCGGCGTCCTTCTTGGACAGACCGGATTTCTCGGCAATAGCAGCAACGAGTTCAACTTTGTTCATGACTTTTTCCTCCATAAAATTTTCTATTTCCAGCGGAAACCGCTAAAAACCAAACTTATTCGGCGCGCTTCACTTCGTCCCACAGCGCGTTCAGCGTATCGAGCGACGCGGCGGGAACGTCAATTCCCCGCTCGGCGGCCAGCTTGTCGAGCGCTGTAAAGCGGCGGACGAATTTCTCAACGCTTTTCCCCAGAGCGAACTCCGGCTCGATCTTGAGAAAACGCGCCACGTTGACGACCGAGAACAGCACGTCCCCCAGCTCATCCTCCTGCGCTTTTGCGTTGCCGGAGACGATCTCCGCCTTCAGCTCGTCAATTTCGCCGGACAGTATATCGAGGGTATCCTCCACCCCGTCGTAATCGAACCCGACGCGGCGGGCGCGATCCTGCACCTTTTCGGCGCGCATCAGAGCGGGAAGGGTTTTCGGTACGTTTTTGAGCAAATCGGATTGGGCGTTGGTCTTTTTCGTGGCACGCTTCATCGCGTCCCAGCTCTTGAGTGCCTCCGCCTCGTTGCTTGCTTTCACGTCGCCGAACACGTGGGGATGGCGAACGATGAGCTTCTTGCACAGCTCGTCCACCACGTCGTCAAACGTAAAGTGGCTGACCTCTTCCTCCATTACCGCGTGGAACACGACCTGCATCAGCACGTCGCCGAGCTCCTCCCGCAGACCGGCAACGTCGCCGTTGTCGATCGCTTCGATCGCTTCGTGGGTTTCTTCAAGAAAATTTTGACGGATGCTTTCGTGGGTTTGCTCCTTGTCCCAAGGGCAGCCCTCCGGCGAGCGAAGCGCCCGCATAATGGAAAGCAAATCGTCGATTCCGTAGGTTTCTTTTTCGGGGTAAGAGAGTGACATATCAGCGCCTCACTTTTGTATTATTTTACTATATTCTCCCCACTTTTGCAAGACTTTTTTGCGATTTTTCTCAAAAAAAGCGTGATTTTTCGCGGTTTTTTGCCCATTTTGCCCTAAAAAACCAAGAAAAAGTCTGTCAAAAGCAAATTTTATCCGTCTTTACGGATGCGACCTGCTTCAAAATCCGCCGCAAACGGGACGGATTCCAAGCAAAATTCGCGTCCGTTCAGGTAGGAAAGCTCGCCCGCATCCGTCTTAAAATCAAACTTGAGACGGTACGCGCACAGCGCCTGCTTGGTCATTCCCACCTTTTTATTTTGCTCGTTTTTGCCGTACTTCCCATCCCCCAAAAGCGGATGGCCGATCGAGGCAAAATGCGCGCGGATCTGGTGCGTGCGTCCGGTGAGCAGATGCACCTCTAAAAGCGACACGCCGTTTTTCTCCGAAAGCACCTTATACGCGGTCACAATGGTGCGCGCCTCCGCCGTTTTCTCCTTGGTGATATACACCCGGTTTTGGTCGCTGTTTTTTTCAAGATACCCGGTGAGCGTATCCGCCTTTTTCGGCATTTTTCCGAACACCAGGCATTGGTAGTATTTCTCAATTTCGCGGTTTTTCAGCTTTTCGTTTAAAATCCGCAGCGCCGCGGCAGTTTTGGCGGCGACCACGATCCCCGCCGTGTTGCGGTCGATACGGTTGACGAGCGCCGGCGTAAAGGAGTTTTCGTCGTCGGGGTCGTACTCCCCTTTTTCAAAGAGATACCGCTGAACACGCGCGATCAGCGTGTCGCCGTATTCGGTTTTATCGGGATGCACCAGCAGTCCCGCCGGCTTGTTTAACAGCATCACGTTTTCGTCCTCGTACACGACGAAAAGCTCTTTTCCCGCCTGCATAAACTCGTGGGCCCATTGTTTTTCCACCGCGGTCTGCTCCAAAAACTCGTCCTGCACGAACACACGCACCACGTCGCCCTCGCACAATCGCGTGGAGATCTCGGCGCGCTTGCCGTTTACTTTAATATCCTTTTGCCGCACCGCTTTATAAATGCGCGGCATCGGCAGCTTCGGAAACGTCTTGCACAAGAATTTATCCAGCCGCTGTCCGGCATCGTTTTTTCCGACGGTCACAAGTTTCAAGACGATTCCCTCCTTTTTATTTTTATCTTGTGTTCCTAATAAAACTGTGCTATACTGATGAAAACCTCTTGAAAGGAGGCGGTGTGACTAATGGACAATAACGTACACAAGAACCATCGCAGCCGTATGCGCGAACAATTCACCGCGCACGGCCCGTGCGTGTTCAACGATATTCAACTCGTGGAATTTTTGCTGTTTTACGCCATTCCCCGCGGAGACGTCAACCCCATCGCCCACGCGCTTCTTGACCGTTTCGGCAGCATTTCCGGCATTCTCAAGGCAAGCGTTACGCAGCTGAAAGACGTTCCCGGTATCGGCGACAACGCCGCCTCGCTTTTGTCGCTTTGCGGTCACTTTGTACGCAAATGCGGCGAAGAACAGCTTCCCGTCGGCATCCAGCTGACCTCGCCGGAGGAATTCGGCAAATTCATTTTGCCCCGTTTTTGGAACGAACAAAACGAATTGGTAATGCTGATTTCCTTAAATCACCGTCACGAGGTTCTCAACTGCTCGGTCATCACCAAAGGCTCGGTCAATGCCACCGAGATCAACACGCGGCTCGTGTTACAGCAAGCCCTGTCGGACAACGCCACCGCCGCCGTGATTGCCCACAACCATCCGTCCGGCCACGCGCTTCCCTCCCGTGCGGACATCGAAAGCACGGTGTCCTTGGCAAAAATGCTCTCTGCCGTCAGCGTCAAGCTGCTCGACCACATCGTGGTAGCGGAAAACGACTTCATCTCCATGCGGGAAACGCCGACGCTCTCCCACATCTTTGCCGAAAAACTGTGAAAAGCGTATCGCATCCCCTGCACAAACCGTGCAGGGGATTTTTTTATTTCAGCACACGTTTCAGATACTGCCCCGTATACGAACGGTCGCATTTTGCCACCTGCTCCGGTGTTCCGGTCGCGACAACCTCGCCGCCGCGATCGCCGCCCTCGGGGCCGAGATCTATGAGGTAATCGGCGGATTTCACCACGTCGAGGTTATGCTCGATAACGACCACGGTGTTGCCGGCATCGACAAGCTTTTGCAGCACAGTCAGCAGCTGTGCCACGTCAGCGGTATGCAGTCCCGTCGTCGGCTCGTCCAAAATGTAGATCGTCTTGCCGGTCGCCACGCGAGACAGTTCAGTCGCAAGCTTCACGCGCTGCGCCTCGCCGCCCGACAGCGTCGTTGCGGGCTGCCCAAGCTTGACGTAACCGAGTCCGACGTCCACAAGCGTTTTCAGCTTGCGGGCAATTTTCGGGATGTCCGCGAAGAACTGCACCGCCTCCTCGGCGGTCATTTCCAGCACATCGTAAATGCTCTTGCCCTTGTATTTCACCTCGAGCGTTTCGCGGTTATAGCGTTTGCCTTTACACACCTCGCAGGGAACGTAAATATCCGGCAAAAAGTGCATTTCGATTTTAAGGATACCGTCGCCGGCGCACGCCTCGCACCGTCCGCCCTTGACGTTAAAGCTGAACCGACCGGCATTAAAGCCGTGGGCGCGGGCATCCGGCGTTTGCGCGTACAGATTGCGAATATCGTTAAACACACCGGTATACGTCGCCGGGTTAGAGCGCGGGGTGCGCCCGATCGGCGACTGGTCGATGTTGATGACCTTGTCGAGATGCTCGACGCCGGTGATCTTTTCGTGCTTTCCGGGGTGTGTCAGCGCGCGGTTGAGCTTGCCCGCAAGCGACTTATACAAAATTTCGTTCACAAGCGATGATTTTCCCGAGCCGGACACACCGGTCACGCAGTTGAACGCGCCGAGCAAAAACGGCACGTCTACGTCTTTCAGGTTGTTCTCCCCCGCCTTGTGGACGGTCAGCTTTTTGCCCGTTCCCTTGCGGCGCGTTTGCGGCACAAGGATCTTCCGCTTGCCGCTCAAATACTGTCCGGTAATCGACTTGTCGCATTGACACAGTTCCTCCGGCGTACCCGCGAACACGACGTTGCCGCCGTGGACTCCCGCGCCGGGGCCGATGTCCACAACGTAATCGGCGGTGCGGATCGTATCCTCGTCGTGTTCGACCACAACGAGCGTGTTGCCGAGGTCGCGCAAGCGTTTTAAGGTGGCAAGCAGCTTATCGTTGTCACGCTGGTGCAAGCCGATACTCGGCTCGTCGAGGATATACAAAACGCCCATAAGATACGAGCCGATTTGCGTCGCCAAGCGAATACGCTGCGCCTCGCCGCCCGACAGCGTTGCCGACGCGCGGGACAGCGTCAGATAATCAAGTCCCACACCCTTTAAAAAGCCGAGCCGCTCGCGCACTTCTTTTAAAATACCGTCGCCGATTTGGTGCTCGCGCTCGCTCAGCTTGAGATCATCGAGAAATTCCAGTGCCTCGGTCACAGAGAGATTCGTAAACTCCATGATGTTGAGGCCGCCGACCGTCACCGCCAAGCTTTCCGGCTTCAGTCGGTGACCGTGACAGTCGGGACACGGCATCTGCTGCATATACGACTCTAATTCCTCGCGCATCCAGTCGCTCTTGGTTTCTTTATAGCGGCGCTCGAGGTTGTTGACGATACCCTCGAACGGCGCCATATATTCGCCGGTGCCGTATTCCTGGCGGCGGATCATCTTGATTTTTTTGCCATCGGTACCATACAAGAGCTTGTCCAGCTTTTCTTGCGGGATTTCGCAGACGGGCGTATCCAGCGAAAAGCCGTACTCGTTCGCCACCGCCTCGAAATACATCTGCACCATCGTGCCGCCCTCTAAATAGTTCCACCCGCTGGTAGAAATGGCGCCCTCGTTGATGGAAAGCGATTTGTCCTTGAACACCCGCTCGGGGTCAATGGACATATACACGCCGAGTCCCGTGCAGGTCGGGCACGCGCCGAACGGATTGTTGAACGAGAACATCCGCGGCGCCAGCTCTTCAACGCTGACACCGTGGTCGGGGCAGGCATAGTTTTGGGAGAAAAGCATCTCCTCCCCGCCGATCACGTCCACCGTTAAAAGTCCGCCGGAAAGCGCACACGCCGTCTCTACCGAGTCGGCAAGTCGGCGGCGAATGGAATCGCCGACCACAAGGCGGTCAACGACCACTTCGATTTCGTGCTTTATGTTTTTATCGAGGTCGAACGTCTCGGACAGATCGTGCATTTCGCCGTCCACCCGCACGCGGGCGAAGCCCTCTTTACGCGCGTGTTCGAACTCCTTTTGGTGCTGGCCCTTGCGCCCGCGCACCAGCGGCGCGAGCAGTTGGATCTTCGTTCCCTCGGGAAGCGTCATCACACGGTCTACGATTTGATCCACCGACTGCTGTGAGATCTCCTTGCCGCAGATCGGACAATGCGGCACGCCGATACGCGCGTACAAAAGGCGCAGATAGTCATAGATCTCCGTCACCGTTCCCACGGTGGAACGCGGGTTTTTCGACGTGGTTTTCTGGTCGATCGAAATCGCGGGCGAAAGCCCCTCGATCTCGTCCACGTCCGGTTTTTCCATTTGCCCTAAAAATTGCCGCGCATAAGACGACAAGCTCTCCACGTAGCGGCGTTGTCCCTCGGCATAGAGCGTGTCAAACGCGAGCGACGATTTTCCCGAGCCGGAAAGGCCCGTCATCACAACGAGCTTGTCCCGCGGGATGTCCACGTCGATATTCTTTAAGTTATGCGCCCGCGCGCCGCGGATACGCAGCCGTTTTTCTTCCGCCATCACGAGCCTCCTTGCAATTCTTTAATGCGGTCACGAAGCCACGCCGCGTGCTCAAATTCGAGCAATCGCGCCGCGTTCTTCATTTCTTTCTTGAGCTTCAAAATCTCTGCCTCGCGCTCGGCGCGGGACAGCTTGCGTCCGGTTTCGGAGCGGACGGTGTCCTTGCCGCTGATTTCCAGCACGTCGCGCACGTCTTTTACGATCGTCTTCGGCACGATGCCGTGCGCTTTGTTGTAGTCGTCTTGAATTTTGCGGCGGCGCGCCGTTTCGGACAGCGCGCGTTCCATCGACGGCGTCATCTTGTCGGCGTACAAAATCACCTTGCCCTGCGCATGGCGAGCGGCGCGGCCCATCGTTTGGATGAGCGCCGTCTCGGAGCGCAAAAAGCCCTCTTTGTCCGCGTCCAAAATCGCCACAAGCGATACTTCAGGCAGGTCGAGACCCTCACGCAGCAGGTTGATCCCCACCAAAACGTCGAATTCGCCGCGACGCAGATCGCGGATGATCTCCATACGTTCGATCGTATCGACGTCGTGGTGCATATACCGCACCTTGACACCCGCATCCCGCAAAAAGTCGGTCAGATCCTCCGCCATTTTTTTCGTGAGCGTCGTAACGAGCACGCGTTCTTTTTTCTCTGTCCGCTCGCGGATCTCAGCGAGCAGATCGTCGATTTGTCCCTCCACGGGACGCACCGACGTTTCGGGATCGAGCAACCCCGTCGGGCGAATGACCTGCTCGACGATTTGGGCGCTGTGTTCCTTTTCAAACTCGTTCGGCGTGGCGCTGACGAACCCCGCCTGCCCCACGTGACCGTAAAACTCGTCAAAATCAAGCGGACGGTTGTCGTAAGCGCTCGGGAGACGGAAGCCGTATTCGACGAGCGACTCCTTGCGCGCGCGGTCGCCGCCGAACATACCGCGCACCTGCGGCAGCGTCGCGTGCGACTCGTCTACAAACAAGAGAAAATCGTCCGGAAAATAGTCTAAAAGCGTACACGGCGGATCGCCGGGCTTTCGGCCGGAAAGCACCGCCGAATAGTTTTCGATACCTTTGCACATTCCGATTTCGCGCAGCATTTCAATATCATAGCGCGTGCGCTGGGAGATGCGCTGGGCTTCGATCAGCTTTTGCTCGCTCTCGAAGTATTTCACCCGCTCGGCAAGCTCTTTTTCGATACGCCCGATCGCCGTCTCCATTTTCTCCGGCGGGATGATGTAGTGGGAAGCCGGATACACCGCCGCGTGGGAAAGCGTTGCTTTGATCTCCCCCGTCAACGGATTCAGCTCACAGATACGGTCAATCTCGTCGCCGAAAAACTCCACCCGAATAGCGGTATCCTGCGAATAGGCAGGGAAAATATCCACAATATCGCCCCGCACACGGAATTTGTTGCGGGTAAAGTTCATATCGTTGCGCTCGTATTGAATGCCGACAAGCTTTTCGATCAGCTCGTCGCGGCTCTTTTCCATTCCCGGGCGCAGCGAGATGACCATACTGCGGTAATCGATCGGGTCACCGAGCGAGTAGATACACGACACGCTCGCCACCAAAATCACATCTCGCCGCTCAGACAACGCCGAGGTCGCGGAGTGGCGCAGCTTGTCGATCTCGTCGTTAATATCCGAGTCTTTTTCAATATAGGTATCGGTCGAGGGCACGTACGCCTCCGGCTGATAATAGTCGTAATAGGATACGAAGTATTCCACCGCGTTGTTCGGGAAAAACTCCTTAAATTCGGAGCAAAGCTGGGCGGCAAGTGTCTTGTTGTGCGCCAAAATAAGCGTCGGACGGTTGACGCGCGCGATGACGTTCGCCATCGTAAACGTCTTGCCCGAGCCGGTCACACCGAGCAGCGTCTGCTCTTTCATTCCGCTCTCGATCCCGTTCACCAAGCGCTCGATCGCTTCCGGTTGATCGCCGGTCGGTTTGTAGTCGGATACAAGCTCAAAATGGTCCATCGTCGCCCCTCCTCTCCTCGAAAATCACATATATAGTCAGTATACCACAACGATTTTAGTATTACAAGCCACGCGCGCAAAAAAAGAGAGGCTATGCTCTCGCATAGCCTCTCCCCGATTCTTACTTTTTGCGGTAGGTGACCCACTTTTGCACGTTGCTGATTCCGTTGCCGGCGCTGACCGCCGAATACGAGGTCAGACCGGTCGTGGTTCTTTCGTAAGTATACGTCGCCGAGTAATCGGTATACGTTTG
>JAZUKW010000049.1:0-5441 GCA_045643425.1 Acutalibacteraceae bacterium
GTTTTCGTAGAAAACCAAGAGGGACGGCTCGCCGCTGTTACCGAATTGCTCGCGGACGCGGGGGTGGACATCCTCGCGCTCTCGATCGCGGACACCACCGATTTCGGCATTCTGCGTATCGTGGTGGACGACACCGAAAAAGCGGTGAAAATACTGAAAGACAACGACCGCATCGTGAAAGTGACCGAAGTCCTCGGCGTGAAGATGGATAACCGACCGGGCGTGTTTGCCAAGGTGGTGCGCCTGCTTGCCGACAACGGCATCGGTATCGAGTATACCTACGCCTACGCCGCCGGCCGCGGCGCAGACAGCGCGGCGCTGGTGCTGCGCGTGGGCGACAACGAGAAAGCCACCGAAATCCTCAAAAACGCCGGCTTTGCGGTGTAAAAAGAAATAAGCAAAAACACCCTCCCGATTTAGGGAGGGTGTTTTGTTTTGTAGTGATTTATGCGCCTAATTTGTCAATAATACCCGCTAAGTATTTGCGCATTAAAAGCACATCTTTCATATTTACTGTACCATCACTGTTTACATCCGCGGCGGTCTCATCAAAGTTGTTAATCGCGATGCTCGCTACAAATTTCCGCATCGCAAGCACATCTTTCATATTCACTGTGCCATCGCTGTTGGTATCCCCGAGCATTTCTGTTGTGGTGGATTCAGTTGTACTCGGTTCGGTTGGGGTTACGTAATCAAAATGGAATGTGGCGAGCTTCAAATACTCGTTATTATCTGAACCGATAGAAATGTTGTTCCAATCCGTTTTACTTCCGGCGTAATAAACATCCCAAAGACCGGTGCAATCACGAAACGCTGCCTTGCCAATGACTGTTACACTGTCTGGGATTGTGATGTTCATAAGTCCGGTGCAATTGCGAAATGCCTCGCCACTTATGCTCGTCACGCTTGCCGGAATCGTGATACTCGTAAGCCCGGTGCAATAAGAAAATGTACGGTCGTCAATGTTTGTTACGCCGTTTCCAATCGTGATGTTCGTAAGCCCGGTGCAATTGCGAAATGCCTCGTAGCCAATACTCGTCACGCTGTCCGGAATTGTGATGTTTGCAAGCTTAGTGCATTTGAGAAATGCTCCGTGGCCGATACTCGTCACGCTGTCCGGAATTGTGATGTTCATAAGTTCGGTGCAATTGTGAAATGCCTCGATGCCAATACTCGTCACGCTGTTTCCAATCGTGATGTTCGTAAGCCCGGTGCAACCGGAAAATGCAGCGGCGGCCATACTTATTACACTGTTCGGAATTGTGATATTCGTAAGCCCGGTGCAATTTAGAAACGCTGCCTTGCCAATGACTGTTACACTGTCTGGGATTGTGATGCTCGTAAGAGCGGCGCAATTGGTAAACGCATTGTCTGCGATACCTTTGGTCTCGTTTCGGAGGAAAAATGCGCCGGAAACCGTGGGATCGACTACAATTAAGTAATCCCCGATATATAGCGCCCCGTTTGTCCAGTGGGCATCGTTGTTATAATACGCGGTATTGATAAACGCACCAAGACCAATGCTCGTTACGCTGTCCGGAATTGTGATGTTCATAAGTCCGGTGCAATTGCGAAATGCATACACACCAATGCTTGCCACGCCGTTTCCAATTGTAATATTCGTAAGCCCGGTGCAACCGGAAAATGCAGACTCACCAATGCTTGTTACGCTGTTTGGAATTGTGATGTTTGCAAGTCTGGTGCATTTGTAAAACGCTGCCTTGCCAATGATTGCTACAGGATAGCCGCCGAGGGTAGCGGGAAGAGTTATGTCGCCGCCAGCACCGGTGTAATCGGTGATGGTGGCTTCGCCGTTTTCCACAAAATACTCGTAATCCCCCTCAGTCTCTGCCGAGACGGCGAACGGAAATACGCTGACAAGCGTCGCCAGCATAACAAGGGTCAAAAGGATAGAGAGTAATTTTTTCATTTAGAATTCCTCCCGGTAAAGGTTTTCTTCACTATATCACACACGGAAAAATTTGTAAAGAACTTTTGTTTTGCACCAACTTTTCTCCGCCGCATAGGATGGAATAACAAGGGCGAGGGAAAACGGTCGTCGGGGACGGCTTGCCGCGCGGTCGCGGACGCTCGCCTTGTCATTCGGAGAAAGGAGGATATGGGCGTATGTGTCTTAAAAACCTTTTCTGCGGCAACGATTGCACGTGGATCCTGTTCTTCATCATCGTGATGTTGCTGATGGATGACGATTGCGGTTGCAACTCCTGTGGCAGCCCTGCCGGCAACTGCTGCGGCTAAACGCGGCAAAACGAAAAGCGGTGTGCTTTGCACACCGCTTTTTTCGCATTTTTACAGTCCCGTTAAATCGAACGCGGGGATATAGTCTTCTTTGGCGGAGCTGCGTTCTTGCACAAAGCCCGCTTCGATGCCGCGCTCCAAGAGATATTCCTCGGCGCGGGTACACTCGCGCGTTGTCAGGCGACGGTTGAGCTCCGGATAGCCGTCGGGGAGTGACACCGGCGTGTATTGGCTCATAAGGCTGAACAGCACCGCGCCTTTCGGGAACGTGTCGGCGACCCAGTCGATGACCGCTTTGGTGTTTTCGAGCCCGCCGGGGAGAATGAGGTGGCGGATGATGACCCCTTTTTTGAGCATCCCGTTTTCGTCGAACTGCACGGGACCGACCTGGCGGAACATCTCTTTGATCGCTTCGGCGGCAACGGCGGGGTAGTCGGGCGCTTTGGAATAGCGCTTTGCCATATCACTGTCGCGGTATTTCATATCGGGGAGATACACGTCCACGTGACCGTCCAAAAGACGCAGGGTTTCCACTGTCTCGTAGCCGCCGGTGTTGTAGACAACGGGGACGGGAACGCCGCCCTCAAGCGCCTTTAAAATCGCCGGAACGAAGTGGGTGGGGGTGACAAGGTTAATATTGTGTGCGCCCTGCGCAATGAGGTTGTCGAACACCGCGCGCAGCTCGGCGGGAGAAAGGGCTTTTCCGAAGCGCTCGCGGCTTATTTTCCGGTTTTGGCAGAAAACACACCGCAGAGGGCAGCCGGAGAAAAACACCGTTCCCGAGCGGTTTTTGCCGCTTATACACGGTTCTTCCCAAAAGTGGAGCGCCGCGCGGGCGACGACGGCGTCGGTGCCCATTTGGCAGACCGAGCCGGCAACCGGCTTGTCTGTGCGGGCGGGGCGATCGACGTTGCAACGGCGCGGGCAAAGCGTGCAGCCGCTCATACGGCAGGAGCGGGGATGAGCCCGAACAAAAGACCGCACACGGTCAGCACCACCGCAGCGCCCCACAAGACCGCCGTGATCACGCGCATCGCGGTGCGGCGGGATTTGTTTTCATCCTGCGAAAACAGCGAGCAGGCGGCAGCGCGGGTGAGAAACGGCAGCGGGAACATCGACAGCACGACGATCATCAAATTGGCAGCCTCGCGGCCGTCTTCATCTAAGATGTCGCGCACGCCGGCAAAGGACAAAAATACGCCCAAAACGGCGATGAGAATGCCAAGCCCCGTGAAGATAAACAGACGGCAGTCGGAACGAAAATTCTTCATTCCGTCGGTTTTTTGTAACCGCGCGAAAATGCCGCAGCCGACCATACAGCCCGCGACGAGAAACGTCACGAGAAGCGAGGTCGCCACGTCGCGGTAGGGCGCGCGCATCTCACAGCCGAGCCACACGGCGAGCGAAAGCGTTGCCGCGGCGGCCAGCTGCGCGATCAGTTGTTTTTTGAAGGAAACCATACGGTCACGTCCTTTTCAAAAATGATCAGGCGCGGCTCCATTCCGCACCGTTCGCCGTGTCTTTTACGACGATGCCGCGCGCGGATAATTCGTCGCGAATCCGGTCGGCCTCCGCCCAATTTTTGTCGGCGCGCGCCTGCTGACGGGCAGCCACGAGCGCGTCGATTTCCGCGTCGTCGTCGCTTGCCTGCGCCGCGACGGGGGTGAGCAGGTCGAGGGACAAAACGGAGTCAAAATCGGCAATGAGCGCGCGCTTTTCCGCCCCCGTGAGGTCGGCTTTCAGCACGTCGTAAACGCTCGTCAGCGCCAAAGAGGTGTTGAGGTCGTTATCCATCGAGTCGGCAAACGCCGTTTTAAACGGCGCGAGCTTCGATGCGTCCACGGCGCCCTCGTCTTTGAGTGCGGAGGTGCGCGAACGCAGCTTCAGATACGCTTTTTGCGCGTTGTCGAGGCCCTCCCACGAGAAGACGAGCGATTTGCGGTAGTGGGATTGCAGGCAGAAGAAGCGGTAGGCGAGGGGCGAATAGCCCTTTTCCTCGAGCAGAGAAACGGTGAGAAATTCACCTTTCGATTTGCTCATTTTGCCGCTGGTCGTGTTTAAATGAAGCACGTGGAACCACTGCTTGCACCACGGATGGCCGAGATACGCCTCGCTTTGGGCAATCTCGTTCGTGTGGTGGGGGAAGACGTTGTCGATGCCGCCGCAATGCAGGTCAAGGTGCTCGCCGAGATGCTTCAGGCTGATACCGGAGCATTCGATATGCCAGCCGGGGTAGCCGATGCCCCACGGGCTGTCCCATTTGAGCTCTTGGTCGTCGAACTTGGATTTCGTGAACCACAAGACAAAGTCCGACTTGTTGCGCTTGTTTTCGTCCTCGTCCACGCCTTCACGCACGCCGACCGCCATTTCGTCGCTTTCCTGCTTCGTAAAGACGTTGTAGTTGTCGAGCTTCGAGGTATCAAAATAGACGTTGCCGCCCGCTAAATAGGCGTAGCCCTTTTCGATGAGCGTCTCGATGATGTGGATGAACTCCGGCACGCAGCCGGTAGCGGGCTCCACCACGTCGGGGCGTTTGATGTTGAGCTTTTTGCAGTCGTCAAAGAAAGCGTCGGTATAGAATTTCGCGATTTCCATAACGGTCTTATGCTCGCGGCGCGCACCTTTAAGCATTTTATCCTCGCCGGTGTCCGCGTCGCTCGACAGGTGGCCGACGTCGGTGATGTTCATCACGCGCTTGACGTCATAGCCCGCGTAGCGCAGGTATTTCTCGAGCACGTCCTCCATCATATAGGTGCGCAGGTTGCCGATATGGGCATAGTGGTATACCGTCGGGCCGCAGGTATACATCCCGCATTTGCCCGGCTCGTAGGTGGTAAAGGTTTCTTTTTCGTGGGAAATCGAACTGTATAATTGCAAGTTGCTCATTTTGTTTGTTCCTCCAATTTCTTTTCTAACTGAGTAATTTTCGCTTCCAGACGGCACAGCTCCTGCGATACGGGGTCGGGAATGTGGATCTGGTCGAGATCCTCCACGCGCTTGCCGCCGATGCGCACCACGCGGGCGGGAACGCCTACGGCGGTACTGTCGGCGGGAATATCCTCCAGCACCACCGCGCCGGCAGCGATGCGGGCGTTGTCGCCGATGGTGATCGGGCCGAGGACCTTCGCGCCCGCGCCCACCATCACGTTGTTGCCGAGGGTGGGGTGGCGCTTGCCGTGTTC
>JAZUKW010000050.1:0-2546 GCA_045643425.1 Acutalibacteraceae bacterium
CCCATATCCGAAATGGTGGTGCGGACGGGGTGGCCGGTCTCGCCGTAAACGTCCCAGAAGCAGACGGGATAGCCCTTGTAGCAAAAGCTGTCGCGGATGCCGAATTTGTCGATGCGTTTTTCCATTCCCTCGTTCTGTTCGCCGGGGACGCAAAGACCCGACACGTCGCCTTTGATGTCGCAAAGGAACACCGGCACGCCCGCGTCGGAGAACGACTCCGCCATCACTTTCATCGTGATGGTTTTACCGGTGCCGGAGGCGCCGGCGATGAGGCCGTGGCGGTTGCAGATGGACAGCGGCATTTCGACGCGCGCGCCGTCTAAATCCGAGAGACCTAAATAGATGTTTCCGTTTTGAAGCATAGTTTTTTCCTCGCCTTTCTTATATTAAAGGTACGTGTTCAGTATACAATACAATCGCACGTTTTGCAACTTATTTTCACATCGCCTTATCGACGGCGGACAGCACCTGCCCGATGCTGTCGCGGAAGACGAGCGACGCGCGGGTGTCGTAAGGCGTCTCGCCCTTGTTGATGAGTACGATGTCCCGCCCGCCGTAGTAGCGTAAAAACGAGACCGCGGGATAGACGGCGAGCGACGTGCCGCCGATGATGAGCAGGTCGGCGCGCTCGATCGCATCCACCGCGCCCTCGACGGTCGATTGGTCGAGCCCTTCTTCATACAGCACGACGTTCGGGTGAACAAGACCGCCGCAGTCGCAATACGGCACGCCGCCCTCGAGTGCTTTGACCTTCTCGGTGGGGAAATCCCGCCCGCAGCGGTCGCAATGGTGGCGGTAGACGGTGCCGTGAAGCTCGAAGACCATCTTCGAGCCGGCCGCTTGGTGCAGACCGTCGATGTTTTGGGTGACGACGGCGGCGAGACGCCCCTCTTGCTCCCATTTGGCAAGCGTTTTGTGGGCGGCGTTCGGGAGGGCTTGCTGGCTTAAAAAGTATTCGTGATAGAACTTGTAAAACGTGTCGGGATCACGCAGAAAAAACGAGCGGGACAAAATTGTTTCGGGGGACACGCCGTATTTGCTCGTGACGTTATACAGCCCGTCCTCGCTGCGGTAGTCCTTGAGCCCACTTTCGGTGGAAACGCCCGCACCGCCGAAAAAGACGGCGGATTTTGCGTTTTGCAACAGCGCGGCAAACGCCGCAATTTTTTCGTTATCCATAGCAGTCACCTCTTTTGACAGTATAGCATACAATGATGAAATTGGCAAGAGCGGGCGGAAGCGAGGGTGACGGTTTTGTCTTGACATTTTTTTGAAATTCGGGTAGAATTGGAACAAGCGAGGTTTGCTCGCGATCCGATTTTCATACTATTTCCGTACTAAGGAGTGTGGACTGAATGAAAAAACTGTTTTGTCTTTTGGCGGTATTTGCGGTGTTGGCGACGATGCTTACCGTGTTTGCCGTGGCCACCAAAGAGGAGGACGAGCAAATTCTGAATGCCGAGCCGTCCCCGACCGCGACGGCGACGAACGTTTCTCCGGTACTGCGCGGCGACGCCTATCACGACGGTGTGATCAACATGAAAGACGTGTTGGCGGTGCGGCAGTATCTGGCGGACATTCCGACCGACATTGATCTGGCGGCGGCGGACGCGAACGGCGACGGTGCCGTCAATATGAAGGACGTGCTGAAGCTGCGCAAAATGATTGCCGCCGGCGACCACGATATTTTCGACCTAAACGATCACAGCACACCCCTTTGGATCAAATGCATGTGCCCGTTCGGCCATTGTACGGCGATATGGAACGGCGACGGAAAAGTCTATAACCTCTTTTGCTGGAGAGCGACTTCGGCGGGAGCGGTGGAAAACCGGATGGAAGATTTTACCGCGGAGTATCGCGATTTCGCCTGCTTGAATCACAAGGAGTCCTTTAAATTCCCGGCGGTGATCCTCGACGGGCTGCAAAACTTAGGCGATTATCTCTTCTATAACTATCCGGACGTGGCGAAGCTGTATATCCCCGACAGCGTGACGGAGATCGGCGAGCACACGTTCTGTGACAACTGCAAGACGGTGATCGCTTGCCACAAGGGCAGTTACGCGGAATCTTACGCCAACGCCCACGGGATGACGGTGGAGATCGTGGAGTAAAAAGGATATAAAAAAGCGACGAGGAAATTTCCTCGTCGCTTTTTTTGTTGCGCTTATTCTTCGGTTCCTTCGGCGGGGGCTTCGTCCTCGACGGTCAGCGGAGCGCCGCATTTCGAGCAGAACGCCGCGTCGTTGTCGGTCACCGCGCCGCACGCCACGCAGCGGCTCTGGTTTTTGTAGGAATAGATCTGCTCGCGAATCGCATCCGCCGCTTCCTGCAGCTCGTCGATTTCTTTGATGCAATCGTCGATGGGATCCTCCACGTCCTCGTTGTTTCGGGCGGCGTAATAGACGAGCTTGCCGAGATCCTCAAAGGCGGCGGAGATCTCTTTCTCTACGTCGGAAGCCGCCATTTTCAGCTTGGTGACCTCGATGAAGTCGCCGGTTTTTTGACCGACCGTTTCGGCACTGCGTTTTGCTTTGTTCAAAATGTCT
>JAZUKW010000051.1:0-14073 GCA_045643425.1 Acutalibacteraceae bacterium
ATACCTATTTCTTTGAAGAATAAAAGGAGGGTTTTTTATGCCCGAACAAAACCCGCTTCGTGATATGGTCACGAAACGCAAGCTCGGTATCCACTGCGGCATCCCGTCGTTCTGCTCTGCCAACAAACTCGTCATCGAGGCTATTTTGGAGCAGGCACAGCGCTTTGACGAGCGCGTCGTGATCGAGGCGACCTCCAACCAGATCAACCAAAACGGCGGCTATATGCGGATGCAGCCGAAGGATTTTTGCGATTACGTTTACCAAATCGCCGACAAAATCGGCTTTTCTCACGGAAAAATTCTTATCGGCGGCGACCATTTAGGCCCTCTTCCCTGGGCGGATAAACCCGCCGAAGAAGCGATGGACAACGCCGAAACGCTCGTGCGGCTGTCGGTCGCGGCGGGCTATAAAAAAATCCACCTCGACACCAGCATGAAGCTCGGTGATGACCCGGTGGACGAGCGCCTTTCGGACGAAACGATCGCCGAGCGCGGCGCGCGGCTGTATAAGGCCTGCGAAGAGGAATATCAAAAGCTCCTCGAGCGCAACCCCGATGAGATGCACCCCGTTTTCGTGATCGGAAGCGAAGTGCCGATCCCCGGCGGCAACCAGAAGAAAGAGGATGACGTCGAGGTCACTCGCCCGGAGGATTTCGAGAGCACCCTCGTCGCCTATCATAAGGTGTTCGCGCAGTACGGCCTTGCCGATGCGTTCCAGCACATCATCGCCATCGTGGTTCAGCCGGGCGTGGAGTTCGGCAACCTGTCGGTGCACGCGTATGATCGTGTGGAAGCGGCGAAGCTGTGCCAGAGCTTAAAGAAATATCCCGACATTGTGTTTGAGGGCCATTCCACCGACTATCAGTCCCCGAAAAAGCTGAAAGAAATGGTGGAGGACGGCATCGCGATCATCAAGGTCGGCCCCGCGCTCACCTACGCGATGCGCGAGGCGCTGTTTGCCCTCGCTATGATGGAGGACGAGCTGATCGACGACGAGAGCAAGCGCTCGCACTACCGCGAGATCCTCGAGGGAAAAATGCTCGAAGACCCCACCTATTGGAAAAAGTATTACAAGGGTGACGAAAACAGCGTGGCGATCCAGCGCCGCTACGGTTTCTCGGATCGCAGTCGGTATTACACCGCGCTTCCGGACGTGGAAAACGCGATGAATAAGCTGTTTAAAAACCTCGATGAGGTGACGATCCCCACCGGCATTTTGCACCAATATATGCCGCTGCAATACCAAAAGGTACGTGACGGTGCGCTGTCGCCGAAAGCCCGCGATCTCGCGAAATACAGCATTGTTGCCATGGTTGAAGATTATAACTATGCCGCCAAGGTCAACTATATGTTCGGCGGCTTCTCGATTGGATAAGGAGAAGAATGATGAAAGCTGCGGTTTTACACGGTATTGAAGACGTTCGCTACGAGGAATACGAGACCCCCGCGACCCTTCCCGGCACGATCAAGGTGCGCGTGATGGCGGCGGGTATCTGCGGCTCGGATATTCCCCGCGTGCTGCAAGGCAAAGTGAAGAAGTTTCCGCTGGTGCTCGGTCACGAGTTTTCCGGCTACGTTGTCGAGGTCGGCGAGGGCGTTAAAAACTTCGCTGTCGGCGCCCACGTGGCGGGCGCTCCCCTGCTCCCCTGCATGAGCTGCCCCGACTGCGCTCACGGCAACTATTCCCAATGCAAGCAGTACAGCTTCGTCGGCTCGCGCGTGCAAGGCGCGTTCGCGGATTACGTGGTGCTGCCGGAGAAAAACGCCGTAAAAATCGACAACGCCCTCTCCTTTGAACAGGGTGCGCTGTTTGAACCCTGCACCGTGGGACTGCACGGTGTCCGCCTTGCGGACTACACGGGCGGCAAGCGCGTGGCGGTCATCGGCGGCGGCACGATCGGCTTCTTTACGATGCAATGGGCAAAAATTTTCGGCGCGCGTCAGCTCGTCGTGTTTGACATCAACAAGGATCGCCTCGATTTCTGTAAGCGTTGCGGCGCGACCGACGGCATTTGTACGCTCGACGAAGACTACCGCGAGCAAGCCATGGTGCTGACAGAGGGCAACGGCTTCGACTACGTGTTCGAGACCTGCGGCGTTCCCGCCACCCTCAAAATGGCGATGGATCTCGCGGCGAACAAAGCCCACGTCTGCTATATCGGTACCCCGTCCAAGCCCGTGACCTTCGAGCCGCTGGAATGGGAAAATCTCAACCGAAAAGAGCTGTCTGTGACCGGCTCGTGGATGTCCTATTCCGCGCCGTCCCCCGGCGAGGAATGGGTGCTGACCGCGCATTATTTCGCCACCGGCGACCTCATTTACGACCCCGATGCCGTGTATGTGAAGTTCCCGATGAGTGACGCCGCAAAAGCGTTTGAGCTCTACAAAACGCCCGGTCTCGTCAAAGGCCGCGTGCTGCTCTATAATGAGGATTAAAGTATGAACAAAGACGGTTTTATCATCGTTGGTATGTTGATTTACCTCGTTACGTCGATTGTCAACCGCTTTTTTGTGGCAATTCCGGATGCGGTTTACATTCCCCTTGCCGTTGTCGGCATCACGCTGATGATTGCCGGCATCCGCCTCGGCAACAAACAAGCGAAAGCAACAAAGCCAGACGACAAAGATTAAGCATAGAAAAAGAGCCCCGATCATTCGATCGGGGCTCTTTTTTTGCGGTTTATTCCGCCGGCTGCGGCTCGGCGGGCTTGTCGCCCATCAGCTCATAGAACGTCTTACTGTCCATTTTCTCGTGGGCAATCAGGTACTCGGCGATGACGTTAAGCTTATCCATGTGGTCGCCGATTTTCTGTTTGGCGATGTCAAACGCTTCGGTAACGATACGCACCACCTCGCTGTCAATGAGACCGGCGGTCTCCTCCGAATAGTTGCGGGTGTGGCCGAGATCGCGGCCGAGGAACACGCCGGCGGATTCGGATTCGCCGAACATCAGCGGGCCGAGTTTCTCGCTCATACCGTATTTTGTGACCATTTTGCGCGCCATTTCAGATGCGCGCTCAATATCGTTGGACGCACCGGTGCAGATGTCCTCGAGCGCGAGCGTCTCCGCCACGCGGCCGCCGAGCAGCACCTGGATGCTCTCCAGCATATTGGTTTTGGTCATGTGGGTGCGATCCTCTTGCGGCAAATTCATCGTATAGCCGGCGGCAAGACCGCGCGGGATAATGGAGATCTGATGCACCGGATCCTGCGTCGGCGAGTAGTAGGACACTACTGCGTGACCCGCTTCGTGGAACGCGGTGATCTTTTTGTCCTCGTCCGAGATCACGTGGCTGCGTTTTTCGGTGCCCACCACCACCTTGACGGTGGCTTCCTCGATCTCATCCATCGTGATGGAGTGGATCTTGCGGCGGGCGGCAAGCAGCGCCGCTTCGTTTAAGAGGTTTTCAAGATCGGCACCGGTGAAGCCGGAGGTAGACTGCGCAATAACCTTGAGATCCACGTCGGGCGCGATCGGTTTGTTTTTCGCGTGGACTTTGAGGATCTCCTCGCGGCCCTTCACGTCGGGGTAGTTGACCACCACTTGACGGTCAAAACGACCGGGACGGGTCAGCGCCGGGTCAAGAATATCCGGGCGGTTGGTCGCCGCGATCATAATAACGCCCTCGTTCGCGCCGAAGCCGTCCATCTCCACGAGCATCTGGTTGAGGGTCTGCTCGCGTTCGTCGTGACCGCCGCCGAGACCGGCGCCGCGCTGACGACCGACCGCGTCGATCTCGTCCACAAAGATGATACAGGGCGCGTTCTTTTTCGCCTGGTCGAACAAATCGCGCACACGCGACGCGCCGACACCGACGTACATCTCCACGAAATCTGAGCCGGAAATCGAGAAGAACGGCACACCCGCCTCCCCCGCGACCGCGCGGGCAAGCAAGGTTTTACCGGTACCGGGAGGGCCGATGAGCAACACGCCCTTCGGCACGCGCGCGCCGAGCTCTTCAAAGCGCTTGGGAGATTTTAAGAACTCCACAAGCTCTTGTAAATCTTCTTTTTCCTCGTCCGCACCGGCAACGTCGTCAAACGTGACCTTGCGCTTTTCGTCCGACGGTTTTTTGATACGCGCCTTGCCGAAGCCGGCAATTTTGCCGTCGCCCATCGAGCCCATCGAGCGCTTCATCATAAACCACACGATCAGCGCGAACACGATCATCACGATGAGCGTGGGCAGCATACTTGCGACCCACGATACCTCGCGCTGCGGGAAAATATCGTATTTTACGTCGTTATTTTTGTCGGTATCCCGGTTGCTCGGGTTAACGATCTCATAAACGACCGAATCGACAAAGAGGTTCAGATTAGGGACTTTATAGGTAAGAACGTCCTTGTCGTCGATCTTTTTATCTTTGTTTACGTCGGTGCGGAAGCCCTCGCGCAAGAGCAGCTTCAGCGACGAGTTGTCGAGGCTCAGCGTAAACTCCTCCACCTGATTTTGCTCAAAATAGCCGACGACCTCGGAATAGGTCTTGTCCTGCTTGGTGGAGCCGGAGTTGGTCAACAGCCACAAACCGACAATAACGAGCAGCGGAATACCGATGATCAAAAACCAATTGCGACCCTGATGTTCTTCGTTGTTCGGGTTCTCGTTAAAATTCAAGAAAACCCCTCCTTTCGCTTTGCTGTGGCAAAGTCTTTGGTTATTGGTAAATTTCGGGCTTCAAAACGCCCACAAACGGGAGATTGCGGTATTTTTCGTCGTAATCGAGGCCGTAGCCGACGATAAACTCATCCGGCACGGAACTGCCGACGTAATCGGGTGTGAAATCCACCCGACGGCGCTCCGGCTTGTCGAACAGCGTGCAGACCTTGAGGCTCTTCGGCTTGCGGGTCTTAAACATCTCGCACAGGAACGACAGCGTCACGCCGGAGTCGAGAATATCCTCGACGATCAGCACGTCTTTGTCCTCCAGCGTGCAGGAAATGTCCTTCATAATACGCACGTTGCCGGAGGTCTTGGTGCCGGAGCCGTAGCTGGACACCGCAAGAAAATCGACTTGGCTCGGAATGGACAGCGTGCGGACGAGATCCGCCGCAAACACAAAGGAACCCTTCAGCACGGGGATAATAAATAAATTTTTCCCCTCGTAGTCTTTAGAAATACGCGCCGCCACGTCGGCAACGATGGATTTGATTTCCTCTTCGGAAACCAGCGTGTAGGCCACGTCTTGTTCTCCGTTCATAATAACCCCTCTTTTTCTTATGTTTTCAGTTGGATGGAAAATGATACGCTTTGGCAAATACCAAAACGGTTTTGGTGGTATCTGTGAGCTTTACGCGCTCGTCACAGCCGAAGCCATCGACGAGAAAAATGCCGTTTTTATCGCATAACAGCGGCGTTTTTTCGCGTTGTGACGCGTCAAGCCCGCTTTCTTCGAACAACTTTTTCAGCTTCTTGGTGCCGCGACCGACGGGACGGAACGCATCGCCGTTTTCGCGGCTTCGCACCGTCACGCTGCCTACAATTGTATCATAGTCACAGCAAAAATGGAAAAACAAACTGTAAACATTTCGGATTTTTTTAAATTCTTCCGCCGTATACAGCCGCGCTTCATAAGGCTCCCCTGCGATGACGATCGGCTCGCCGATCGTAAGCGGAAAACAAAACGGCGCGATCGGTTCGGGGGACTTGTCCACCCACACCGCGGTATCGCTGCGACGCACCGTAACGCCGCCGGCGATCGTTACCGCCTGCTCTTCCCCGTCGGTTACCAGCGCCGCCAGCCGATCGAGATGCGCTTTTGTAACGTCTACGTCGGTGGGCAGCATCTGCAAAAGCGCGCGCCGCAAAATCGCCGGAGGCGCCGTTTTCAGCACGTCTCTGTCAAACGTGGCGGGCGCATCCTCAAATTCGGCACATTCGAGCAGAAGCTGTCCTTGATCACGCAGACACGCCTCGTCCTCGCGCAGGCTTGCGCCAAGGCGCAGCAGCGCCGTTTCCACTTTGGGATTCAGCGCCTTCAGCGCCGGCATGACCTCGGCGCGGATGCGATTGCGGGAAAAGTCCAGATCGTCGTTGGTTTCGTCGTTCACGAACGAAAGACCGTTTTCGGCAGCGTAGGCTTCGACTTGTTGCCGGGTAGCGAACAAAAGCGGCCGCAGCAGATTGTCTCGCTTTGGTGAAATGCCGGAAAGACCGCGCAGACCGCTTCCCCGCGTAAGGTGCAGCAGCACGGTTTCGGCGTTGTCGGAGGCGGTGTGAGCGGTGGCGATCCACTTGCCGTTTGCCACCTCGTTCAGCACGGCATATCGCAGCCGACGGGCGGCTTGCTCCACGCTTTCCCCCGTTTGCGCTACCGCGGCGGGTACGTCAACGGATTTGACGGTGAGCGGTACGCCCCACGCGGCACAAAGCTCTTTACAAAACTGCTCGTCACGGTCGGCGTTTTCGCCTCGCAAGCCGTGGTGAACGTGGCAGGCGCATACCTCGGAAAGAAGCCCCTGCGCTTTTGCTTTTTGTAAAAGGTGCAACAGCGTTACCGAGTCGGCACCGCCGGACAATGCGCAAAGCACCGCTGTATCTGCCGAAAACAGTGCCTCTTTTTCGGCAAAAGCCGTAAAGTCGGCGAACAGCGGGTTTTCCGCAAGATTAGGTTGCTCCGATTTCTTCATAGAATTGCTCCGCATCAGTGTTTTCCGGAATGGGAATAAACTGCGTATATTTGCCCTCGAACAGCATCTTGATGGTGACGTTGTTTTCACCGTGACGGTTTTTCGCCACGATGACCTCCGCCGTGCCGTGTTCGACGTTGTCCGTGTTGCCGGTCGGGTTGGACGCGGCATCTGCACGGTACAGGAACATGACCTGGTCACCGTCCTGCTCGATAGAGCCGGATTCACGCAGATCAATAAGCGTCGGGCGGCGCTCCTGCGTTGCGGCGGCGGCACGGTTCAGCTGGGCGCACACAATGACCGGCACGTCCATCTCTTTGGCAAGCAGCTTGAACGCGCGGGTGATCTCCTGCACCTCTTGGGTGCGGTTTTCGGTTTTGCGTGCGGAGTGCATCAGCTGTAAGTAGTCGACGATCACAAGGTCGATACCCTCGGGAATACGGCGCAAACGCGCTTTAATATCCGATGCGGTGATGTTGGTGGAATCGTCCACGTAAATCGGCGCGGCGGACAAAACGCTGGCAGAAGCCGCCACACGTTTCCATTCCTGCACGGACAGCGTACCCTCCGCAAGACGCTTGCCCTCCACCTTTGCGTCGGCGGAAAGCAGACGGTTGACAAGCTGCTCCTTGCTCATCTCCAGGTTGAAGATCGCGACGGAACGATGCTGATCGACCGCGACGTTGCGGGCGAGGTTTAAAATAAACGCCGTTTTACCCACACCGGGGCGCGCGCCGATAATGATGAGGTTCGAGCGGTTTAAGCCGCCGATCACGCGATCCAGCGCGGGAATACCGGTGGGAATGCCCACGTACTGCTTGCGCTTTTCCGGATCGGACATAATGGCGTATTTTTCGTAGTTTTCCGTGATCGCTTCCGACAGCTTCGACAGCCCGTTGGTATGGCGGTCGTTTTGAATGTCGTACACCCGCTGTTCGGCGCTCTCGATCAACGTATTAAAGTCCACCGAGGGGTCCATCGCCTCGTCCAGCGTTTGGCGGGAGGCGGCGATCAGCTTACGGATGTTGGATTTTTGCTGAACGATTTCGGCATAGCGCTTGATACTGCTCACCGACGGCACCATTTGCGCCAATTTGAGCAGATATGCCTTGCCCTCTTCTCCGGAGAACATCCCCTCGGATTTCAGCGCCTCCAAAACGGTCACGTAGTCGATGACCTCGTTTTGCATCATTTTTTGAATCATCACGCCGTAGATCAGCTGATGCTCCGGCAGATAAAAATGCTCGGCTTTTAAGACGTCAGCCACCTGGTTCAACGATTCCGCATCGATCAGAATGGAACCGAGGACCGATTGCTCCGCCTCTAAGCTGTGCGGCAGGTTCAGTCCCTCCACAGAGGAAAACGGTTCTTTCGGCATACTTATTCCTCCGCCACCGTGACGTTCAGCGTGGCCGAAACCTCCTGGTGGAGACGGAGCTTCACCGGGAAGGTGCCGAACTGCTTGATGTCATCCATTTGAATGTGTTTTTTCTCCAGCTCAATGCCGAAGACGGATTTAAGCTCCTCCGCCACGCGCTTGGAGGTCACCGCACCGAACAGTTTGCCGGCGGCGCCCGCCTTGGCGGCGATGCGGAGCTCTTTCCCCTCCACCTTTTCGGCGGCCTCTTTCGCCCCTTTCAGCGCCATTTCCGCATGGAACTGTTTCGAGGACTCGCGGTTTTTCAGCTCGTTCATCGCCTGGGCATCCGCCGGCGTAGCGAGGTTGCGCGGAAACAGATAGTTGCGGGCGTAGCCGTCCGAAACGTTAACGAGCTCGCCTTTTTTGCCCTGGCCCTTCACGTCTTGCAGTAACACGATTTTCATACGTTTTTCCTCCTATTCGATTACACGTCCATAATGACCGGCAGGATCATCGGACTGCGTTTGGTTTTTTGGAACACGAAGCGGGAAAGATCCTCCCGCACACGGTTTTTCATCGTCGGCCAATCGCGGCTGTGACTGCGGCAGCAATCGTCCAGCGATTTGCGCGCGACACGGCGCATTTCCTCCAGCAGCTCCTCCGCTTCTTTCGCGTAGACAAAGCCGCGGGTGACAATATCCGGCCCGGAGACCACGTCGCCGATAATGGAATCCACCGACGCGACCACGACGATTAGGCCGTCCTGCGACAGCTTGGTGCGGTCGCGGAGAACTGCGTTGCCCACGTCGCCGATACCGAGACCGTCCACCAAAAGGCGACCGGCGGGAACGGTGTTGGTCACTTCCATTTTGTCGGCGGTCAGCGAGACCTCTTGACCGATGTCCGAGATCAGCACGTTTTTCGGCGACATTCCCATCGACACCGCCAGCGCCGCGTGTTTGCGTAAATGGCGCTGTTCGCCGTGAACGGGAATAAAGAATTTCGGCCGTACCAGACCGTGAATGATTTTCAGCTCTTCTTGGCAGGCGTGGCCGGAGGTGTGCACGTCGTACATTTTCTCATACACCACGTCGCAGCCGCGCCGCATCAGCTCGTTGACAACACGGCTGACGGATTTCTCGTTGCCGGGAATGGGCGTCGCGGAGATGATGATGGTATCCTGCGGCCCGACCTCCACCTGACGGTGATCGGAGAACGCCATACGCGTCAGCGCGGACATCGGCTCGCCCTGACTGCCGGTCGTGATGATAACGAGCTTGCAGGCGGGATAATTGCGAATTTCTTCAATGTCGATAAGAATACCCTTCGGCACTTTAAGATAGCCGAGCTCGGTCGCGATCGCCACGAAGTTGACCATACTGCGACCGGAGATCGCCACCTTGCGTTTTTCGCGGGCGGCAGAGTCGATGATTTGCTGGATACGGTGCAGGTTCGACGAGAACGTGGCGACGATGATACGGTCGCCCTGCGCCTTGCGGAAAAGGTTTGCGAGGCTGTCGCCCACCATGCGCTCGGTCGGCGTATAGCCGGGACGCTCCACGTTGGTGGAGTCGCAAAGAAGCGCCAAAACGCCCTCTTTGCCGAGCTCGCCGAACCGCGCGAGATCGATCATCTTGCCGTGGATCGGCGTACAGTCGATTTTGAAGTCGCCGGTATGCACCACCGTTCCCTGCGGCGTTTTGATCGCCAGCGCCGCGGCATCGGGTATGGAGTGGTTCACGTTGATGAATTCTACCGCGAGCTTGCCGAGCTTCACCGTCTGCCCCACCGCGACCTCGTGATATTCGGTGGTTTTGTCCAGCCCGAACTCGGTCAGCTTGGAGTTGACGAGCGCGAGCGTCAGCTTGGTGCCGTAAACCGGCAGCTTCGCCTCGCGCAGAAAATACGGCAGCGCGCCGATGTGGTCCTCGTGGGCGTGAGTGAGCACAATGCCTTTGATGCGGTCTTTGTTCTGGACCGCGTAAGAAAAGTCGGGCAGCACCACGTCAACACCCGGCAGATCCGCTTCCGGAAAGGTCATACCGCAGTCGATCACGATCGCATCGCCGTCGTACTCCAGCATGGTCATATTCTTGCCGATTTCGTTCAGTCCGCCGAGGAACGTGATTTTAACAGGCGCCGTCGGCGCTGCTCCCTTTTTGTTTTTGTTGTTCTTGGGAGCCTGCTTCTTCGACGTTTGCGGTTTGTTCGGTTGTTTTTTCGCCGACACTTGGTTGGTCGGCTGTTGTTTTTGTTTTTGCGGCTTTTTCGCCGTCTTTGCGTTTTTCGCACCGCCTTTGGTCGGCTTGGTTTTGCGCGCCGCATCAGCGGTTTGTTCGGACGCTTTCGTCCGTGTGTTTTGTTGTTTTTTCAACGAATTTCCTCCTAAAGTGATAAAAAAAGACAAATAAACCTTATTTAATACGCAAACACACTAAACAGTATAGTCTATTTTTGCCATTTTGTCAATCGAAACTCTGTCGAATCGCGCTTTATGCAAATTTTTTTCACGCGCCCTCTTGTATGACGGGAATTTTTTGGTATAATGGATGAGAAACATTAAAACACTAAAGGAGGAACTCCCGTGAAACACGTGGATCTGTTTACCGACGGCGCTTGCTCCGGGAATCCCGGCCCCGGCGGTTACGGCGCGATCTTGCGCTATAACGCGAGGGAAAAAGAACTGTCCGGCGGCGAGGCATCGACCACCAACAACCGTATGGAGCTGACGGCGGTGATCATAGGGCTTGCCGCGCTCAACGAGACCTGCGACGTCACGGTTTACAGCGACTCCAAATACGTGGTGGACGGCATCCAAAAGGGCTGGGCTCGAAGCTGGAAAAGCCACGGCTGGCGCAAATCCGACGGTAAACCGGCGATCAACGCGGAGCTGTGGGACAAGCTGCTCTCCCTTCTCGACATCCACAAGGTCCGTTTCGTGTGGCTCAAGGGACACGACGGTCATCCCGAAAACGAGCGGTGTGACAGAATGGCGGTTGCCGCTTACCAAAAATTCCTCAAAAATCCGTGATTTTTTGCCTCGAAAGGGTTGCAATTTCTACTAAATTGGTGTATATTATTTTTCGGTAAATTTTCCGATGAAACGAGATGAAAGTATGGCTAAAATGATTTACGCCGACAACGCCGCGACCACGCGACTGTTGCCGGAGGTTTTGGAAGCGATGATGCCCTATCTCACCGAAGAATACGGCAACGCCTCTTCCCTTTACGGCTTCGGTCAGACCTCCCGCTACGCGATTGCGGACGCGCGCGAGGACATCGCGAGCTGCCTCGGCTGTCTTGCGAGCGAGGTGTATTTCACCTCCGGCGGCAGCGAGGCGGACAACTGGGCCATTAAGATGGTCGCCGCCGAAATGGCGAAAAAAGGCAAAAAGCATTTGATCTCCACGGCGTTCGAGCATCACGCCGTGCTCCACACGCTGAAAGCCCTTGAAAAACAAGGCTTTGAGGTGACGCTTCTCCCCGTTTATGACAACGGCGTCGTGCGGGTGGAGGACGTGAAAAACGCCATCCGTGAGGATACGGCGCTCGTGTCCGTGATGTTTGCGAACAACGAGATCGGCACGGTGCAGCCTATCGCCGAAATCGGCGCCGTTTGCCGTGAGGCGGGCGTGCTGTTCCATACCGACGCGGTGCAGGCGGTGGGCCATTTGTCGATCAACTTCAAAGAGATGAACATCGATTTGCTCTCCCTTTCCGCCCACAAATTCCACGGCCCGAAAGGCATGGGCGCTCTGCTCTGCCGCCGCGGTTTGCGGTTCGGCAACCTCATTGACGGCGGCGCGCAGGAGCGCAACCGTCGCGCGGGTACGGAGAACACCGCCGGCATCATCGGCACGGCGACCGCGATGAAGCTCGCCTGCGAAAAACTCGACACGGTCACGCCGCTTATTAAAGCCAAACGTGACCGCCTGATTGCCGGTCTTTCGCAAATCTCCCACAGCCGCTTAAACGGCGATGCGGAGAAACGCCTGCCCGGCAACGTCAATATGAGCTTCGAGGGCGTCGAGGGCGAATCCCTCCTCCTCTACCTCGATGCGAAAGGCATCTGCGCTTCCTCCGGCTCGGCGTGTACCTCCGGTTCGCTCGACCCGAGCCACGTGCTGCTGTCGATCGGACTCAAGCACGAGGTCGCTCACGGCTCGCTTCGTTTGACGATCGACGAAGAGACGACCGACGACGATATTGACGTGATTTTGAAAGCTGTTCCCGAAGTGGTCGATCGCCTGCGCGCGATGTCGCCGTTGTGGGAAGATATGATGAAACGAGAGAAAGAAGGAAACTGAAATGGCCTCTGTTTACAGCGAAAAAGTGATGGATCACTTCACAAATCCCCGCAACGTCGGCGAGATCGCGGACGCGAACGGTGTCGGTGAAGTGGGCAACGCCGTGTGCGGCGATATTATGAAAATGTATATCAAAGTGGAAAACGACGTGATCGTGGACGTGAAGTTCAAGACGTTCGGCTGCGGCTCGGCGATCGCCACCAGCTCGATGGCGACCGAGCTCATCAAAGGCAAACCGCTTTCGGAAGCGCTGAAGCTCACGAACAAAGCCGTTGTGGAAGCGCTCGACGGTCTGCCGGCGCACAAGATCCACTGCTCCGTTCTCGCCGAGCAGGCGATCAAAGCCGCGATCGCGGACTATTATACCCGCCTCGGCATCGACCCCACTCCGTTTGTGGGCGAACTTCACGACTCCTGCGAGGGCGGCTGCTGTCACGAGCATTAAGACCGAAACAATGAAAAAGAAATCGGCAAAAAAAGTTCTTCGGATAGCGAGTATCGCGGTAATCGGCTTGTGTTTACTGGCTGTGCTCGGTGTGCTTGCCGCAAATTGGCGTGTGCTTGCCGCCACAAAAGACTACATCCTCCCCGAATCCGAACTGAAAACCTCGGAAAACGTGGATTGTGTTCTCGTTCTCGGTTGCGGTGTACACGACGACGGTTCTCCCTCGGATATGCTTGCCGACAGAATCGCGGTCGGTGTACGCGTGTATGAAACCGAAATTACCGACCGACTGCTGATGTCCGGCGACCACGGTAGCGAGAACTACGACGAGGTAAACACAATGAAATCCGTTGCGGTACAATCCGGCGTTTCGCCCGACAACGTGTTTTGCGACCACGCCGGTTTCTCTACGTACGAGAGTATGTATCGCGCAAAAGATATTTTTGAGGCAAAGAAAGTCGTCATCGTCACCCAAGGATACCACTTACCGCGTGCCGTTTATGACGCACGGCGGCTTGGCATTGATGCTTACGGTGTATCCGCAGACGAGCGTGTTTATGCCGGACAGGAAATGCGCGACGTGCGCGAAGTAGTGGCACGAGCGAAAGACTTTTTGTGGTGCATTTTCAAGCCGGAGCCGACGTATCGCGGCGAAAAAATCCCGATAACGGCTAACGGCAGTTTGACCGACGGATAAAAATCAAACCCAAACCAAAAACCCGCAACCACTCGGTTGCGGGTTTTTCTTATACGCGTTTATCCAAAATTTCGCGGTATTTTTCGTAAAATTCCGGGAACGTGCCGTCGTCTAATCTATCACGGATCTTCTCCATCAGCGTATTGTAAAAATAGAGGTTGTGGGTGACGCACAGCCGCATCGCCAGCATCTCATTGGCTTTGAAAAGGTGGCGGATATACGCGCGCGAATGGCGTTGGCAGGTCGGGCAATCGCATTCCTCGTCGATCGGGAGCAGGTCGCGCTCATACTTTTCGTTGAGCATATTGCGCCGCCCGCTCCACGTAAACACGTGACCGTGGCGCGCGTTCCGCGCCGGCATCACGCAGTCGAACAAATCCACTCCGCGATACACGCCCTCCAAGATATTCACCGGTGTACCGACACCCATTAAATAGCGCGGTTTGTCGGTCGGCATAAACGGTTCGACCGCTTCGATAATACGGTACATCTCCTCCGTCGGTTCACCGACGGCAAGCCCGCCGATGGCGTAGCCGTCAAGCCCCATCGCGGCGATCTCTTTCATATGCGCTACGCGCAGATCGTCGTAAGTGCAGCCCTGGTTGATACCGAACAGCATCTGCTGTTTGTTGATCGC
>JAZUKW010000052.1:0-7981 GCA_045643425.1 Acutalibacteraceae bacterium
GGCAAGCTTGACGTATGTGACGCGAGTGCGGATGCGGTGGTTTCCCGCCTCAAAACCGGGGCGGATGGCGCGCTGTGCGAGTTGCTGCTTGCGGCAACGCAGGGACTTTCGCCGCTTCTTTGCCGCGAGGCCGCGGTGGTCGCGACCGGCGCGGCCGATACGCCGCTGTCGCTTTTAACCGATGCGCAATGGCAAAAGCTCGCCGCCTATCTCGAAAAGGCGCGCGATACGGCGCTTTGCGGGCAATCGCGCCCGTATCTTCTCTATAAGCCCGACGGCGCGCCGCTGGAATTTTCATTTTTGCCGGTGACGCAGTACGGGCTGTCCGCAAGTGGACGGGAGCTTTCGTCGCTGTCGGCGCTGCTTGACGCGTTTTATGCCGAAAAGGACGAGGCAGAGCGACTTCGCGCCGCCTCGCGCGATCTGACGAAGTTATTGAGCCAAAACCGCGAGCGGGTAACGCGCAAAATCGCCCGTCAACGCGAGGAGCTTTCGGCCTCCGAAAAACGCGAGGAAAAGCGGCTTTACGGCGACCTTATCAACGCAAACTTAGGGGTCATTCCGAAAGGTGCTTCCTCCGCTGAGGTCGTCAACTACTACGACGAGGCGTGCGGGACGATCGCAATTCCGCTCGACCCCGCCAAAACGCCGGCACAAAACGCGCAAAAATACTATAAAGACTATCGCAAAGCCCAAACCGCCGCCGTCGTGTTGCAAGAGCAGATCGCGGCGGGCGAGGAGGAGCGGCTGTATCTCGAAACGGTGGCGGATGCGCTCTCCCGCGCCGGCTCGGTGCGTGAGATCGCCGAGCTTCGGCAGGAGCTTGCGTCCGGCGGCTATATCCGCTTGCCGCGCGGCAAGCAAAAAGCGCCCGCGTCACTTCCACCGATGGAATTTGTGTCGTCCGACGGGTTTACGATTTACGTCGGGCGCAACAACCGTCAAAATGACCTGCTGACCTTAAAAACTGCGCGCGGCAGAGACGTGTGGCTTCACGTGAAAAATATTCCCGGCTCGCACGTGATCATCGTCTGCAACGGGCAGCCGCTGCCCGACCGCACCGTGACCGAGGCGGCGACGCTTGCGGCGTTTTACTCGAAAGCGCAAAGCAGCGCACAGGTGCCGGTGGATTTCACCGAGGTGCGCCACGTCCGCAAGCCTGCGGGCGCAAAGCCCGGGCGCGTGATTTACGATCATCAGCAGACCGCCTACGTCACGCCGGACGAAAAAATGGTGACAAAACTTCAAAAAACGCCTTGAATTTTGCCACAAGATGGTGTATACTATTGGTCGAATGATAACAACGGAGGGTATACAGAATGATTGCTTTGGCTTGCGACCATGCGGCGCTCGAAATGAAACAGATGATTAAGAACCTGCTCAACGAAATGGGTCTTGACTACCACGATTACGGCACGTTTACCGAGGACAGTTGCGACTATCCGATTTTTGCCGCCCGCGCCGCCGGCGCGGTGGCTTCCGGCGAATGTGACCGCGCGATCGTCATTTGCGGCACCGGCATCGGGATGTCCATCGCCGCCAACAAGGTGAAAGGCGTGCGCTGCGCCCTTTGCGGCGACGTGTATTCGGCGGAGATGACTCGTCGCCATAACGACAGTAACGTCTTGGCACTCGGTGCGCGCGTGACCGGCATCGAGGTCGCGCGGCTCATCGCCAAAACCTGGCTCACCACCGAGTTTGAGGGTGGCCGCCACGCTCGCCGCGTGGACCTTATCACCAAAATCGAGAACGGCGAGAATCTCGGCTAATCGAAACGAAAAAAGCAAAATCCCCCGACCGTGTGGTCGGGGGATTTTTTGTTATCGTCTATCAGGCAACAAAATCGGACCAAAATTCGGTCGGTTCAACCTCAAAGGGGAAGGCGGTATCGTAGGTGGCGGTTTGGTCACCGCGAGGGGTGACGATCGTTTGGAAAGCGGCACCGTCCTGCGCGGAGATTTGCACCAGCTGCACGTTCACGTGATTCCACGGCGGCGCGGGTTCGGACAAATCGTAGCGCAGATAGACGGAATTGTCCGATAACCGTTCGAGCGCCGCCAGCGTTTCGATTTTGGTATCGGTGATGTGGGGGATAACGAGCAAGGCGTTATCGGCAAAAAAGGCGTCGTTGTACTTGCTTTCGTCCACAAAGTTATCGGCGCTGTAGTTGTTGAGACAAAACAGTTCTTTGGCAGAGCGGACGATAAAGGGATGACGCATCAGCGTGTCGAACACTTTGAGGGAGGGTTCAAACGCATTGAGGTCACCGAAGCTCACGTCCTCAAGCATCGTAAACGGCACTTCGTCCTCGCCGGCATCTTTCTCGTAAGCGATGCGCAGGCGTAAGGCGAGCACGTCTTTCATATTGACGGCGTTGTCGCGCGTCATATCCGCGCCCGCAAGGTCGATTTCCACCGGCAGGTCGGCAAGATATTTGCGCACGGTCAGCACGTCTTTCATATTGATCGCGCCGTCGCCGTTCGCATCGCCGACAAGCGTTTCAGAGCGCGGCGCGGTCGCGGTTGCCGTCGGCTCGGCAGCGGTTTCGGTCGCCGCCGGCTCGGCGCCGACCAGGATCTGCTCGTCCTGCTCCTTCGTTCCGGCGAGCGCGCTGACGCACACGAGCGACGTAAGCAGGCACACAGCCGTCAACACACAAAACAGTTTTTTCATAAAAATTCCTCCTTTGATCTTATCCGCCGAATAATCCGCCTACGCTGAATCCGAATCCGAGATCGGGGAAAACGACATCGCACCCGAAGCACAAAAACAGAATCAGCAAAAGGATGGCGCCGCCGCCTAAAAGCAGTTTCCAAAAGAACGCGGCTTCGCCTTTTTTCTTTTTCATAAGCGGTCTCCTTTTTCGGCTTCTGATACCATAACGTTTGAGAGAGAAAATGTATTGGAAAAATTTTTATTTCGCCAGCTCTTTGCGCAGGGCCAATACGTCTTTCATATTGACCGCGTTGTCCTCGTTCATATCGGCGGCAACGAGGTCGATCTTCACCGGCGTGTCGGCGAGATATTTGCGCAGCGTCAACACGTCTTTCATATTGACCGCCCCGTCGCTGTTCGCGTCACCGCGCAAGACGGTCGGCGTGACGGGTGGCGTGGGGGACAACTCCTCTTCGGTCAGCGCATCCACCCACGCGAGTTCCAGCTCGGGATAGTGGGCGTTGAGCACCGTTTCAAAGTTCGACATATAGCCGAAAATCACCACCAGCGCATCCGGGAACGGGTTGTTGGCAAGAAGCGACAGGATACTGCCGCCGTTGTCGAGGACGTTCATCAGGTTGATGATGAAATAGCACATATCCCGCTCGCAGTTTTCGGCGTAGTTTTGGTGATCGACAAACGTCGCGGCAAGATCGTTTACAAACTGCACGTTTTGGTTCGTTTGATCGTCGATGGTGGAGGAATATGCGTCGGCAACGGTCGCCGCTTCGCCGATACCCGCGGCTTCGAGGATTTTTGTCAGCTCCGCGACCTCGCGGGCTTTCATTTCGTCGTAGCCGTCGGTCGAGGCGTCCGGCAGGGGACAGTCGATGCCGTAGCGGACGTAACCCCATTCCGCCGGCGGGATCTGGGTGACGAGGTCGGCGGGATTTATGATATTAAAGATGTTGAGGTCAACGTCAAATTCCGGCTCGTCGGTCGTGACCGTGCGCGGGCTTTCAAAGGTATAGGCGAACACGTCGTTCGGCGTGGCCTCCAGCGTGCCGTCACCGATGGCAACGTTTAAGTTGTGGGCGGTGACGTTGGCGACCGCCGCGGCGCGGCTGAAGCCGGTGACCCAAAATTTCACCCGCGCATCGGGCGCGACGGTTTGCTGCATATAGTCCATCACGCTGTCGGTCACCTGCGCGGCGGATTTTTCGAAACCCGCGTGGCGCGAGCCGGCGCCCATCTCAAAGTTACTGCCCCATTCGTCGCCGTAGCCGTGACCGCGCATCGCGACCGCGATAAGCGTATACTCGCCCTCGTCGTCCGCGCACGTGCGGCTGCCGATGGCGTAGCCGATGGTGGTCGTGCCGGCGTCGTAATCGAACGCGGGAGCGGGATAGGAGACCGATTGGTCGGTATAGGAGAAATCGAGCGTGTCAAACAGCGCGGTCACGCTCTCTTTCGAGAATGCCGCCATCGCAAGCCGCAGCGACATTTGCGCGAGCGCATGGTTATAGCACGTTCCGGCGAAAAAGTCCGTCTCGTCAAACGCGAACGTGTAGGTCGCGTCCGCTTCGGTGACGTTGTTGTAGTAGACAAAGCTGCCCTCGACGGCTGACTCCGCCGACGCGGGAACGGCGAGCAGCGTGACCGCCACCGCAACCGTGAGCAAAATGGAAAATAGTCGTTTCATAGTCGTTCCCCTTTATGGAATAGAATATTTTACCTTATTATCATACGAAATGCGAACGGGAATGTCAAGAGAAGAGCAAAGACGACGGCGAAAATTCTCTTGACAACCCGAACGATAGGTGGTATACTTTGTTATACAAATCATACTTTTCATACTTTCCAAAAAGGAGGAGATTTTATGAAACATCCAAAAGGAAAATATGCCTGGACGGCAACGGTGGGCGAAAAGGGACAAATTGTTATCCCGAAGCAGGCGCGCGACCTGTTTAACATCAAGCCGGGCGACTCGCTTGTGATTTTGGGAGATGAAAAATTAGGCATCGCCATTCCGCCGAAAGAGCTGATGGCGCGATTTGCGAATGCGGTGTTTGAAACGGAAACGGGGGATGAACCGTGAATGTGTGCGAAATAAAGGGGCTTACAAAGACCTATCCCGCGTTTACGCTTTCCGACGTCTCGTTTTCCTTAAAGTCCGGGCGCATTTGCGGCTTTATCGGGCGCAACGGCGCGGGGAAAACCACCACCATCAAGTCAATGCTCGGGCTTGTCCATCCCGACAGCGGCGACGTTTCCTATTTCGGCTTGCCTTTTTCGGAAAAGGAGCAGGAGATCAAAAGCCGTATCGGGTATTCCACCGGCGTGGTCAACTACTATCCGAAAAAGAAGATCCGCGACATCGTGGCGGTAACGCGGACGTTTTATCCCACGTGGGACGAGGCGTCGTATCGGGAATATCTTGACTTGTTCTCGCTTGACGAGAACAAAACGCCGTCGGAGCTGTCGGAGGGAATGAAAGTGAAGTTCAACCTCTTGTTGGCGCTGTCCCACAAAGCGGAGCTTCTCATTTTGGACGAGCCGACGAGCGGACTCGATCCGTTTTCGCGCGATGAGTTACTTGAGTTGTTCTCCAAACTGAAGGCGCGCGGCGTGGCGATTTTGTTCTCCACCCACATTACGTCCGATTTGGAAAAATGCGCCGACGATATTCTGTATATCCGAAAAGGGCGGATTGTAGCCGCTTGTCCCGCGGAGGCATTTTGCGCGCAATACGGCGAAGCGGGGGAAACGATGGAGCAGACCGTTCTTCGCTTGGAAAAGGAGGCACGGGTATGAAACTGTTGCTGAAAAAAGAGCTGACGTTGACCGCGTCGCCGCTGTCGTATTGGTTTCTCGCCTTTTTTCTCTTGACCTTTGCGCCCGGTTACCCGATTTTGGTGGGCGGATTTTTCTTCTGCCTCGGGTTGTTCCAGTCGTTCCAGGCGGGACGCGAAGCCAACGACGTGACCTATACTGCGCTGTTGCCGGTGAGAAAAACCGACGTGGTGCGGGCGAAATACGCCTTTTGCCTCGCAATCGAGGGAGGCTATTTCGTGCTGACGGCAGCGGCAACGCTCCTGCGGATGACGGTGCTCGCCGACGTAGCCGCCTATCGTCAAAACGCGCTGATGACCGCAAATCTTTGCTACCTCGGATGGTTGCTCGTTGTGTTCGGGCTGTTCAACGCCGTGTTCGTCGGAGGATTCTTTAAAACCGCCTACAAATTCGCCAAGCCGTTTATCGCGTTTGCGGTGGCGGCGTTCGTCACGGTAGGCGTAGCGGAGACGCTTATTCATATTCCGGGGCTTTCGTCGCTCAACGCGTTCGGGTTTGCCCACTTCGGCGTACAGATCGGCGTACTGCTCGGCGGCGCTCTTGCGTTTACGGTGCTGACGGTCTGCTCGATGAAAGCCGCCATAAAGAATTTTGAGAAAATCGACTTATAAACAACGTGAAAATCGACTCAGACGACTTTTACAAAATAAAAAAGAGCGATCCGGCGGATCGCTCTTTTTTATTGTTTTTTCCCTTTCGGCTCGCCACCCGCCCTTTTCCTCGGGTGGCGCCTTTCCTTTTCGAGTTTATTATACACCAGCCACAAAAAAAGTCACCCTACACTAACCTCTTTTTACTCTCCACGTGATTTTTAGCCGGTAGAGTTGACAAAAAATCGCTCTCCCGACAGTAGAATTTGCGAAAAAGCCTTGATTTTTCAATACTTTTGTGTTACAATACTTTTGCGGTCGAAAAATGCCGCAACTAAAAAAACAAAATTGTTTTTTCGAAAAAATCAAAAAATTCTTGTTGTAAAGGCAAAAAGCCTTACGGAAAAATCGACAAAATCACCCCAAAATCTCTCAAAAAAGATGGAGGACGGACGTATGCTCAAGCAAATTATTGCCCAAAACATCGTATTTCTTCGTAAACAAGCCGGTATGACCCAGCTGGATCTTGCCGAAAAACTGAATTATTCCGACAAAGCCGTTTCCAAATGGGAGCGCGGCGACTCCGTGCCGGATATTGCGGTGCTCAAGGACATCGCCGACCTGTTCGGTGTAACGGTAGATTACCTATTAAAAGAAGATCACGCCGCCGAGGAAGAGGCTGCGCGGTTGGAAACGCGCGAGAAAAAACGCAGCCGCCAAATCATCGCCGCGCTGGTCGCGGTGGTCATTTGGCTGATCGCGACGGCGGTGTTCGTCAACGACCAGATGCAGACGAAAGAAATCATCTCCACGATGTGGACGGTGTTCATTTACGCGTTCCCGGTCTCCTGCGCGGTGCTGATGGTGTTCAGCGTAAAATGGTTTTCCCGCCGCACGACGTTCATTTTGCTTTCCGGCGTGTTGTGGGGGCTGTTGTTCTCCGCGTTCGTTACGGGATTGTTCGAGACAAGCAACAATTGGGTGATTTTCCTGCTCGGCATTCCGGCGCAGGCCGCGATCATCCTGTGGGGCTTGCTTCCCGGCCATAAAGCGAAGCTTGCGGCGAAAAAAGCCGCCGATGACGAATGAAAGAGGGCGAACGTATGCGGATCGGTCACGGTTACGACGTGCATCGCCTCGTCGAGGGGCGCAAGCTCATCTTGGGCGGTGTGGAAATCCCGTTTGAAAAAGGCCTGCTCGGCCATTCGGATGCCGACGTGCTTGCCCACGCGGTCGCGGATGCCTTGCTCGGCGCGGCGGCCATGGGGGACATCGGACATCTGTTCCCCGATACCGACGAACGCTTTGCCGGCGCGGACAGCTTAAAACTGCTCGCCGAGGTGACGGCGCGGCTCGAAGCCGCCGGTTATCGCGTCGGCAACGTGGACGCAACGGTGCTGTGTCAGCGGCCGAAGCTCGCGCCGCATATCGAAAAAATGCGAAAAAATCTTGCCGCCGCCTGCGCGGTGGACGTGGCGCAGATGAGTGTAAAAGCCACGACCGAGGAAGGCCTCGGCTTCACCGGCACGGGAGAGGGCATCGCCGCTCACGCCGTGTGTTTGATTGAGGAGATTTGAACGAAGAAAAAGACCTGCCCCGGCAGGTCTTTTTTGTTGCAATTTTTGAGAGGGTGTGCTATACTGAACGTGCGACACAATTCAATAGGCGAAATCCACACAAGGGGCTTTTTATCTTTTGGTAAAAATGCTCCCCTCTTTTCTCGTTGCCCTTGTGTGGGGGAGCTGGAATTGTGTCGCAGCAATCGAGGCCGTGCGTTTTTCGGTGCGCAGCTTCGGCTGCGCACTTTTTTATTTTGGGAGGAATATCCAATGAAAAAACACGTATCCATCCTGCTCGCCCTTGTGCTCGCGGTTATCGCGGCG
>JAZUKW010000053.1:0-17736 GCA_045643425.1 Acutalibacteraceae bacterium
CGCGATTTGGCGATTTTGTCGGAAGAATCGTTGTCGCTTCCCGTTGTGTCCGACGGGGAATTTTGCGTATGGGCGATGCAGGCGGTCGGGTGGAACAAGGCCCCGGGGGCGCGCGCCCTTGCCCGCAACCGCGTGAAACTCCGCGACGTCTTTTTGATGACCGCCGCCGCGGACGGCTCTTTTCAAATCGTGAAAAATAAGGAGGCACGCCTATGAAACGCCTATACGTCGCCCTTGCCCTCGCCGTCATCTTGACCGCGTCGTGTGTCGGCTCGCTCCGCTACCAGAAGGTCGAAACGGATGCGCTGATTGCGGATATTGACGCGCTCGCAGAGGCGTTTGACCCGGCGCACCCGGAAGAGGCGCTCGAACCCACCAAAGCGTTTTTGGAGGAATACGACCGCCGCACCGCGCTGTTTCCGATGTTCTCGCGCCATAACACGCTGACCGACGTGGAATGTGAACTGGTGTCGCTCCCCGCCATTTTGGAAAAGGGTGAACCGCTCGATTATGCCGCCACCTTGCTACGCTGTCGGGAGCGACTTTCGGCGTATTATCGCTTAGAATTGCCGCTGCCGGAGAATATTTTATAAAAAGTTCAAATTTTCTCTTGACATTTGGTGTCGAATAGGCTATGATAACAAGGCGGTTTTGAGAAATTCCGCCTCGAACACGCACCATTAGCTCAGTTGGCTAGAGCACCTGACTCTTAATCAGGGTGTCCAGGGTTCGAGTCCCTGATGGTGTACCAATATGGCCCGTTGGTCAAGCGGTCTAAGACTCTGGCCTCTCACGCCAGCAACATGGGTTCGAATCCCGTACGGGTCACCAAAAAGTTCCGTTCGCTCTGGCGAACGGAACTTTTTTATTCAAATCACCCGGAATTTAGAATTTGGGTTGCTTTTTTTAGTAAAGCACGCTATAATGTATATATGTTCTCTATTTCTGTTGTTTTTTCTACAACATTTTGGAAAGGAAGTGAGATCCTATGGCATTTCCCGTAGCATTGACGTTGGCGGCGGAAACGGCGGCTGCCGAAAAAAGCTTTGCCGAAGAGTTGATCGAAGAAATCAACTGCCAAACCGTGTTTACCATCCCGATTTTCGGCGGTATTCCCGTAAAAGAATCGGTGGTCGTCACGTGGATTTTGATGGCAGCGATCTTGCTCTTTTGCTTTTTGATGACGCGCGGCTTTAAGGTCACCAACATCGGCAAACGCCAGGCCTTTATGGAATGGGCGTTTAAGTGGATCGAAAACCTCGTCCGCGACTTTATCGGTGAGGAGGGTGTACAGTACGTCCCCTATCTCGTGACCGTTCTTCTGTATATCGGCATCGCCAATATATGCGGTATTTTCGGCTTCAAGCCACCGACGAAGGACATCAACGTCACCGCGGCACTCGCGCTGATGAGCATTGTGCTGGTGCAGGCGGCGAGTATTCGTCACAACCGCGTGGGCGGCTGGATCAAAAGCTTTGCGAAGCCCACCCCCATCGTCACCCCCATCAACATTATGGAGCTGGCGATCCGCCCGCTGTCGCTGTGTATGCGACTTTTCGGTAACGTTCTCGGTGCGTTCGTTATTATGAAGCTCATCGAAAGCCTCATCCCGGTGGGTATCCCCATGGTGTTCAGTCTGTATTTCGATTTCTTCGACGGACTGTTACAAGCCTACGTATTCGTGTTCCTGACCTCGTTATTCATCAAAGAAGGTCTTGAATAAATCACTGTCAACAAAACTTTTTTTACAAAGGAGATTATTATTATGGATTTCACAGCAATTGGTGCAGGTATTGCGGTTCTTACGGGTGCGGGTGCCGGTATCGGTATCGGCATTGCCACCTCGAAAGCCACGGAAGCGATCGCCCGTCAGCCGGAGGCGGACGGCAAAATCAGCAAATCCCTCATCCTCGGTTGCGCGCTCGCGGAAGCGACCGCTATCTACGGCTTCGTTATTGCCCTTCTTCTGTTGTTCGTTAAATAAGCGAATTTCCCTGATCCCAAGAAACAGAAAGGACAGTTACTATGTTAGATATCAGCTTTTGGAATATCCTGTTTACGGTCATCAACCTGCTGATTCTGTACGTCGGTATCCGTATCTTCCTCTTTAAGCCGATCAACAATATTATTGAAAAGCGCCAAGCGGAAGCGGACAAACAAATCAAAGACGCCGAAAACGCCAAAGCCTCCGCCGAAGAAATGCAGGCGGAGTGCGCCAAAGCCGCGCAGGAGCTCAAGGATTCCCGCGACGAGCAAATGGCGCAGTCCCGCAAGGATGCCACCGCCGAATACGAGCGCATCGTGACCGAAGCAAAGGCGTCGGCGCGTACGATCGTGGACGATGCGAAGGTCTCCGCCGAGCAGGAAAAGGAGAAGATCCTCCGTTCTGCCGAGGCGGAAATTTCGGAGTTGGTGGTTGCGGCGACCGTCAAGGCGATGGCGGCGCAAAGCAGTCCCGAAAACGACAAGCAGCTGTATGACCAATTCCTCGACAAGGTAGGTGATTCGCTTGACGAGACAGACGTTTGAGTACGCCCGCCGTTTGCATGAGCTCGGCGTGCCGCAAGCCGCCGTTTCGCAAGCGGAGACCTTTTTGGCGACGCTTTCTGCCGACGCCGACGTTGACGCGCTGTGTGCCGCGATCGACGAAAACGCGCCTGCCGAACTGAACGAGTATTTGAAATCCCTCGCCAAAGCCGGCGATTTGCCGCTTTTTGCCGAGGTTGCGGACGTGTATCGCACCGTGCCGCTGGATCACGCCGAGCCGTTTACGGTGACGCTGACCTACGTGACCGCCCCCACCGCCGACCAAATGGCGAAGCTGGAGTCGTTCGTCAACAAAAAATACAACCGCCCGGACGTTGTGTTCGAGACGGTAGAAGACGCGTCGCTCATCGGCGGCTTTAAGCTGCGCTGCGGCAACCAGGAATACGACTGGAGCGTGCAGGGACGCACCGAACAGCTCCGCAAGACGCTTGCCGGCGCGCCCTCCTGCGAAAAAGGCAAAGAAAACAAGCTTTTGACGGTTCTGCGTCACCAGATCGAGGGCTTCGACCTCTCTGCGACCGATTCCAGCTTTGATCTCGCCGCCGAAGACCGCGAGATCGGCGTTGTCGAAAAGGTCGGCGACGGTATCGCCACCATCCGCGACATCCACCACGCGATGTACGGCGAAATTCTGCTGTTTGACTGCGGTGTGCAGGGCATGGTGCAGGATATTCGTCCGAACAACGTGGGCTGCATTTTGTTCGGGCCGGATGCGCAGATCCGCGAGGGCTCGCGCGTCATCCGCACCGAAAAAATGGCGGGTATCCCGGTCGGCGAGGGCTTCCTCGGCCGTGTTGTGGATGCGCTCGGCGCTCCCATCGACGGCGGCGAACCGATCGAAGCGGACGGCTACCGTCCGGTGGAAAACGCCGCGCCCGGCATCATCGACCGCAAATCGGTCAGCGTGCCGCTGCAAACCGGTATTCTGTCGATCGACTCGATGTTCCCTATCGGTCGCGGTCAGCGCGAGCTGATCATCGGCGACCGTCAGACGGGTAAAACCTCGATCGCGGTCGATGCGATCCTTAACCAAAAAGACAAAGACGTGCTGTGCATTTACGTGGCGATCGGTCAAAAAGCGTCCACCGTGGCGAAGATCGTCGGCACGCTCAAAGCCCACGGTGCGATGGACTACACCACCGTTGTGGTGGCGACGGCCAGCGACCCTGCACCGCTGCAATATATTGCGCCGTATGCCGGCACCGCGCTCGCCGAGCAGTTTATGTACGAGGGCAAAGACGTGCTCATCGTATACGACGACCTGTCGAAGCACGCCGTCGCCTACCGTGCGCTGTCGCTTCTTTTAGAGCGCTCGCCCGGCCGTGAGGCGTACCCCGGCGACGTGTTCTATCTGCACTCCCGTCTGCTGGAGCGTTCCAGCCGTTTGACCCCCGAAATGGGCGGCGGCTCGATCACCGCGCTGCCGATCATCGAAACACAAGCGGGCGACGTGTCGGCGTATATCCCGACGAACGTCATCTCTATTACCGACGGACAGATCTTCCTCGAGAGCGACCTGTTCTTCTCGGGTATGCGTCCCGCGGTCAACGTCGGTTTGTCCGTCTCCCGTGTGGGCGGCGCGGCGCAGACCAAGGCGATGAAAAAAGCGGCGGGCAGCATCCGTCTGTCTCTCGCACAATACCGCGAAATGGAGATTTTCACGCAGTTCAGCTCGGATCTTGACGCGAACACGCTGGAGCTTTTGCAGTATGGCCGCGGGCTGATGGAGCTTCTCAAACAGCCGCTGTGCGCGCCGCTGTCGATGCACGAGCAGGTCATCACGCTCGTCGCGGCGACCGGCAAGGTGATGTTAGACGTCGAACCGGCCAAGATCAAGAAGTTCCAGACCGCGATGCTGGCCTATTTTGAGCAGCGCTATGCCGAAATCGGCCGCGAGATCGAAACGCAAAAAACGATCGACGACGAGCTGATCGCCCGCATCCGCGCGGTGGCGGAGGAATTCAAAGCCAACGTGTTTGAGATAGGCGGGTGAGCGTATGGCGAGCATCCGTGAGATCCAAGGGCGCATCAAAAGCATCGAGGATACGAAGAAAATCACCAACGCTATGTATCTGATTTCTTCCACCAAGCTGCGCAAAGCCCGCAAGGATCAGGAAAGCACCTCCCCCTATTTTTCAACCGTTCGTCAAATGATCGGTCGCATTTTTCACGATCTTCCCGATTTGGAAAGTCGCTACGTCCGCAAATCCGCCTCCGGAAAACGGTGCGGCTGCCTTGTCATTACAGCGGACAAAGGGCTTGCCGGATCGTATAACCACAACGTGCTGAAGCTGGCTCTTAAAACCGTCAGCGACAGCGAGGAACCGCTTTTGTTCGTGGTGGGCGAAGTGGGACGGCAGTATTTCCGTTCGCGCAAGATCCCGGTGGAACAGAGCTTTCTGTATACCGCCCAAAATCCCTCGCTCGATCGCGCCCGCGAGATCGCCGGCCTGCTGCTTGAGGCATACGACAACGGAACGATCGACGAAATTCAAATCATCTATACCAAAATGAAAAACAGCCTGGCGATGGAAACGGAGATCACGCGTCTTTTGCCGCTTTCGAAGGAAGCCTTTGAAAAGCCGGAGGATGTGCCGCAAACCCTTTCCGGGCACACGTTTGAGCCGTCCCCCGCGGCGGCCATTCAAAGCATCGTGCCGAACTATCTGACCGGGTATATTTACGCCGCCCTGGTGGAATCGTTCTGCTGTGAGCAAAACGCCCGTATGATGGCGATGAGCGCCGCCAACGACAACGCAGAAGAAATTCTGCGCGACCTGAACATCCAATTCAACCGCGTGCGCCAAGCCATTATCACCCAGGAGATCACCGAAGTCATCGGCGGTGCCAAAGCACTAAAAGCAAAGGAGATGCCAGCGAAATGAGTACTCCGAATACCGCTCAAAGCGGCAAAATCGTACAAATTTCCGGCCCGGTGGTGGACGTCACGTTCGAGTCCTCCACCCTGCCGAACTTAAACGACGCTCTCGTCGCCCATACGGACGACAAGGAGTTCGTGATGGAAGTGGCGCACCACATCGGCAACCACACCGTCCGCTGCATTATGCTCAACGCGAGCGAGGGACTGTCGAAGGACGTCCCCGTCGAAGCGGTGGGCGGCGGCATCCGTGTGCCGGTGGGCAACGCGACGCTCGGCCGACTCTTTAACGTTCTCGGCCAAACCATCGACAACGGCGAGGACATCCCCGCCGACACGCCCTATTGGAGCATTCACCGTGCTCCCCCGTCGTTCCAGGATCAAAGTCCGGTCGTCGAGATCCTCGAAACGGGTATTAAGGTCATCGACCTGCTCGCGCCGTATGCCAAAGGCGGTAAAATCGGCTTGTTCGGCGGCGCGGGTGTCGGTAAAACCGTTCTGATCCAAGAGCTTATCCAAAACATTTCCAACGAACACGGCGGTTACTCCATCTTCACCGGTGTCGGCGAGCGTCCCCGCGAGGGCAACGATCTTTGGACGGAGATGACCGAGTCCGGCGTTATCAAGAATACCGCGCTCGTCTTCGGTCAGATGAACGAGCCGCCTGGGGCGCGTATGCGTGTGGCGGAGACCGGTCTTACCATGGCGGAATACTTCCGCGACGAACAGCACCGCGACGTGCTGCTCTTTATCGACAACATTTTCCGTTTTGTGCAGGCAGGCTCGGAGGTTTCGGCGCTGCTCGGGCGTATGCCCTCCGCCGTCGGCTATCAGCCGACGCTGGCGACCGAGCTCGGCGCGCTGCAGGAGCGTATCGCTTCGACGAAGGACGGCTCGGTCACGTCGGTGCAGGCCGTCTACGTCCCGGCGGACGACTTGACCGACCCCGCGCCGGCAACCACGTTCGCTCACCTCGATGCGACCACCGTGCTGTCGCGTAAAATCGTCGAGCAGGGCATCTACCCCGCCGTCGATCCGCTGGAATCCCCCTTCCGCATTTTGGGGCCGGACCTCCTGGGTGAAGAATCCTACAACGTTGCCCGTACTGTGCAGGAGATTTTGCAAAAATACAAGGAATTGCAGGACATTATCGCCATTCTCGGTATGGAGGAGCTGTCCGAAGCGGATAAGCTCACCGTCAACCGCGCCCGCAAGATCCAGCGTTTCCTCTCCCAGCCGTTCCACGTTGCGGAGGTGTTTACCGGCATCCCCGGCAAATTCGTGCCGCTCAAAGAGACCATCCGCGGCTTCAAAATGATCATCGACGGCGAGATGGACGAGTATCCCGAATCCGCGTTCTTTAACGTCGGCTCGATCGACGAGGTCATTGAAGCCTGCAAAAAGTAAGTGCTTGAGTTAATCACAAGGAGGTGTCGCTATGACTACCTTTTCCCTGCGCGTGGTCGCGTGTAATCGCGTCTTTTTCGACGGCGAGGCCACGTCGTTGACCGTTCCCGGAATGGACGGAGAATACGGCATTATGGCACACCACGAGAACACCGTCATCGCCACCAAAGAGGGCGAACTGCGGCTCACCGCCGCCGACGGCAAGCAAGAGACGGCGCTCGTTGGTGTCGGCTTTACGGAAATCGTCGATAACGTCGTGACCGTCCTCGTAGAGACCGCCGAGCGCCCGGAGGAAATCGACGTAAACCGCGCCGAGCGTGCCGCCGCCAAAGCCCGCGAGGAGCTGTTGCAAAAGCGCTCCCTGCGCGAAAACAAGATGACCGAGGCCGCTCTCGCCCGCGCTATGATGCGCATTAAAGAGGGCAACAAATACTCCGGTCTGTAAAACAAAGTAAAACGACCTCTGGCCACCCGGTCAGAGGTCGTTTTTTATCCGATTCCCGAAAGCCCGAAGCTCACCTGAAGCGCCGCATCTACCCTGTCCATCGCCGACGTATCCAGCCGTCCCATACGCTCCTTCAGGCGGCGTTTATCCAGCGTGCGGATCTGTTCGAGCAGTACGATGGAATCCCGCGTCAGCCCGGTGCTTATGGACGACAGCGCAATATGCGTCGGCAGCTTGGCTTTGTCCTGCCGGCTGGTGATCGCCGCGGCGATCACCGTAGGGCTGAAACGATTTCCCACGTCGTTTTGCACGATCAGAACCGGGCGAATACCGCCCTGCTCCGATCCGACCACGGGGCTTAAATCCGCGTAATAAATATCTCCGCGTTTGACCGTCATAGGCTTCCATCCCTTATCCAAAAATTTTCAGCAGCCGTCTGCTATCGGTAGTCTGTCCCACCGATGCCGTCTTTAATCAAAGAACAAGTATTTTTTCGGCCCTTATCAGTGTATGCTCGTCCTCTTTGATTGGACGCAGCGGTTTTCCGACGGCGTTGTCGGCGGTTCGACACACGAAAAACGACGAAGCTGTGAGAATTTGTCAAGATTATTCACAAAAAATGGGGATTTTGTCTATTGACAATTTTTGGATAATAGCGGATAATGATACTACTATCTTTTGTAAAGGAGGGTTCAACAAATGGAAGCGGAAGGCATCGTTCGTTCTATTGACCAGCAAGGCCGCGTCGTCATCCCGATGGAGATGCGCCGTCGCTATGGAATCGAGCTTGGAGATCCCATTGAATTTTTCACCGACGACCGTTCGATCATTTTGAAAAAGTATCATCCCTCCTGTGTATTTTGCGGCGAGGTAAAAGATACCATCTCGTTCCAAGGACAGCTCATCTGCCCGGGCTGCCTCGCGGCGCTGAAAAAAGCCTCGTCAAAGAAAAAATAAGCACTAAAAAAGACCGTCTCGATCGAGACGGTCTTTTTTTATCCCATTTTAACGGTTCGCGTACATCTGCTCGTAGTAGTTTTGGTAGTCGCCGCAAAGGATTTCCTCCCACCACGCGCGATTTTCACAATACCACGCGACGGTCTGCTTTAAGCCGTCGTCGATGCGCGTTTCGGGCAGCCAACCGAGCTCCGTGTGGATCTTCGTCGGGTCGATCGCATAGCGGCGATCGTGGCCCGGACGGTCGGTCACGTAGGTAATGAGGCTTTCGGGTTTCCCGAGCAGTCCCAAAACGGTTTTCACCACGTCGATGTTGCGGCGCTCGTTGTGGCCGCCGATGTTATACACCTCGCCGATTTTGCCGTGGCGCAAAATGAGGTCGATCGCGATACAATGGTCTTTGACATACAGCCAGTCGCGCACGTTCTCCCCTTTACCGTATACCGGCACAGACTGATCGGAAAGTGCGCGGGAGATCATCAGCGGGATGAGCTTTTCGGGGAATTGGAACGGGCCGTAGTTGTTAGAGCAGCGGGAAATCGTCGCCTGCAGCCCGAACGTGCGGTGATATGCCTGCACCAGCAGGTCGGCGGACGCTTTCGACGCCGAATAGGGCGACGACGTATGAAGCGGGGTCGTTTCGGTGAAGAACAAGTCCGGTCGGTCGAGCGGCAGATCGCCGTATACCTCGTCGGTCGAAACTTGGTGATAGCGCGCGACACCGTATTCGCGGCAGGCATCCATCAGCACCTGCGTGCCGAGGACGTTGGTACGCAGAAACAGTCCCGGGTCTTTGAGGCTGCGGTCAACGTGGCTTTCGGCGGCAAAGTTGACGACAGCGTCAAATTTCTCCTCCGCAAACAACGCGAACACCGCCTCGCGATCGGCAATATCGCCTTTTACAAAGCGGAATTGCGGGTTTTTCATCGCTTTGTCGAGCGTTTTAAGGTTGCCCGCATAGGTCAGCGCATCCAGACAGACGATACGATCCTCGGGGTGCTGTTCCAGCTCCAAATATACGAAGTTTGCACCGATAAAGCCGGCGCCGCCGGTAACGAGAATGTTCACACGGATTCCCTCTTTCAGCCGTAGTAGATTTTGCCCTGCGCCACCCGTTTCAGGTGGTCGCCGTAAAGCGATTTGCCATAGCGTTCGGCGGATTCGAGCAGCTCGTCCGCTCCGATCCAGCCGTTGACGAACGCGACCTCCTCCGGCGCGGAAACGAGCATATCCTGCCGCGTTTGCACCATCCGGATGAACTCGCCGGCATCGGCGAGCGCATCCATCGTGCCGGTATCCATCCACGCGTAGCCGCGGCCGAGCAGCTGGACGTTGAGCGAGCCGTCCTCCAGATACATATTGTTGAGGTCGGTGATCTCGAGCTCACCGCGCGCGGAGGGCTTCACCTTTTTGGCGTATTCCACGACGCGCTTGTCGTAAAAATACAGCCCCGTCACACAGTAGTTCGACTTCGGCTGTTGCGGTTTTTCCTCAATGGAAAGCACCCGCTGGTTCTCGTCGAAGTTGACAACGCCGAAGCGCTCGGGGTTTTTCACGTAATAGCCGAACACGGTGGCTTTGCCGTCCTTCGCGTCCATCAGCGCCTGGTGCAGCAAAATACGCAGGCCGTTGCCGTAAAAGATGTTGTCGCCCAGCACCATGGCGCAGGGCTCGTCGCCGATAAACTCCTCCCCGAGCAAGAACGCTTGGGCGAGGCCGTCCGGCGAGGGCTGCACCTTGTAGGAAAGCGTAATGCCGAACGCCGAGCCGTCGCCTAAAAGACGCTCGAAATTGGGCAGATCCTGCGGCGTGGAGATGATAAGAATGTCGCGGATCCCCGCAAGCATCAGCGTAGACAGCGGATAGTAAATCATCGGCTTGTCGTAAACGGGCAGCAGCTGCTTCGACGTCACCATGGTCAGCGGATACAGGCGCGTGCCCGAGCCGCCGGCTAAAATAATGCCTTTCATTCCGTCTCCCCCTCGTCTTTCGTGTCAAAGTTTAGGCGCTCTTCCTCCACCACGAGCGGGCGGTTCATCGAGCGCTGGTTGATCGACAAAATATATTCGCCGAGCAATCCGATAAAGAACAGCTGGATCGAACCGAGCAGCAGCACCGCGAGCAAAATCGGCGCGGTTCCGGCGGGGAAACGATCCCAATACAAGAGCTTCAGGATAAGATACACGATAGCGGCGATAAAGCTGAGCGCCGACAGACCGAAGCCGAAGAAGGTCGCAAGACGCAGGCCGATTTTCGTATAGGACGTAAACGACAGCATCGCCGCGTCGTAGAGGCTGTACCAATTGTTTTTCGATTTACCGCCGCGGCGCTTCGGCTGGGTGTATTCGACGTCGCAGCGTTTAAAGCCCAGCTCCGCCACGATACCGCGGATAAACGGCGTCGGATCGTTGAGATCACGCAACACCTCGATAAACCGCTTGTCGTAGAGACCGAAGCCGGTAAAATGCTCGATCTGCTCCACCGAAGACATCTTTTTGATGGTGCGGTAGTAGCAGGAGCGCAAAAAATACATGATCGGGTTTTCGCGGCTGGCGGTTTTGATACCGCAGACGATTTTATAGCCCTCTTCCCACTTCTTCACAAATTTCGGGATCATCTCCACCGGGTCTTGGAAGTCGGCGCACATCGTAATCGTGCAGTCGCCGGTGGTCTGACACATTCCGTGATACGGCGAGTTGAACTGACCGAAGTTTTTCGCGTTGAAAATCGCCTTGATTTTCGGGTTCTGACGGCACAGCTCACGGATAAGCGCCTGCGTGTTATCCTTCGAGCAGTTGTCGATAAACAAAAGCTCGTAATCGTAGGCGGGCAGTTCGGTTTCGATCGTTTCGATGATCGCCTTAGACAGCGGGATGACGTTCTCCTCCTCGTTGTAGCAAGGCACCATCACGGAAATCGTTTTGCGGGCTTGTTCGCTCATGATCGCGCTTCCTTTCAGGCTTCAAGAGCCTCTAAAATCACTTCGGCCATCGTATCCAGCATCGCGTCGGTCATTCCGGGATACACACCCACCCAGAACGTGCGGCGCATAATTTCGTCGGTATTCGTAAGGTCGCCCACCACACGGTAGCCTTTGCCCGACGCGCGCATCTCGTCAAAGCAGGGATGACGAATGAGGTTGCCGGCGAACAGCATACGGGTCTGGACACCCTTGCTCTCGATATACGGCACGACCTTTTCACGGTCAACCCCCTCTTTGCAGGTCAGCATAAAGCCGAACCAGGACGGGTTGCTGCCGTCAAGCGCTTTCGGGAGAATGAGCTTATCCGAAGCGCCCTTGAGTTTTTCATACAGATACGCAAAGTTGTGACGGCGACGCTCCACAAACGAGGGGAATTTCTCGATTTGGGCGCAACCGACCGCCGCTTGCATATCGGTGGCTTTGAGGTTATAGCCGAAGTGCGAGTAAACGTATTTGTGGTCGTAGCCGCGCGGCAGCTCGCCGTACTGACCGTCGAAACGGTGGTTACAGCGGTTATCCTGACCGGAGCGGCAAACGCAGTCGCGGCCCCAATCGCGCATCGAACGCATAATCTTCGACAAGAGCGGGTTTTTGGTATACACCGCGCCGCCCTCGCCCATCGTCATGTGGTGCGGCGGATAGAAGCTGCTCGTACCGAGATCGCCGACGGTACCGGTTTTCATCATTTTACCGTCCACCAGCACCTCCGAGCCGAGCGCGTCGCAGTTGTCCTCGACGAGCCACAGATTGTGCTTGTCGCAGAACGCTTTCACCGCCGCCACGTCGAACGGCATACCGAGCGTATGGGCGATCATCACGGCCTTGGTCTTGTCGGACACCGCCGCCTCCAGCTTGGTCACGTCGATGTTGTATTCCGGGATCGTCACGTCCACAAACACCGGCACCGCGCCGTATTGGATCATCGGCGTTACGGTCGTCGGGAAGCCGGCAGCAACGGTGATCACCTCGTCACCGGGGAAAATGCGACGGTCGCCTAAAAGCGGCGAGGTCAGCGTCATAAACGCGAGCAGGTTGGCGCTCGAGCCGGAGTTGACAAGGCACGCATACGGCACACCGAGATACGCCGCCAGCTTCGCCTCGAACTCGTCGGTATAGCGGCCGGCCGTCAGCCAAAATTCCAGCGAGCTGTCCACGAGGTTGACCATTTCCGCCTCGTCGTACACGCGGGACGCATACGGGATGCGGTCGCCTTTTTCATACTCTTTTTTCGTGTGATAGGTACGGCAATAGTCCGCGACCATCTCCAAAATCTCTTGGCGCGCCTGCGCCTCGGTTTTCATCTCACTCATTGGTTATATCCTCCCAAAAATTCCGCCGCCTGCTTGTCCATACAAGCGCGCACGTCGCCGCCGTTTAAGCGGCACTGTTCCCATTCGGCGATTTTTTCCACCGCCGTGTCGATGTGCCACGTCGGTTTCCAGCCGAACACCTCTTTCACTTTGTCACAGCAAAGGCGCAGATAGGTCGCCTCGTGCGGGCCGCCGTCGTCGCGGTTTTCCCACGTCATTCCGCCGCCCCACGCGTTCACGAACAAATCCACAAGCTTGCCGGTTTCTACGCAATCACAGCTGTCCGGGCCGACGTTATAGCACCCGGCAAAGGCTTTATCCTTCGCCTGCGCCTCCACGATCATCAGATACGTAAAGAGCGGCTCAAGCACGTGCTGATACGGACGCACCGAGCGCGGATGGCGCACGATGATGGGCGTTTTTGCCTCCGCCGCGCGCACGCAGTCGGGGATAATACGATCCACCGCAAAGTCGCCGCCGCCGATCACGTTACCGGCGCGGGCGGTCGAAACCGCGGGCGCGTCGTCGCCGTCGAAGAACGAGCGGATATAGCTGTGGGTGACGAGCTCCGAGCAGGATTTCGAGTTGGCATACGGGTCAAACCCGTCCAGCGGCTCGTTTTCGCGATAGCCGTCCCCTGTCTCCTCCTCGCGGTTAAGATACACCTTGTCGGTCGTGACGTTGAGAACGGAAATCACGTGCTTCGCCTGCCGCACGCATTCGAGCAGGTTGACCGTACCCATCACGTTGGTCTCGTAGGTATACACCGGGCGCTTGTAGCTCTCGCGCACGATGGGCTGCGCCGCCAAGTGCAGCACGATTTCGGGGTCGCATTTATCGAACGCGGCTTTCATCGCGTCGAAATCCCGCACGTCGCCGTAGACCGAGGTCATCCCCTCGGCGATGTTGGCGATTTTAAAGAGGGATTTCTCCTCCGGCTCAAGCGCGTAGCCGGTGACGATCGCTCCGGCGTTTTGCAAAATACGGGACAGCCACGCACCTTTGAAGCCGGTATGACCGGTCAAAAACACGCGCTTGCCGTTAAAAAAACTCAGATCCATATCGTAAGCTCACTTTCGTAAAAGTTCAGATTACCAGCGTTTCCACGGCGCATCGCCGGAAGCCCAGATCGCTTCGAGGTTCTGGCGGTCACGCAGCGTATCCATACAATGCCAGAAACCGCTGTGACGGAACGCGGACAGCTCGCCGGTCTCCGCAAGGGTCTCCATCGGTTTTTGCTCCAAAACCGTGGTATCGTCGATCAGCAGGTCGAAGACGGACGGTTCGAGAACCATAAAGCCGCCGTTGATCCAGCTGCCGTCCACGTCGCGTTTCTCGCGGAACGCCGCCACGTCGCCGTTGTCGCCGAGGCCCAAAACGCCGAAGCGCTGACCGGCATGAACCGCGGTCAGGGTCGCTTTGCGGCCTTGGGATTTGTGGTAAGTAAGCAGCGCGTTGAAGTCCACGTCGGACACGCTGTCGCCGTAGGTCAGCATAAACGGCTCGTCGCCGATATACTCCTTGATGCGGCGGACACGGCCGCCGGTCATGGTGTTGAGGCCGGTATCGACGAGCGTCACCTTCCACGGCTCGGACATGCTGTTGTGGACGATCATTTTGTTATCGTTCGCAAAGTCGAAGGTCACATCGGACGTGTGGAGATAGTAGTTGGCGAAGAACTCTTTAATGACGTGCTGCTTATAGCCGCAGCAGATCACAAAATCGTTAAAGCCCTGGGCCGAATAGCTTTTCATAATGTGCCACAGGATCGGACGACCGCCGATTTCGATCATCGGCTTCGGAACGGTGTGGCTTTCCTCGGCAATACGGGTGCCGAAACCGCCGGCAAGAATTACAACTTTCATTTTTAGTATCCTCCTTGAACAATTGTTGACGAAATTACATTACCAAACAATACATAGTGTCATTATACCTCTTTTTTTTGCAGTTGTCTACTAAAATCTTTATAAAACAGAGTAAATTTCGTCATTTTTCTTGTCTTTCCGACCGCTTCATTTTTGCGAGCGGAAAAATACCATAAAATGCAAAAAAACCGACCGAAAAAGTATGGGATTTTTCTGCAAAATGCGCGATAATAGAAAACGTAAATCGCGCCTATCGGCGCAAATATGAAAGGAAGTTTTCAAAATGGTCGTCAAAGTGTATAAAGACGCCGAAACCATCGGCAAAGCCGCCGCTGCTATGTTTGCGGCTCGCGTCCTCGAGAAACCGAACTGCGTGCTGGGTCTCGCCACGGGTTCCACCCCGATCCCGACCTACAACGCCATGATCAACTACTTCAAAGAAGGCACCGTGGACTACTCCAAAGTCACCACCTTCAACCTCGACGAGTACGTCGGTCTCACCCATGAGCATGATCAGAGCTACTACTACTTCATGCACGACAATCTGTTCAACGCCATCAACGTCCCGGAAGAGAGCATCCACGTTCTCTGCGGTACCGCGGATGATCTGGAAGCCGAGTGCGCCCAATATGAGGAGGCCATCGAGGCTGCCGGCGGCGTGGATCTGCAGATCCTCGGCATCGGCCACAACGGTCACATCGCGTTCAACGAGCCGGCGGACACCTTCGCCGCGAAAACCCACGTCGTGTCCCTGACCGCCCGCACCATCGAGGCGAACACCCGCTTCTTCGCGAGCAGCGCCGACGTGCCGCGTCAGGCTGTGACCATGGGTATCGGCACCATCATGAAGTCCAAGGCGATCGTCCTCGTGGCCACCGGCGCCGGCAAAGCGCAGGCTGTGCACGATATGATCTACGGCGAGATCGACCCGAAATGCCCGGCTTCGATCCTGCAGCTCCATCCGAACGTCACCATCATCTGCGACAAAGATGCCGCTTCGATGCTGTAAGCTGTTCTTTCAAGAAACCCACCGCTTTTGCGGTGGGTTTCTTTCATTTTTGTAACCAATTTTTGCCCGGAATTCGTTGACAAACGGGGAAAAATTCGGTATACTGTTTATATATGTTTAAAAATAAAGTTTTTATATAAAGGAGATGTGGTCCGTTTGTTCCGAATTTTCAAAGAACACCGTCACTTCGGCAAGCAAATCTTCCTGCTCTCAAAAAATGAACTCATCAAAACCTACAAGGGCGCGTTTTTAGGGTTTGCGTGGGCCGTCATCAAGCCGGCCTTCACCCTCTTTGCCCTGTGGTTTTTGTTTGCACTCGGGCTGCGCAACGGCGGCGAATTGCGCCACGGCGCGTTCGGCGTGTTCTCGTTTTTGCTGGTGGGCTACATTCCCTGGTTCTTTATGAACGACAGTATTCTGTTCGGCACGAAATGTATCCGCGCCAACAGCCAATTCGTGACCAAGATCTCCTACCCCGTCTCGACGATCATGACCTTTACGAACCTCTCGAAATTTTACATCCAGCTGATCCTGACCGTCTTGATGTACGTGGTGCTGATGCTGACCGGTGATGTCGGCCCGATGATCCAGAACATCCAATTCTTGTTCTACGCGCCGCTGATGTTCTTCTTCTTCCTCGGACTGTCGTGGTTCAACGCGCCGCTTGCCGTGTTCAGCCGCGACTTTGAAAACCTCGTCAACTCTATTCTGACGATGCTCTTTTGGGTGTCCGGCACGCTGTTCGACACCTACGCGCTGGAAAACCCGATTTTGCGCATCGTGATGTATTTCAATCCCATCACCTACTTCATCAACGGCTACCGCAAGACATTCCTCTACGGCGAATGGTTCTGGCAGCAATCCATGTCCCTGGCCGACGGTCACAATATAACCTCGGCGCTGTGGGAAAACGTCATCTTCTTCGCAGAGCTCATCGCGATCATCCTGCTCGGCGCTTGGAACTATAACCGCACCCGCAAAAAGATTGCGGACATTCTGTAAGGAGGGGATTTTATGGACGACATCAAAACCGTCGGCACCGAAGAGCTGCCGATCATCGAATTCGATCACGTTTCCAAAATCTATACCCTCTACCGCAACGATAAGGAGCGGTTTTTCTCGCTGTTCCACAAGAGCAAAAACCTCAAAACCAACCTCGCGTTCAACGACGTGTCGTTTAAGGTCAATCGCGGCGAATCCATCGGTATCATCGGCTCGAACGGCGCGGGAAAATCCACCCTGCTCAAGATGGTCACCGGCGTGACCTTCCCCTCCTCCGGCACGGTGACGGTGCGCGGTCAGGTGGCGGCGCTTCTCGAGCTGACCGCCGGCTTCTCGCAGGAAATGACCGGCCGCGAAAACATTTATTTAAAAGGCTATCTGCTCGGCCTCAAGGACGCGCAGATTCGCGAGATCGAAGACAATATCATCGCGTTCGCCGACCTCGGCGATTATATCGACCAGCCCGTCCGCACGTTTTCGAGCGGTATGAAAATGCGCCTCGGCTTTGCCATCAACATCAACACAAAGCCGGACATCCTCGTTGTGGATGAGGCGTTGTCGGTCGGTGACGCGAAATTTAAGAAAAAGTGCAAGGCGAAAATCGCCGAGCTGATCAAAAACGGCGTGACCGTTTTGTTCGTCAGCCACTCCATCGACAGCGTGCGCGAGGTGTGCAACCGCGCCATCTACCTGCAAAAGGGCACCGTGATGTACGACGGCGACGTTGAGAAAGCGTTTGAGATGTATGGCGGCAAGTAATCAAGAAAAAAAGACGCTCGGCGTCGTATTGGCAGCCGGCAAGGGAAACCGCTTTACAGGCGACACCCCAAAGCAGTTCTTGGATTTAGCGGGAAAACCCGTGTTCATCCACTCCGCCCTCGCCTTTGAAGCAAGCGAGCGCATCGACGGCATCGCCGTGGTCGTTCCCTCCGGATACGAAGACAAGGTAAAAGCGCTTCTCGCCCGATTCAACGTGACCAAAACCGTTGCCGTCGCGTGCGGCGGAGCGGAGCGGCAGGATTCGGTCAAAGCCGCGCTAAACGTTGGGCTGCAAGGCCGTTTTGACCGCGTGCTGCTCCACGATGCCGCCCGTCCCCTGCTTTCCGTTGAGGTCATCGCGCGACTGTGCGATGCGCTGAAAACAAACCGGGCCGCGACCGCCGCTTTGCCGGTGACCGACACGGTCGCCGTTACCGAAAACGGCGAAACGATCGCCGCAGTCCCCGATCGGCGGACGCTGTGGCAGATTCAAACCCCGCAAGGCTTTTGCCTTTACACTCTTGCCGAGGCTTACGCCCGCCTTTCCCCCGAAATTTTGGCGGCGTGTACCGAC
>JAZUKW010000054.1:0-12780 GCA_045643425.1 Acutalibacteraceae bacterium
TTTCATTGGAATTATTTATTGAGGAGGCCTTTATATGGCAAACACAAGAAACCGCACCTATCGCGTTTTGGCGTGGGCGCTGGCGATTGCGCTGACGGTACTGTCGCTCCCGATTGTCCCGTTCTCGACGTGGTCGTCCAATCTGACGAACGCGATCGGCGACTCGATGAGCATCAACGCTCACGCGTATTCGTTCGACAACCGTCCGCGCGTCGGCGCGTGGTGGTGGCACAAGGAAGATGCAGATGTCACAACGAGTTATCTTGAGTTATTGGAAAGTGCCGGTATTACTGAAGTGTACTACTATGCCGGCTGGGACTTTACCGGTTCTGCTAAAAGCTTCGCCGGTAAAATGTCGGGGATTCACGACTTCGTTGTGGAAGCTATGGGACACGGTATTGCCACCTCGTTCCTTATGGACGATCTTAGTTATATGCAGGAAATGTCTACCAACTTCATTACCTACCGTAACACATATCCCGACGACTGGGCGTACGGTTTCCACTTCGACGTTGAGAATGAAGGGAAAATGTTAGCTTCGTTCCCGGATGCTGAGCAATACTTTGTTGCGAACAATATCTACGTCGAATATGACTTCAACCCGGCGTGGTCTACCAGCACAACCACGTATCATTCCTCGACCCTTAATACGAACATTACCGGCAACCTCTATCAGGTGTTTGCTCAAGTCTTTGGCAACGGCAAAGGCTGTATGCACCTGATGGCATACCGCACTCAGTCGGCACAGAAGATTTTTGAACGTGCACAGGAAAAAAACAATGCTGTCACGATTTGCAAAACCTACAATTGTGACGTGGTTGTCGGTATGGAATGTACCGAACACGAGTCGGACGGTACTGTGCTTGAAAGTACTGTTTCTCTTGCCGTTTACGGTGTTGACAAGAACGGTGTTGTGGACTATATCCACGGCGTGCATGATTTGGTCGCGGCAACCGGTATTACGTCCGATTTCGGTGTGGCCATTCACCATGCCCGTTCGTTCGCAAGTGATATCGACGGTACGATTTCTTCCGACAGAACGACCTCGTATACCGGTGGTGGTGCGACCGAAAGCCGCACGACGGGTTCCTATTCGCAAATTACCACAACGACCAAAAACACCTCCGGTATGACGCTGACGAAAAAGGCGTTGTACTACAAGGGGAATATGAACGTTGCGGTGACGCCCGGCGGTAAATATACTGACTCGGCGATGTCCACGGCGGTCATCAATGACTACAATACTAATGGTGCCATTGATTTGACCTCCGGCGAATATTACGAAGTGATTGTGACCGGTAAAAACTCCGTGAACGGTGACTATCTCTATCCGGTTGCGTTCGGTACGGGTGAGTATTGGGCATCCGAATACGACGGCGGCACCTCTATTTCCACCAACAGTTCTACTGTTAAGGCGCATTATGGCGCCGGCGGAACTTACAGCTCGGTGCAGTTCCCGACTATGACGCTCGGTCTGTATCATGATGAGGCCGGCGGTACGTTTACCGTGAATTCTATCGAAATCAATGTCTATCGCTATACCTCCGGCGGTGGCGGCGATACGACCCAGTCCTCACAGTCCCAAACTCAGCCGAGCCAAGTCACCGATGGTAACCTCCTCATCAACGGTGATTTTAAAGTGACCAATACCGGCGATTCGAAGTTCGGATGGAACGTTAGCAAAACGGATACCAAAAATAACGTTTATTCCGACGGTTCTTTCTACATTGATAACGGCAACACCGATAGCAAGGCAATGTATCAAACGGTGTCCTTTATCCCGGGACATAGCTACACACTTTCTTGCACGATTCCCAGCACGTCCAAAAATTTGAAACTTTCTTTGGACGGAAGTACGTACATTAAGACAGACATTAACGGCGACTTTTCGTACACCTTTACGGCAACCGAGGGTATGGACCGTGTGTTGATTGGTGCTTCTAACTCGACCTACACGATTACGAGTGCGGTTCTTGTGGACAATACCGCAAGCCCGTCTACGCCGACGTCGCAGTCGTCGTCGCAGAGCGCCAGCTCTACCACCACGACCACGAAGGCGACCACCACCACGCAAGGCGGTGGCGGCGGAACGGTCTCCGGCAACCTCATTAAAAACGGCGATTTTAGTAACGGACTTACGGATTGGTCGGTTACGCCGTCCGGAATTGCCTCCGTTTCTAATGGTCAACTGGTTATTTCCGGCAACCCGAGTAAGGATTTGGAGGTATCTGCTTCTTTCACAGCGGAAGTCGGCGGAGGAAAAACGTATACCCTGCGTTTTGATATGGAAAACTCCACCGGTGTAAAGGTTAAAGTGCATAACAAAGAGGGCGATGGCGGATATACTTCCTATACGGCTCCCGGCACATATACCTTTGACACTGCTTCTACGGTTCTGTCCACAAACGACAACTACAAAACGCGGTTTGACATCATTGTTAATGCTCCGAAATATACGGACATTTCCGCTGTACTCGATAACTTTATCCTCGTCGAGGGAACCAGCATTCCGAGCGGCGAGGAAGAGTCCAGCGTTCCGGCGGCGACCTACACCGTCAGCGTGACCAACGGCACGACCGACAAAGCGACCGCTGCGGCGGGCGAGACGGTGACCATCACCGCGAACGGTGCGGCGACCGGTATGCAGTTCAAGAATTGGACCGCCTCCGGTGTGACCTTTGCGAACGCCAACAGCGCCGTGACCACCTTTGTGATGCCGGCGGCAAACGTGGCGGTGACCGCGAACTACGAGAACATCAGCTACAACGTAGCGGTGAGCCTCGGTACGGCGAAAGTGAACGGCGTTGCCGTGACGAAAGCGCAATACGGCCAGACCGTGACCTTGACCGCGGATGCGCCGGCGACCGGCATGGAATTTGACAAGTGGGTCACGAAGAGCGGCTCGGCTCCGGTGACCTTTGCGAGTGCCACGAGCACCTCGACCACGTTTACGATGCCTGCGGGCGCCGTGTCGGTGGAAGCGACCTACAAAGCGAAGACTTATACCGTTACCGTTAACAACGGTTCGGCGAGCCCGACCTCGCAGATGTATAACAACACGGTGACGATTACCGCGAACGCGGCGCAAACCGGCTATCAGTTCAAGAACTGGACGACGAGCGACGGCGTGACCTTTGCGAACGCCAATAACGCGACGACTACGTTCACGATGCCGGCGAAGAACGTCACTGTGACTGCGAACTATGAAAAAATCAACTACACCGTGTCCGTCACCGGCGGCACGGCGAGCAAAACGACCGCGAACGTCGGCGACACGATTACGCTGACTCCGGGCACAGCGCCGAGCGGCAAAGTGTTCGACAAGTGGACTTCGACCCCGTCCGTGACCTTTACCGGCAACACCTTTACGATGCCGGCTTCGAACGTGAGCATCACCGCGACCTATAAGAATGCGGCGTACACCGTGACCGTCAACAACGGTTCGGCTTCGCCTGCAGGCGGCGCGATGGGCGACACCATCACGATTACCGCGAACGCTCCGGCGACCGGCAAGGTGTTCGACAAGTGGACGACGAGCGACGGCGTGACCTTTGCAAACGCCAACAGCGCGACGACCACGTTCACGCTGCCGGCGAACAACGTCACCGTTACCGCGACGTATAAAGACGCGACCTACACGGTGTCTATGACCTACGGCACGGCCAACCCGACCTCCGCGAAGATGGGAGCGTCGGTTGCCATTACGGCGCAAACCCGCAGCGGCTACGTGTTCGACAAGTGGACGTCCTCTGACGTGACCTTTGCGAACGCAAACAGCAGCTCGACCACGTTCACGATGCCGGCGAAGAACGTCAGCATCACCGCGACCTATAAACAGCTGTATACCGTTTCCGTCAACGGCGGTTCGGCCAGCCCGTCCAGCGCGGTTGCCGGAACGGAGATTACGCTGACGCCCGAATCCCGCAGCGGATTTACGTTCTCGAACTGGTCGTCCTCTGACGTGACGGTCGTGAACAACAAGTTCACGATGCCGGCGAAGAACGTCAGTGTGACCGCCAACTTCACCGAAGTGATCGTCGATCCCGATCCGCCTGCAACGCCGACGCTCGTTTCTGCGACGGCGGATGGCTATAACGTCATCTTTAAGTGGAACGCCGTGTCCGGCGCGGCCGGTTATCGCGTCTATCGCAAGAGCGGCAGCGGCAGTTACGCTACCGTGAAAGACATTACGGGCGGCACGACCGTGACCTATACGGACGAAGCTCTCGACAAAGGCACCTACACCTACACGGTGCAGGCCTACGTCAACGGCACGTCCGGCAAGATCTGGGGCGACTACAATGCGGCCGGCAAATCCGCTACCGTCACCTTCGGTACGCCGGCGCTTACCTCTGCGGTGGCGTCCGCGTCCGGCATTACCGTGACGTGGCAGAAGGTGACCGGCGCGACCGGCTATCGTCTGTATCGTAAAGACGGCACGAATTGGGTGACTGTTAAGACGATCGCCGACGCGAACACCGTGAGTTATCTCGCCAAAGGCCTTATCTCCGGTCAAACTTACACCTACACGGTGCAGGCGTATTACGACAGCACCGTGACCGGCACGACCCAATGGTCGGGTTACGACACGACCGGCGTGTCCGCGACCGCCGAGTTCGGTACGCCCGAAACCGAGGGCCAGGCGAACGGTATGAAGATCACCATAAATTGGGATACGGTCTCCGGTGCGGAGGGCTATCGCATCTATCGCAAGACGGCGGATACCTCCTGGCGCACCATCGCCATGGTGGAAGCGCCCACCACGACCTACACCGACGAAACCCCGGTGGCGAACGTCTACTACACCTACACGGTGCAGGCGTATACCACCGAGGGCGGCGTGAAGATCTACAGCACCTATGACGCGACCGGTACGACCGCGCGCGTGGTGCTCAGCACGCCGACGCTTTCCGAAGCGGAAGTGACCGGTGAGGGTGTTGTGGTCTCGTGGGAGGCTGTGACCGGCGCGACCGGCTATCGCCTCTATCGCTGGAACGGTTCGGCGTGGAAGACCGTCAAGACCGTGATCGGCATCAACACCACGAGCTACACCGACAAAAACGCGAACGCGGTTGCCGGCGCCAAATATACGGTGCAGGCGTTCCGCAATGCGGACGGTGTCAACGTGTGGAGTAATCACACCGAAGCCGGTGTGACTGCCGCCTAAGCAAACTCATTTGAAAACCCCGTCGAAAGGCGGGGTTTTCTTTATTGACGAACGGGTTTCCCTGTGCTATAATGAGAACAATTTGGAAAATCTATAAAAAGGGGAGAATGTCCGTGAAAAAGGTGCTGGTCGTTGTGGATATGCAAAACGACTTTGTGGACGGTGCGCTCGGAACGAAAGAGGCGGTCGCCATCGTGCCGAACGTGGTCAAAAAAATCGAGGAATTCGACGGCGACGAGATCTTCGTCACCTACGACACCCACTATGACAATTATTTCTCCACGCTGGAGGGACAAAAGCTCCCGGTGGCGCATTGTATCGACGGTACCGAGGGACACGATCTCTGCCCGGCGGTCAAAGCCGCGCTTTCCGGCAAGGAGTATAAAGACGTGATCAAAGCCGGCTTCGGCAGCTTCAGTATCTCAAAAGGGCTGAAAGACCGCTATCCCGGCGAAGAAATCGAGGCGGAGTTTGTCGGTCTTTGCACCGACATTTGCGTGGTCTCCAACGTGCTGATCATGCGCGCCGGCTACCCGAACGCGAAAATCACGGTGGACGCGTCCTGCTGTGCGGGTGTCACGCCCGAAGCGCACAAGGCCGCGCTCGCGACGATGAGAAGCTGCCAAATCGACGTGATAGGAGAATGAGTATGTTTGATGCGGTCAAGGTTAAGGACGAATGCGTCGCGTGGATCCGCGACTTTTTCGAGAAAAACGGGCCGGACTGTAACGCGGTCGTCGGTATCTCCGGCGGCAAGGACAGCTCGGTGGTGGCGGCGTTGTGCGTTGAAGCGCTCGGTAAAGAGCGCGTCATCGGCGTGCTGATGCCCTGCGGCGAGCAGGCGGACATCGATATGGCGAAGCTGCTTGTGTCGCATCTCGGCATCGAGTCGGTCATCGTCAACGTGAAGGACGCGGTGGAGGGTATCAAAAACGCCGTGCCGTTCGAGCTTTCGACACAGAGCTTGACGAATCTGCCGCCGCGTGTGCGTATGGCGACGCTGTACGCCGTGTCCCAAAGCAAAAACGGGCGCGTTGCCAACACCTGCAACTTGTCGGAGGATTTTGTCGGCTATTCCACCCGCTACGGTGACAGCGTAGGGGATTTCAGCCCCTGCTCGCGTCTGACGGTCGCGGAGGTGAAAGCGATCGGCCGTGTGCTCGGGCTTCCCGACGTGCTGGTCGATAAGGTACCGATCGACGGACTTTGCGGCAAGACGGACGAGGAAAACTTAGGCTTTACCTACGCCGAGCTCGACCGGTATATCCGCGAGGGCGTTATCGAAGATGCCGCTAAAAAAGAGCGCATCGACCGTTTGCATAAACAAAACCAATTTAAGCTGGAGCTGATGCCGGTTTTTGAACCGCGCTTCTGAAAGGATCTGATAGTATGAAGCTGGAACCCATCGTTGTGTCGCTGCTCGATACCGACCTTTACAAATTCAATATGGATCAGGTGATTTTCCATAAGCATACGGATTTGTGCGGGGAATACTACTTTAAGTGCCGCAACACGGACGTCAAATTCACCCGCGAGATGCTGGAGGAGATCAACGGCCAAATCGACCATCTCTGCTCGCTGAAATTCACCAAAAAAGAGCTGGATTATCTCCGCTCCATTCGTTTTATCAAAAACGACTACGTGGAGTTTTTGCGGCTGTGGCGTCCTATCCGCGAATACGTGGAAACGGGACTTTCCAAAGACGGCGAGCTGTCGATCGTGGTGAAGGGCCCGCTCTTTTCGGCGATGCAGTTCGAGATCTATCTGCTCGAGATCGTCAACGAGGTGTATTTCCGCTTTGCCTACGACTACGACGAATTGCTCAAATCCGCGAAAGAGCGCTTGGATAAAAAAATAGCCGCGTTCAACGACGGCACGTATACGTTCCAATTCGCTGAGTTCGGCTGCCGCCGCCGTCTGTCCCGCGAGTGGGAGGACGTGGTCATCAAACGCCTGGCGACCGAAACGAAGAACTGCGTCGGTACGTCCAACGTGTATTTTGCGATGAAATATAACTTGACGCCGATCGGCACCTATGCCCACGAATTTGTCCAGATGTATCAGGGCATCGACTCCATTCCGCTGGCGTATACGAACCACTACGCGATGAAGGATTGGTACGACGAGTATCAGGGCGATAACGGTACGGCGCTGACCGATACGATCACCACCGACCTGTTTCTGCTCGATTTCAACCGCTCGATGGTCAACAACTACACCGGCGTGCGCCATGACAGCGGCGACCCGTTCAAATGGGGCGAAAAGATCATTGCGCACTATAAAAAATACGACGTTGATCCGAAAACCAAGCTGTTGCTTTTCAGCGACGGGCTCGACTTCGATCACGCGCAGGCGCTGTATGACAATTTTAAAGACCGCGCCAAGGTGTCGTTCGGTATCGGCACGTTCTGCTCGAACGATACCAACGAAGAATCGCTCAATATCGTCATCAAGCTGCAATACGTCAACGGACGTCCGGTGGCGAAGCTGTCGGATGCGCCGACCAAGGCGATGTGCCGCGACGAGGAGTATCTCGAATACTTGCGCCGCTCGGTGGATTTCCGCCTGAAACGCGAAAAATAAGGAGGAGTCTCTATGGAGATCGAATTGACCGCCGAAAATTTTAACGAGGAAGTGCTTAAAAGCAGTCTGCCGGTGCTGGTGGATTTTTGGGCGACGTGGTGCGGCCCGTGCCGTATGATCGCGCCGCTTATCGAAGAGATCGCCGCCGAGTATGACGGAAAAGTGACCGTCGGCAAGGTGAACGTGGACGACGAGCCGGAGCTTGCGAACGCGTTCGAAATCGACAGCATCCCCACGCTGATGGTGTTTAAAAACGGGGAAGTGGCGGGAACGCTTGTGGGACTTCGCAAAAAAGAAGAGATCGTGGCTCTGTTTTAAAGAACGCCGCTTGTCCTTTCGGACAAGCGGCGCTTTTTGCGGTTTTTAGGGGATTGCATTGACTTTTTGTCGCGCGGGTATTATAATAAACTATATATGTGTTATAAAGGGGGAGTGTGAATTGAAACGGTTAAAAGCGGTGCTGAAAACGGCGCTTTGTCTTTTGGGCTGTCTGTCGCTTTGCGGCTGCTCGCTGTTTGAATTCAACATCTCCCAAAACCTCGTTTCGCCCGCGGCGACCGGCGACGAGGAAGCGATCCAAACGGCGCTGGCGACCTTTATCTCCGGCGAATACGGTTCCACCGCCGCCAATCAGTATAAGCTCAAATATCCCCACAGCGGTCAGTTCCGTACGGCGTTCATCGTGAAAGATACCGACGGCGACGGCGTGGATGAGGCGCTCGCGTTTTATGCGCTGTCCGAGGAACAGCCGCTTGCCCACGTCAACTACCTGCGTAAGCAGGGCAAGGAGTGGGAGAGCGTGGCGGACGTCGAAAGCGAAAGCAACGACATCCGCGAGGTGCGTTTTTCCGATCTGGACGGCGACGGCCATTTAGAGCTGTTGATCGGCTACGAGGTGAGTATTGCCCGCGACAGCCGCCTGTGCGTATATCGGTTGTCTCCGCTTGCGATGAAGTCTCTTGCCGCGTATTGGTATACCGACTTTTTCGTGGGCCATATTTCCAGCGAAGCGCAAAACGACCTGCTTGTGTATCACATCAGCAACTCGGAGTACGAGGTGGAGGCACGGCTGGTTTCTATGCAAAACGGCAAGCTGCAAACCAAGGGCAAGACCGATATTGACGGCTATATCGAAAAGATCCTCTCGATCGACAGCTGCCGCTACGAAAACGGCGCGGTGGGCATTTTTGCCGATTGCGAAAAAGACAGCGACGTGATGATCACCGAGCTGGTGTTTTGGGACGGTCAGCATCTGACCGCTCCGCTGTATGACGATTACGCCAACGTAACGACCAAAACGGCGCGCACGTCCGGCCTGTCGTTCTGTGACGTTGACGGAGACGATCGCCTTGAATGGCCGGTCAGCGAGAAGCTGCCGCTTCCCGAAAACGGTGTCGGAGAGAGCCTTTGGCTGACACGTTGGTGCTCCTATGATGCCGCGGCGGGCGAGGACGTGACCGAGTTTTACTCGGTTACGGTGCCGCAGGACGGCTATCTGCTTCGTTTGGACAATGCGTGGCTGGGCGCGGTTTCCGTCGCGTACGATACGCAGTCCCACCGTTTGGATCTCTACTATACGCAGGATGGTGTCGAGACGCTCGAATGCGTTATCCGTCATAGCTCCGCCAGCGACGCTGTTCCGGTCGAAACGGCGACCGGCGCGGTGGGCCAGCCGGCGCCTCGCGTGTATAAGACGATCCAGCTGAAAGGCAGCGGCTCCGAATACCGCGTGTGGTGGAACGAAGCGGAGAATGCGGCGCTGCGGCTTGATTTGAATGAAATTTTGTACCGTATGACGGTGCTTTCGTAAAGGAGGCGGCTTTTTTGAAACGGATTTTGATTTGTGAGGACGAGGCTTCGATCCGCGATTTCGTGGTACTGTATATGAAGCGGGCGGGCTACGACGTGCTGGAGGCCGGCTCCGGCGAGGAAGCGCTTGCGGCGTTCGACGCCTCCGAAAAAGAGGGAAAACCGGTCGACGTGGCGCTTCTTGACGTGATGCTGCCCGGTATCGACGGCTTCGAGGTGTGCCGCAGCCTGCGCGCCAAAAGCGACACGATGGGCATTATTATGCTCACCGCTCGCACGCAGGAGGCGGAGAAGGTCAGCGGTCTGCAAAACGGTGCGGACGACTACGTGACCAAACCGTTTAGCCCCTCCGAGCTGGTGGCGCGGGTGGAGGCGCTGTATCGGCGCCTCTCGAAAACCCGCGCGGCGGATGCCGCTCCGTATACCGAGGAGATCGAGTCCGGCGAGTTTATTTTGAACGTCCGCAGCCGCACGCTTCAAAAAAACGGCGAACAGATCGACTTGACGCAACTCGAATTTCAAATTATCGAATATTTCTTCACGCACCCCGGCCAGATTTTCAGCCGCACGGATATTCTCAACCGTGTGTGGGGCGAGGATTATTTCGGCGAGGATAAAATCGTGGACGTGAATATCCGCCGCCTGCGGATGAAGCTGGAGGAGGACGCCTCCGCTCCGAAGCATATTTGCACCGAATGGGGCAAGGGCTATTTTTGGAAGCCGTAAAGCGGCAAACGGAAGACTGAACACGAAAGGAGGAAGCGATCATGGCATTTACGCGCGTGACGGGCATCACCAAACGGTGGCTGGTCAACGGGCTTGGAACCGTGTTTGTGTTTTTGGCGCTCTTGGTGGTCGCTTTCGTCTTTTTGACAAGAAGCTACTACTATCGCGCCGCACAGGCGGATTTGCTGTCGTATGCCAACAGCTCGGCGGATCTGTTCGAGCGGTATCTCAAAGGCGGCAACTTCGATTTGGAGTCGGGTCTTCGTGACTTTGTGGCGAATTTCCAGGACAAAGAGCTGGTAGAAGTCCAGCTCGTGAATAACGACGGCTCGATCGTGCTCACCTCCACCGGCTTTGGTCGGGCTGGCGAAACGGCTCCCGATTGGGAGGCGACCGCAACCTCGAAGGAGGGAACCGCCTCGTGGCGCGGTCAATCCTCCAGCGGTGAAAACGTGATGTCCGTGTGTGTCCGACTGTCGGAAAAACGCGCCTCGACCGCATACGGCCTGCGTTACGTCACCTCGCTGCGGCTGATCAACGCCGAAATGCGGTCGGCGACGCTGGCCATTATCGCTATCGCGCTGGCGGTGCTGTTCTTTGTTATGCTTTCCAACTCCTACTTCGTCAGCACCATTATAAACCCCGTGAAAGAGATCGGCCGCACCGCGCGCAACATCGCGCTCGGTCACTATGACGTGCGTATCGAAAAACGCTATAACGACGAAATAGGCGAGCTGACCGATACGATCAACTATATGGCGGGCGAGATCGCCAACGCCGAAAAAATGAAAAACGAGTTTATTTCCTCCGTGTCTCACGAGCTGCGTACGCCGCTCACCTCGATCAAGGGCTGGAGCGAGACGCTTTGCGAGCTCGGAACGGAGGACGAGGAAATGACCAAGAAGGGCCTCAAGGTCATTTCCGGCGAAACCGACCGTCTCGCGCGTATCGTGGAAGATCTGCTCGACTTTTCCAGAATGCAAAGCGGCCGCTTCTCGGTACAGATCGAAAAAATGGATCTGCTCGCCGAGGTGGAGGACAGCGTGATGCTGTACCGCGACCGTGCCAAGCGCGAGGGCATCACGCTCAAATATATGGAAAACTCTCAAGTGATGCTGCCGATCGAGGGCGACCGTATCCGCTTGCGCCAGGTGCTCGTTAACGTGATTGACAACGCGATCAAGTATTCGCACTCCGGGGGAACGGTGCGGGTGGAGACCGCCGAAATGGGCGAATTTGCCCAGGTGGTGGTGAGCGACACCGGTATCGGTATCTCGGACGAGGATTTACAGCATATTACCGACAAGTTCTATCGCGCCGGCAAAAACGGCGGGATTCCCGGCTCGGGAATCGGACTTGCCGTTGTGGATGAAATTATTAAAAAGCATAACGGTACGCTGGAAATCGAAAGCGATGAGGGTGTCGGCACGACCGTCATCATCACGCTTCCGAAAAAACAGCCGCAAACCGGGAAGGAGACACTATGAGCAAAGAAAAATCCTGCCCCGCAAAATACACCTCGATCGGCGGACAAGCGTTGATCGAGGGCGTGATGATGCGCGGGCCGAAAAAGACGGCGATGGCGGTACGCCACGCAGAAACCAAAGAGATCCAAATGAAGGAATGGGAAAACGGCGCGTCCCACAAGGGCTTTTTCTGGAAAACCCCGTTTATCCGCGGCGTGTTCAACTTCGTGGACTCGCTTGTTCAGGGCTATAAGGCGCTGATGCTTTCGGTCGATATGTCCGGTATGGGCGACGAGGAAGTGGAAAACGAAAAGAACGAAAAAGAAGTCAAGAAAATGAGCGACGGCCCGCTTTTCGCCGTGCTGATGGTAATTAGCTGCGTTCTCGGTATCGGGCTTGGCGTGGGGCTGTTTATTTGGCTGCCTATCCAAATCTACAACCTGCTCAAAGCGGTGATCCCCGCGCTCGACAACCGCTTTTTGCAGTCGTTCTGCGAGGGCCTTTTGCGTATTATCATCTTTATCGCCTACATCTCCGCGACTGCGCTGATGAAAGACATCCGCCGCGTGTATCAGTACCACGGTGCGGAGCATAAGACGATTTTCTGCTATGAACACGGCCTGCCGCTGACGGTGGAAAACGTCAAAAAGCAGATCCGCTTCCATCCGCGCTGCGGCACCAGCTTTATGATTTTGATGCTGCTTATCGGCATTTTCTTCTCGATGATCATTCCGCACGACATTCCGTCGCTTCTTCGCGCCGGCATCAAGATTTTGATGATCCCGTTCGTGATGGGCGTCGGCTATGAGGCGATCAAGCTTGCCGGCCGCAAGGATAACAAATTTACGCGCTTTATCTCCGCGCCCGGCTTGTGGGTACAGCGTATTACCACCAAAGAGCCGGAGGACGAGATGATCGAGTGTGCCATCGCTTCGTTTGTGGAAGTGTTGCCGGAGGATGACAAAGCACGCGAGACCGCACAGGAGATTACGTGGACGTTGTATGAGGATCCCCAAAAAGAAGGCTAAC
>JAZUKW010000055.1:0-11213 GCA_045643425.1 Acutalibacteraceae bacterium
GAGCGCCGTAACGTCGTAGGCGTCGATCGAAAACTCCACGGTTTGGATTTCCGAAATCGACGCTTCGGTCAGCTCATCCACATCCAAAATCAGTCCGGTTTCCATACTTGTGTGCGGAAGCACCATACCAATCCATAACGCCGACACCTCGTTGCCGTTGACCTTCGCCGATTCGCAGATGTACACAAGCGGCTCGTCCGTGCGATTTTCCATATAGGTGTTGAGGACCGTAAACCAGCCGAACTCGTCCGTTTCCAAGCCGGTGGCAATCGCCGAAATCTCGCTGTTATCCACCAGCGTCACGCCGTCTTTCGGCGCGCGGTCTTTTTTCTCGTAGGTGGTCGCGTCGCCGGAGAGATAAAACTCCGTCACCTCACCGCCGGCATCCACGAATTCTTCGGTTTCGAGATCCACAGCCATGACCCACAAGCCGACTTTTTCGATCTCCTCCGTAAAGTCCTCGCCAATACCGAAGATCGCGGTGTCCACCGTGCTTTGACCCGGTTCCAAATCCACCGCCCACAGCGGGAAGAACGAGCAGTCGTTAAGCGCCGCGGCAAGCAGCGTAATCTCGATCGTGCGATCGGTGGTCAGGTTCTCCGCGCCGAGGTACAGCTCATAGCCGTATTCGCCGTCGGGGTTGACGTCGTACAGCGTCAACGCCACATCCTTTCCGGCGCAAAGCGGCAGATCCATCGGCTGCGCAAGCTCGCCGAACGTCACGGGAAGATCCGCCACGAATTTGCGCAGCAGCAGCACGTCCTTCGTGTTGATCGCACCGTCACCGTTCGCGTCGGCGTTCAAGGCTTGAATATCCACGTATATGTCGGCGATATGTGCCCGCAGCGTCAGCACGTCTTTCATATTGACCGTACCGTCGGCGTTGGCGTCGCCATACGCCGGGCGCGGCGCAGCCGCCGCCGAAATCGCGCCGGTCGCACACAGTGCCACGCACAAAAGCGCGCATAAAAGTCGTTTCAAAATCTTCATTCGTCAACCTCACCCTTTTCGGTAATGAACTCCCACAGCGCATCGTACGTTCCCGCCGCCGCCTGCGCGATCGACAGCGACAGATCGTTCGGCGACGCGGACGCAATAATGCGGTCTTGGTTGGAGATCGCGACCGTGCCGTAATAGGCGGTCGCATCCTCCAGCGAGCGGCCGGCATAAAAATCCAGCGTCAGCATCTGGGCGTAGGTGCCGGTCGGTTGGTCGGCCGCCTCCATCGTCTTCCAGCCCGCCCGATTCATCAGGTTATACAGATCCACCGCATCCTGCCCTTTGAAGGTGTAGGTCACGGTTTCCTCCACGGCGGCACTTTCCGCGCCGGTGGCGGTAGGCTCTTTCGCCTTTTCCACCGTCACAAAACAGGACACGTCGCCGTTTTTGAATTCATCCAGCGTATGGATCAGCGCGTTGATGTCCACCGACACGTCGTTGCCCCTCGCGCCGTCACAGCCGCAAAGAAGCGCCGCACAAAGCAGCAGACAAACACCAAAAGCCAAAATTCGTTTCATCGCATTCACCTCAATAGCCGAGCACGCCGTCAAGCGACTCGTCGTTTGTGATCCAATCCATCACGTCGTAGGTCGTATACTCGTCCGCCGTCGTGCGCACAATGACCTTGGCGATGCCGGCGTTGATGACCATGCGCTTGCACATCGAGCAGCAGCAGGCGTTTTCGACGAGCGAGCCGTCCGCCTCCTCGCCGCAAAGGAACAGCGTCGCACCGAGCATTTTGTCGCGCGGTGCGCTGATAATGGCATTCGCCTCCGCGTGGACGCTGCGGCACAGCTCATACCGCTCGCCGCGCGGGATTTTCAGCTCCGAACGGATACACCGACCGAGATCGGTGCAGTTTTTGCGCCCGCGGGGCGCGCCGACGTAGCCGGTGGACACGATCTCGTCGTGGTTGACGATGACCGCGCCGTAAGAACGGCGCAGGCAGGTGCCGCGATGGCTCACCGTTTGGGCAATATCAAGATAATAGTTGATTTTGTCGCGTCGCATAGTGGTTCCTCCTCTATTAACGCTCACCCTCCAAAAAGAACGAGCGATTTTGCCAAAAATACACGCCGCCGGAAATCGCGGTCAGCGCGGTAGCGATCCAAATGAAGATCTCGCCGATCAAAAGCGGCACCGAGAACGCCGCATCCGGCAGCGCGACCGCCGCCAGCACCGTGTCCTTCCAGGTGCAGAATTCCAGCACCGCGAGCATATAGCTGATCGCGATATACTGCGCCACCGTCTTTAATTTTCCCCAATAGTTGGCGGCAACGACCTTGCCTCCCTCGGCGGCAACGAGGCGCACCGACGTCACGACAAACTCGCGCACAAGAATGATCATCAGCGCCCACAGGCTCATTTTGCCGATGGCGAGGAAGCCCACGAACGCCGCCGTCGTCAACATTTTGTCGGCGATCGGATCCATAAACTTTCCGAGATTGGTCACAAGACCGCGCGCGCGGGCGATCTTGCCGTCCAGCATATCCGTAAAAGACGCCGCGCCGAACACCAAGCCCGCCGCGAGATAGTGGAACGGGAACTCCCACACGAACAGCAGCAAAAACAGCGGCACCAGCAGAATGCGCGAAAGCGTCAGTTTATTCGGTAAATTCATTCCAAAACCGCCTCTCCGATCAAATCCCATTCGAGGGTATCCGTAATTTTTACCTGCACGAAGTCACCCGGCTTCGGCGGGTTTTCCACGCTGAAAAACACCTTGCCGTCAATATCCGGCGCGTCGGCGGTGCTGCGGCCGAACCAGCACTCCGCATAACGGTCGAAGCTCTCGACAAGCACCGTTACCGTTTGACCGATCATCGCCTCATTTTTCTTTTCGACGATGCGCGCCTGCTGTTCCATAACGAGGTCGGCGCGGTGTTGTTTCACCTCTTCCGGCACCTGGTCGGGCATTTCGGCGGCTTTCGTCCCCTCCTCCGCCGAATAGGCGAAGCAGCCGAGGCGGTCGAATTTCACGTCTTTTACAAATGCGCACAATTCCTCGAAATCCGCCTCCGTCTCTCCGGGGAAGCCGGTCATCACGGTGGTACGGAGCGTGATCCCCGGCACTTTTTCGCGAATGTGGTTCATAAGTGCCGTCAACCACGCGCGGTCGCCGCTGCGGTTCATCCTCTCAAGCACCGCGCCGGACGCGTGCTGGATCGGAATATCGAGATAGTTCACGATTTTTTCTTCCGCCGCCATCACGTCGAGCAGCTCGTCCGTGATGTATTCGGGGTAGCAATAGAGCATACGGATCCATTTGAGACCGTCGATCTTGCAAAGCTCGCGAAGAAGCTCTGTCAGCATCGGCTTGCCGTAGAGATCCACGCCGTACTGCGTCGTGTCCTGCGCAACGAGCGTGATCTCCTTCACGCCGCCCTCCACAAGCCACTTGGCCTCTTCGACCAGCGTCTCTAACTTGCGGCTTTTGAGCCCGCCGCGAATATGCGGGATCGCGCAGTAGGTACAGCAGTTGTTACAGCCGTCGCCGATACGCATAAACGCAAAAAACTGCGGCGTCGTCTGCAACCGTCTGCCGTCAAGGCTCCAGCATTTGCGGGAGGGGAATTCGCACACGTGTTCCCCCGCCATCACGCGGTTACACACGTCCACGATGTCCACGTTTGCGCCGAGGCCCAGCACCGCGTCGCATTCCGGCAGCTCGTCCGCCACCTCCTGCTTATAGCGCTGCGCCATACAGCCGGTGACGATCAGACGTTTGATGCGGCCCTCCTGCTTGAGCGTCGCAAACTCCAAAATAGTCTCGATCGCCTCCTGCTTGGCGGCTTCAATAAAACCGCAGGTGTTCACGATCACCACGTCCGCCAAAGCGGCGTCCGCCTTGATCGGAATGCCTGCGTCACGTATTTTTCCGAGCATCAGTTCGGCGTCCATCTGGTTTTTCGGGCACCCGAGCGACACCATTCCAACGGAAAAGCTCAAAACGACTCCTCCAATTCTTCCACCTGCCGCACCGCGACACGCGCCGTTTCGTAATCAAAGCCGTAACGGATCAGCGCATCCACGATTTTGCGGCGTTGAGGTTCATCCTTTTGAGTATAACATTTTTTCTCTAAAAAAGCAAGAGCCGCTTGCAAATCGTCCGCACCGATTTTTTCCGCCGCATCCTCCGCCACGTCGCGGTCGATCCCCTTTTCCCGCATTTTTTGCACCGCGCGGCGTTTCGGGTAATGGCGAACAAGGCAATACTCCCGCGCATACTGCGCCGCGAGCTGCTCGTCATCGACGTAACCGAGCTCCTCCATCCGCGCCACGGTCGCCTCGACCGTTTCGCGGTCGGCGGCACAGCGCAGCTTTTCCGCCAGCTCCTTTCGGGTATAATCCCGACGGGACAACAGATAAAACGCGCGATCGCGGGCGCGATTTTCCGCCGACAACGACAAAAGCGCCAACAGATCTTCCTCTGTCAGCGCGCTGTTTGCCCCGTACGGCGATTGTTCCCACGTGCGACGATCCACCTCGATCTCCCGCCCGTCCGAAAGGGTCAGAAGAACCAGCTGGCCGCGGCGCACGGCAACGGCTTCCACCGTAAACGAATGTTCCATTAAACTCAGTCCTCAACCACGATGTCGATTTTGGCCTTGGCCTGCGCCGCGGTCACGCGCGGCGCGTCCGCCAGCGGAATTTCCATCGGCACGGGCGCCGCGGCCGGCTTTTCCGCCGCCGTCTCGGACGATCCCATCATCCACTCGCGCACCGCCGCCTCGATTTCCTCCGCCGCAGCGGGGTTGTTTTTCAGATACTCCTTGGCGTTGTCGCGGCCCTGACCGATGCGCTCCTCTTTATACGAGAACCACGCGCCGGATTTTTGGACGATACCCGCCTCCACAGCCAAGTCCAGCACCTCGCTCAAGTGCGAAATGCCCTCGCCGTACATAATGTCGAATTCCGCCTCTTTAAACGGAGGCGCCACCTTGTTTTTGACCACGCGCACGCGGGTATGCGAGCCGATGGGCGAGCCGCCCGCCTTCAGCGTTTCGGTACGGCGCACGTCCAGGCGCACCGACGCGTAATATTTCAGCGCGTTGCCGCCGGTCGTCACCTCCGGGTTGCCGTAGACCACGCCGATCTTCATACGAAGCTGGTTAATAAAAATCAGCAGGCAGTTGGATTTGGACACCACGCCGGTCAGCTTACGCATCGCTTTGGAGATCAGCCGCGCCTGCGCACCCACCTGGTTGTCGCCCATTTCGCCCTCGATCTCCGCGCGCGGCACCAGCGCCGCCACCGAGTCGATGACCAAAATATCCACCGCGCCGGAGCGAATGAGCGCCTCGGCGATTTCCAGCGCCTGCTCCGCCGTGTCCGGCTGGGAAATGAGCAAATCGTCCACGTTCACCCCGAGCGCTTTCGCATACACGGGATCCAGCGCGTGCTCCACGTCCACGTAAGCGGCCTCGCCACCCAGCTTTTGCGCCTCCGCGACCGCGTGAAGCGCCAGCGTCGTTTTACCCGACGCCTCCGGCCCGTAGATCTCGACGATTCGGCCGCGCGGCAAGCCGCCGATACCGAGCGCGCGGTCCAACGCCACCGAGCCGGTGGGAATGGCATCCACGTGCATATTCATATTTTGGCCAAGGCGCATCACCGCACCCTTGCCGTAGTTTTTCTCTATCTGGGCAAGCGCCATTTCCAGCGCTTTCTGTTTGTTTTCGTTCTTCTCGATCCCAACGGATTTTTCCGCCGCTTTTTTCGTAGCCATACGTCTCCCTCACTTTCAAAAGTTCACTCTCATTATACCAAACATTTTCGGAAAATCAACCCTTTTTGCGAAAAAATCGAACGTTTGTTCTTTTTTGTCGGAATTACCGAAAACCGTCTGTCGTTCTTGGTAGAAAAAACGAAACACGGACACCTGCGCCTTGTTTCCCCTTTAATACATCGTATCATAAACAAAGTACCATAAACAAAAAAGCCTGACCGAGTGGTCAGGCTTTCTCCTTTGGAGCGGCTTACGAGGCTCGAACTCGCTACCTCCACCTTGGCAAGGTGGCGCTCTACCAGATGAGCTAAAGCCGCAGGAACGAGGGGTATTATACCACACAATAGTGGGTGTGTCAACCCCTCTTATTGGATTTTTTACGTTTTTTCTTCCGTTTCGGCAAGCGGCACCGTCGGCGTGTCATCCGGATCTTCCTCGGGCGGCGCGTTTTTCGCTTTGTTCGCGCAAACGATCCACAGCGCAACGCCGCCGGCGACCGCCAACACCGCCACCAGCTGCGACACGCGTAAGCTGCCGAGCTTCAGGCTGTCGGTGCGCAAGCTTTCGATACAAAACCGTCCCGCGCCGTACCAAATCATATACCCGGCGAAGAGTTTACCCCTAAAGGTGTATGCCTTTACAGAGATCAGATGCAGTACCACAAACCCCAACGCGCACCACAGCGACTCATAGAGGAAGGTCGGATGGACGGGAAGCGCCCAATCGTAGACAGACGTTGCGTGAACGCCGCTTTGGATCATATCGCCGGTCATTCCCCACGGCAACGTCGTGTTGCCGCCGTAAGCCTCTTGGTTAAAGAAGTTCCCCCAGCGGCCGATGGCTTGACCGATGAGAAAGCCGATCGAACACAAATCGAACATGGCAAGGGTATTCACTTTACGAATCCGGCACATGATCAGCCCGGTCAAAAACGCAAAAATCAGCCCGCCGTAAATGCCGAGTCCGCCCTCCCACACACGCAGGATCGACAGCGGGTCGGCAAAGTAGAACGCGCGATCCACCGAGAACAGCACGTAATACAACCGCGCACCCACAAACGCGCAAACGGTAGACACCAGCACCACGTCGAACATCGCATCCTCGTCGAGCTTAAACGACTTGGCGCGCTTGAACGCATAAATCACCGCCAGCAAAAATCCGCAGGCGATCATAATGCCGTACCATTTAATCGTGATCGGCGATCCGAACAAGCTGAATTGCAGCGCCGTATCCGACAGAGAAAATCGAAGCCCCATTTCGGGAAAGCTCACCCAATGTTCCATAGGCACACCTCTTTTCCGATACGTATTGTACCGCGTTTTTTTCTCTTTGTCAATTCGCATATTTTCCCGCCGCGTTTCGCATACTATCCGAAGAAAAAGGACGTGGTTACGATCAAGCGTTATCTTCTCTTGGCAGCCGTCACCGCCGCGGCGATCGCGGCTTTGCTTACGGTATATTTTCCGCGGCCGACGGCGGCAACCGTCGTTACGGTCACGCCGCAAAACGCGGTAAAAACCGTGCTTTGTCCCGGCACGGTTTCGGATAGCGAGCACGTGCGGGTATTCGTGCGGGAGAGCGCGGCCAACGCCGTGCAGACAGGGCAGTCCGTCCGCGTCGAGGGCGTTGGCTTTGCAGAACCCTCCTACGACGGAACGGTGCAAAGCATCGCCGACAAAGCCACCGCCCAAAACGGCAAGATCGGCCTTTTGGCCGTCGTCAAGCTTTTCTCCACAGACAGGAGCCTGAAGCCGGGGCTGACCGCCGCCGTTCGCGTAACGGTCGCTTCGTTTGCAGACGTCACGGTGATCGACGAAGACTGTCTTCATACGGACAGCGACGGCACGTTCGTTTTGGTCGTCGCCGACAAAAAAGCGGCGCGAAAACCCGTCACGGTAGGAGAGCGCGTAGACAACGGCGTGATCGTAAACGGACTTACGCGCGGCGACCGCCTGCTCACCGCACCCGCCGACCTGCGCGTCGGGCAAGCCGTTTCGGAGGAGACGCCGTGATCGAACGTATCGTTTTTTCTCTGCGCCAGCTGTGGCGCAAGCCGATCCATACGCTGCTGACCGTGTTGTCGCTGGCGGCCGGTATCGCCACGCTGACGGCGCTGTTAGCCGTAGGCCGAGGCGCGTTTTCCGCCGCACAGGAGGAGCTTTGCGCGATGGGACTGTCGGGTCTGTCGGTCAAAGCGGAGGACGGCGCGCTTGGCAAAGACGCGCTTTACGCCGTTCGCGCTCTGCCGAACGTACAGACGGCAACGCCCGTGTGTCTGCTGTCTGCGGTGGCGGATTTCGGCGGCGTTTCCACGCCGGTCGTTTTGTGCGGCATAGACGAAACCGCGGCGGCGACCGTCGGCATCACCTGCCGAAGCGGGCGTCTTCCCGACCGCACCGATCGCGCGGGAACGCGGCTTTGCTGTACTATGGAAGAATCCGCCGCCGACGCCGCTTTCGGCGCGTCTGCAACGGGGCGTACCCTCGCCGTTGCGGTCGGCGGGCGAGAATACGGGCTGGCGGTCATCGGCGGGGCCCGCGCAAAAAGTAGCCTGCTCAGTAACCTCACCGGCAGCGTGCCGCCGCTGCTGCTTATGCCCTACACCACCTTATGGGCGCTGACCGGCGACGAGCGGTTCGATCGGCTGGCGGTAAAAGCCGAAAACAGCGAGGATGCCGCTTTGCAGATTCGGAAAGCTCTCGCCTTTGTCGGCACGGTCACGGTAGAGACGCTGGCCGTGCAGGAAGAACGGCTGACAGCGCTCCTCTCGCTGATTCGCGGCATTTTGGCGCTGGCGGGCGTTGCCGCGGCCGGAGCCGCAGGATGTACGCTGCTTACGACACAGCTGACCGCCGTTTCCGAACGCATCCCGGAAATCGGGCTCAAAAAAGCTCTCGGCGCCTCCCGCTCGCGTATCGCGGCGGAAACGCTGTTTTCCTGCGCGGTCATCTCCTTTTGCGGCGCGGTCGTCGGCATCACCGTCGGCGGCGCGGCGGCAACGGTAGGACTGCGCGCGGCAGGCATTGCGTTTTCTCCCTCGATCGCGCGGGGAGCAGGACTTTTGCTCCTGCTTCTTGTGTTCGGCACGCTATGCGGGGTCGCGCCCGCCGTCAAGGCCGCGCGCCTCTCTCCGCAGGAAGCCTTTTGCAAATGGTGAATATTTTTTCGTAAAAAACCGCTTGACAACCGACAAAACCCGCGTTATAATGCAGATAAACCGATGAACAAGAGGAAGTAAGCCCCTGCACGGATGACAGAGAGCCGCCGACGGTGGAAGCGCGGTATCACGACAGGTTGCCGAATGGTCTTGGGAGGGCTGCCGAAACGACGTTTCGTCCGATGGCAGACGGGAACTTCGCCCGTTATCCCCGAAGCGTCTGTGTCCGCAGACGGCGTGAGTGGGCTGATTTCAGCCAATGCTGGGTGGTACCGCAGGAAAGATTCCTGTCCCTCGAATTTCGAGGGACAGTTTTTTATTTTGCAGACCTCCCCCGCAAACAAACGGACAATACAAAAAACCTTTTTAAGGAGTGTTGTCAAAATGAACAAGTATCTCGAGTATCAAAACTATCTCAAGGAGTATCCGAGCAAAGACGGTTACTTCGGCGAGTACGGCGGACGCTATCTGTCCCCCGAGCTGACCAAGGCGATGGAAGAGGTGGAAACCGCGTATCGCACCATCTGCCACAGCGCCCAATTCATCAACGAGCTGCGCCGCATCCGTAAAGAGTTCCAGGGTCGCCCGACGCCGGTGTACCATTGTGAGCGGCTGTCCCGTCTGCTCGGCGGCCAAACCCAGATTTACCTCAAGCGCGAGGATCTGAACCATTCCGGCGCGCACAAGCTCAACCACTGCATGGGTGAAGGCTTGCTCGCCAAGTATATGGGCAAGAAAAAAATCATCGCCGAGACCGGCGCCGGTCAGCACGGCGTGGCGCTTGCCACCGCCGCCGCCTATTTCGGGCTGGAATGCGACATCTATATGGGCGAGGTGGATATTGCGAAGCAAGCTCCCAACGTCACCCGTATGAAGCTGCTCGGCGCCAACGTCGTGCCCGTCTCCAAGGGCCTCAAGACCCTGAAGGAAGCGGTGGATGCCGCGTTCGAGGCGTATCTCGACGAATACGAAGACACCATCTACTGCATCGGCTCGGTTTTAGGCCCGCACCCGTTCCCCATGATGGTGCGCGACTTCCAGCTGTGCATCGGCGAGGAAGCGCGTGAGCAGTTTGTCGGAATGACCGGTCTGCTCCCCGATGCGGTGGTCGCCTGCGTGGGCGGCGGCTCGAACTCGATCGGTATGTTCCTGCCGTTCATCGCCGACCCGGTGGAGATCTACGGTGTGGAGCCGCTCGGCAAAGGCTCCGGCATCGGTGAACACGCCGCGTCGATGGCGTACGGCACTAAAGGCCGTCTGCACGGCTTCGACAGTATTCTGCTGCAAAACCAAAAAGAGGGCGAGCCCGACCCCGTTTACTCGGTGGCGAGCGGTCTCGACTATCCGGGTGTCGGCCCGGAGCACGCGTTCCTGCACGACAAGGGCCGCGTCAACTACATCACCGCGCTCGACGACGAAGCGATGGAAGCGTTCTTCCTGCTTTGCCGTTACGAGGGTATCATCCCCGCGATCGAAAGCTCCCACGCGCTGGCGGGCGCGATCAAGCTCGCACGCGAGGGCAAGCACGCCTCCGTTCTCGTCAACCTCTCCGGCCGCGGCGATAAGGACATCGACTACGTGGTCGAGCATTACGGCACCGGCGAGGAATTCCTCAAAAATCTGAAATAAAGCACACAAAAAAGCCGCAAGGGAGTTTCCCTTGCGGCTTTTTCTTTTATCCGGCGTTTTCAAGCACCGCCACCTGCCCGAGCTTGTTCAGCGCACTGCGGTAGGTGGTAAACACACACCCACGCTCGCGGTGAAGCCGCAAGCAGATGACCTCCCACGGCTCGGCACACAAATAGCGCAGACGAAGCACGCGACGCTCCAGCGAGGTCAAGCTGTCGACCTCGTGGATCATACGCCCCACTTCCCGCCGACTTGCCGCTAAATCCGAAAACAGCGTATCTATACGCGCGGACAGCTCCGCCTCCTCCGGAAACCCGCGGGACGCAATATCCGCCCGCTCGGCGGTCAATTCTTCAAGCAGCACCGCCATTTCAACGCAGGGTGCAAGCGCTCGTTTGATGTTCTTCCCCGCCTCGGACAACGGTTGATAACGGCTCGGCAATTATATCGCCTCCCCCTTGGCGCTTCGGCGGCAATCGTCTACACAGTCGGGGCAAACCGGCTCGCCGTCGATCACGTAAAACGCGCCCTCAAAAATCGGTTCGTCACACCACGCACAGATCCGACGGGGCGAAGCAAACGCCTCGCTTTTGTCAGACGCGGACGGGACGCCGTGGCAAATTTCGCACATGATTATCGGTTCCTCTTTTCCCAAAAGTTTTCTTCCTCGAGGTTGCTTGCATTATACCACAATTTACC
>JAZUKW010000056.1:0-6747 GCA_045643425.1 Acutalibacteraceae bacterium
CACTTATCGAACCGGCGGTTCTCGTCCGTTTTTGACAATCAAAAACAAAAGAGGGAGGCGCTTGCCTCCCTCTTTTGTTTGGTGGACGTTAACGGACTGCGACTCGCGCTGCGCGCTCGCGTGCATAAGTTCCGCCGACCAATCGCGCTGCGCGCTCTTGGGGCGTCACTTATCGAACCGGCGGTTCTCGTCCGTTTTTGACAATCAAAAACAAAAGAGGGAGGCGCTTGCCTCCCTCTTTTGTTTGGTGGACGTTAACGGACTCGAACCGCTGACCCTTCGCACGTCAAGCGAATGCTCTACCAGCTGAGCTAAACGTCCAAATCTTGACAACGAGACTATTATAGCGAATGGAAATCGCGTTGTCAAGTCTTTTTTTATTTTTTTAGATGCTGCCGAGCGAATACTTTTTGGCAAACGCGTTGTATTCCGTCATAAAGCTCTCGTTTTCCTCGGATTTGACCTGATGCAGGTATTCGTGGGTGTCGAGCGCGTGCGCCTCAAGCTGAATGAGGCAGGCGGCGACGTTCGAGCAGTGGTCGGAAATACGCTCGAAATCGGTCAACAGGTCAGACAGCACAAACCCGAGCTGCAGCGTGCACTTGCCCGCCTGCAACCGGCGGATATGCCGCAGCTTCGCCTCGTCGATAAGCCCGTCGATGACCTGCTCGAGCGGCTCGATCTTTTGGGCGAGCTCGGTGTCGCTCTTCACAAACGACTCCACCGCCAGCCCCACGATCTCGCGGATGGCAGAGGACAGCACGGCGATGTCCGACATGGCTTCGTCGGTAAAGCTCTCTTCTTTTTCGAACAATTCCGTCGCCACGTCGAGCACGTTGATCGCGTGGTCACCGATACGCTCAAAGTCGCCGATCGAGTGAAGAAGACGCGACACCTCGCGGCTGTCGCGGCCGGACAGCGCCTTCGCCGACACCTTCACAAGATAGGTGCCGAGGCGGTCTTCGCGCAGGTCTACCTGCTCCTCGACGGCGTTAATATCGTCCACACCGCCGGCATCGTAGGTTTTGAGCATATCCATCGCGGCAAACAGGTTGTCACGCGCCGCGATCGCCATATCCACCGTCATACTGCGGCATTGCTGCACCGCAACGGTCGGGGTGTTGAGCAAACGCTCGTCCAAAAGGAATTCTTCGTTTTTCGACTCCTTGTCCGGCACGATGCGCTCGGCGAGCCTTACAAGCTGCTTGCTGAACGGCATAAGCAGCGCGGTGTTTAAGAGGTTGAACACCGTATGCACCAGCGCGATCGTCACGCCGTTCATCGTAGCGCCGGTAAGACCGAAGTGGAAAATCGCGTTCAGCCCGAAATAGCCGAACAGGAACACGACCGCGCCAACAATTTTAATAGCAACGTGGATCACCGCCACGCGCTTGCCGTCTTTTCCCACGCCGAAGCAGGAGAGAATGGCGGTCATACACGTGCCGATGTTCATACCGAGGATCAGCGGGAACGCCACGAAGAACGGCAGATCAACACCCGCTTCCACGACCGCCAACAGCATACCGAGCGCGGCGGCGGAGCTTTGGATGATACCGGTAAACAGCGTCGCCACCAAAAACGCGCCGACGATCACGGGGAGACTCGGCTCCGACATCATCTCGAGAATCTTGTCAAAGCCTTTCAGCTCGGTCAAGCCCTCCATAGAGCCGCTCATCGCCATCATGCCGTACATAAGCACCGCAAAGCCCACAAGGATAACACCGATGTCTTTTTGCTTTTGCTTTTTGCACGCCATCATCATCACAACGCCGATAAGCGCCACAAGCGGCGTAAACGTCGACGGCTTGAGAAGCAACACAAAGAAGTTGCTGTCGCCGTCAATGCCGAGCAGCGTCAAGATCCACACGGTAAGCGTTGTGCCGATGTCCGCGCCGAAAATCACGCCGACCGTCTGATACAGCTCCATCACACCGGAGTTGACAAGGCCGACGAGCATAACGGTCACCGCAGACGACGACTGCACCGCCACGGTGATACCCGCGCCGAGCAGCAACCCTTTAATGGGGTTGGACGTGGCTTTGCGCAAGCCTTTTGTAAGTTTTCCTCCCGACCGCTTTTCGAGCGAGTTGGACATGACGTTCATGCCGTACAGGAACAGGGCAAGACCGCCGAACAGCTCAAAAATCGAGAGCAACGCCTCTTTCATTTTACTTCCTCCTTTTTAACAGCAGGGGGTTGTGGTTGGTTTACGGTTTATCTTTACGGATGGTTTTGCGTAGGACCGAAGAGCGCTCCGTAATAGTCTTTATCGAGAATCAACGACGAAACGGTGAACTTTTTCGACACCACGGCGTTGACACTGTCCACGTAGCCGTCCGGCACGGTGACACCCTCGTTCGGGGTGAACACGCCGGTAACCGAGTTATACCGCCCGTAATCGGTGATCCACGAGCGGTTGACGAACACCACAAGTCCGGGAGAATCGGACAGAATATCCGACCCCATCAGCAGGCGGGAATCGTACTCCTCGCCGAGCAGGTTGAGCGCGGTCGGCAGAATATCCACCGCATAGCAGGGCTTCGAGATGACCTTGTGCGCAAGCTGCGGGTTATACACCATCAGCGTGTTGTGATACATCTCGAAATTCTTGTCGTAGCCCTTGCCGTACATCTCCGAGAGCGACGCCTCGGTCAGCCCGTAGGGATAATGGTCGGCGGCAAGAATGATCAGCGTATCGTCGAGCTTGCCCGCCGCTTCCAGCCGCTCGAGCAGCAGCTTCATCGCGCCCTCCAGCTCCAAGTTGGCGGCAAAGTAGCCGCGCACCTCGGCGGAATAGGGCAGGTCGCTCACCTCGTCCTCGTGCTTTTCCGCCATCGCGCTGCCGTCAAACGTGTTGGGCGCGTGGCCGCTGATGGTCAGATAGTAGACGGAGAACGGCTTGTCGGCGGTCATATAATCGCCGGTCGTCACGTCGATGAGCTCAATATCCGAGTTGGGCCACGTGTCGTGCGGCATTTCGAGGCCGGAGTTAACCGCGATCCACTTATCGTAGCCGAGGTTAAAGTGGGATTCGTGGCGGTCATAATAATCGTAAGTACCGTTGTGGTAGGCGATGGTCGTGTACCCCGCGCGCTTCGCCACGTTGCCGAGCGAAAAATAGAGGTTGTTCTGTCGCGCGCGCCACATACTCCACACGCCGGATTTCGGGATCGTGCCGAGCAGGTTCGCGTATTCGCCGTCCAGCGTGGACACTCCCCACACCGGCGTGTAGTAGTTCGTAAATTCGAGCCCCTCGTGCGCCATTTTCCACAGCGTCGGCGTGCGCTCCTTATCCACCGCAAACGAGCAGAACGACTCGGCGGTGATCATAATGACGTTTTTGCCCTCGAACATTCCGGTATATTCGTTGGTTTTGGAGGGCTTGATGCCGGCAAAATAGTCGTCAAGCATTTTGAGGTCGGCGTTGCTCTCGTTTTTCGCAAGAGAAGCGAAATCGAGGTTCATCACCTGATCCTTCGCGACGAACGCGGGGGTGTCGGGCGTCGTTTCCGAGGTTTCGGCGCCGGTACCGGTCGGCTCGGTCGCCTCGCTCGTTTCACCCTTCGACATTTCGGGCAGATCGGTCGGGCCGGCGTTCACATCGTCCACCGCGCCGCCGAACAGCTGATATTTCACGTCCAGCCGCAGGCTGTTGAGCGCGCCGAAGTTACGCACGGAGGGGTTGATCTCCAGCGTGTTCCAATAGAGGTGCCACGGGGTCAGGTCGCCGCGCGGCAACACCGCCAACACCACGAAAAACACGGCATACAGCGCCACCGACGCCACCACCGTTGCAAGGCTTTTGCGCACGCCCGGCTTGACCGGCTTCATCTTACGCCAGCCGAACACGCACCACAGCACGAACGGCGCGACCTCCAAAAGGAGATACCCGAGGCGGCGCAGGATATTTACCCACATCACGCTGTCGTAGTCGCCGATCGCATCGCCGAGCGCGCGAGCGGAGAATAACACGAAATAGGTGTCGAAAATGCGGAAGTACACGGTCTGCACCATACAGACGAGGGTACAAAACCCGAAAATCGCGGTCAACACGCCGAACCGCCATTTTTGCGGCAGCAACAGCGACGCGCCGTAAATCAGCCCGAACACTGCGGCGGTAAGCAGGCCGCCCAGCACGATCCCCACCGTAAAAAACGGCAGCTTTTCGCTGGAGGAGGAGATCCGCAGACACAGCTCGCACCACAAAATCGCCGTGACGAACCACACTCCCTGCCATACGGCGGGGCGCTTCCAAAGCGGCCATTTTTTTGCGCTGTTTTGGCTCTCGTTCGCCACGTTGCTCGCCGACCTTTCCTCTTCAATAAAAATTCCGCAATCAAATTCAGTATAGAATACCTTATAAAAAAAAGCAACCCCTATTTGTATGAATTTTCACACAAACAGGGGTTTTTCGACATTTTTATCGTTTTACAGGCTGTATACCACCGCGCCGAGCACCGCCGAAAGTCCGATGAGCGGCACCGCCGGCATCTTTTTCTCTTTTTTCTTTTTCCACACGATCATCACGCAAAGCAGCACCGCGGCAATCCCGATCGCTCTGAGGTCGGGCGAGAACGCGGGTGTCGAGCCGGAGAAAACGAGCGTCTGCGCCGTGAGCCACAAGCCGGCGGACAGAATCATACCGAGCGCGGCGGGGCGAATGCCCGAAAGCACCGCGGCAAGACCGCGGCTGTCGCGGAAGCGGGAAAGCACCGTGCCGAGCAGCAGCATCACGCAAAACGCGGGCAGAATCACACCGAGCGTTGACACGATCGCGCCGACAAAGCCGCCCTGCGTGCTGCCGATGAAGGTCGCCATATTGACGGCGAGCACCCCCGGCGTCGATTCGCACACGCCGATGAACTGCATAAAGCCGGCGTCGGTCATCCATCCGTTTTGGATCACCACGTCGCGGATGGGCGCGATCATCGCATAGCCGCCGCCGAACGACAACGCGCCGATTTTAAGAAACTCCCAAAACAGCTTTAAATACATCACGGCGCATCCTCCTTTTCGGAGGTTTTTTGTACGCCCGCAGCCAGCAGCCCCGCGACCGCACCGACGAGAATACACCACAGCGAGGAAAAGCTCCACGCAAAGAGGTTGACGCACAAAAGGCCTACGGTAACAAGCCCCGCGAACACAAGCGGGAACGGTTTTTTCGGAAGTCCTTTAAGAAGCGACAGACCCGCGCGCAAAATCAGCAATCCGACCGCGACCTGGATCCCGCGGAACGCCGCTTTGACCACCGCGATCTTTAAAAACGCGTCGAACACCAGCGAGATAAGGTACAAGATCACAAACGACGGCAGCACCACGCCGCCCGTCGCCGCCACAGCCCCTTTCCACCCGCGCAAACGGCAGCCGAGGTAGGTCGCGCTGTTGATCGCGACCGGGCCGGGCGTTGATTCGGCGAGGGCGACCATATCGAGCATCTCTTCTTTCGTCATCCAGCCGTGCTTTCCGACGCACTCTTCCTCGATCAGCGACAACATCGCGTAGCCGCCGCCGAACGTAAACAATCCGATTTTGAAAAACGTGAAAAACAGCGTTTTTAAGCGGACGTTTTCCATCCCCTCGCCTCCTTTCCCGCTTATTGTATCACGGCGCTCGAAAAAAAACAACCTCTTTGTGGGGGACGACGCCCTCAACGTCCCTTCAAAAACCGCAAAAAAACGGAGCAGGAAAGATCCTGCTCCGTTTGCGCGTGTTCTCTTATGCGGCGTCTTTGATAATGCCCCACACGCCGTCCTCATAGGTGTTGACCTTCGTCGCGGCGTAGTAGTTTTGGTGAACGGTCAGCTTGTTGCCGTCGATCGTGACGTGCGACCACGAGGACGCCTTGCCCGTGCCGTAGGCGTAGCAGTAGTCGGCGTCCACCTCGGTGCCGGAGGGCGCTTTGCCGTCCTTACCGCCGGTGGCGGAGGTGATGAACAGCACACCCTGCGGGTTTTTGTAGTAGGAAACGCCGTCCTCGGTCACCGTTTCGGAATCCTTGAGGATCGTTCCCTCGCCGTCGATCGGGTGCGAGCGCAGGAACACGTGCTCGTGCGCCTGCATCACAAGGTCCACGCCGCCGTCGTTAAACACGCCGATGAGCTGCTCGAAGCTCGGCGACTGCACAGAGGCGCGCACGCTGATAAGCGGGCGGTGCAGCTGCACGATCTTCCACGTTTTGTCGGTTCCCGCCAGATCCTTTTTGAGCCAGTCGAGCTGCACATCGTCGATAAGCCCGTCGCTGGATTTCATCGAATCGGTGTTGAGCACCACGAAGTGGGCGTCGCCGTAATCGTAGGAATAGAAGAAACCGTAATTGAGCACCGTGTTCACGTCCTGCGGATACTCGACGCAGAAGTGCTTGGTGATCTCATAGCTGAGATACTCGCTGTACGCCGCGTCGTGGTTGCCGGTGACCGGCATCATGACGTTGTTCATCAGGAACTGTTTGTTGCCGTTCAGCACGTTGCGCCATTGGTGCAGGTATTGGCCGTATTGCACGACGTCGCCGCCGTTAACGATAAACGCGGCGTTCGGATCGTCCTTAAACGCGCCGGTCAGCGTGTTTTGCAGGTACAGATACTGCGTCGTCTCCTTGGAGGTGGCCACCTGCGTGTCGCTCGTATAGACAAACGAGAACCCTTCCACCGTTTGAGTTTGCGTGGTAAAGCGGCCCACGTCGCTCCACACGCCGAGGTCGGGATCGCCCACGCGATAGGCGTACGCGGTGTCGAACGCAAGCCCGCTCAT
>JAZUKW010000057.1:0-22259 GCA_045643425.1 Acutalibacteraceae bacterium
GCCAAAACATCCTGACCATTAAAAAACAACTGTAATAATAACAAAACCCCCGTCCGGCGAAGGACGGGGGTTCTTTTTGCTTTTTTATTTTTCGAGTTTAATCACGTCGGTGCCGACCCACGGGCGAAGCACTTCCGGAACGGTGATGCTGCCGTCGGCGTTCTGGTATTGCTCGACAAGCGCCGGGAACACGCGGCTGGTTGCAAGACCCGAAGCGTTCAGCGTGTGGGCGAAGTGGAGCTTGCCGTCCTCGCCGCGATATTTGATGTTGCCGCGGCGGGCCTGGTAGTCGCGCGCGTTCGACGCGGAGCTGACCTCTTTATAGATGCCCATGCTCGGGATCCAGATCTCAATGTCGCAGGTGCGCGCCATCGAGTAAGAGCAGTCACCGGCGGCGAGCTTCGACAGCTGATAGTGCAGCCCCAGCTTTTGCACGAGGCGCTCGGCTTTGCCGACCAGCTCCTCGAACGCGGCGTCCGAGCCCTCGGCGGTGGTGTATTGCACCATTTCCACCTTGTTGAATTGGTGGCCGCGGATCATTCCGCGCTCCTCCGAGCGGTAGCTGCCCGCCTCGCGGCGATAGCAGGGCGTGTACGCGATATATTTCTTCGGCAGCTCGTCGAGCGTCAGCACCTCGTCGCGGTGCAGGTTGACGAGCGCGGTCTCCGCCGTCGGAAGCAGGAACTTCCTGTCGCCGGTGGCGTTTTCGATCCAATAGACCTCGTCGGCAAATTTCGGGAACTGACCGGCGGTGTAGCCGCAGGTGTAGTTGAGCATGTGCGGCGGAAGCAGCATCTCGTAGCCGTCGTTCAGGTGCTCGGAAATGAAGAAGTTGAGCAGCGCCCATTCGAGGCGCGCACCCATGCCGCGATAGATCCACGCACCGTTGCCGCCCAGCTTCGCGCCGCGCTCATAGTCGATAAACCCGTGCGCTTCGCACAAATCGACGTGATTTTTCGGCTCGAAATCAAACTGCGGCTTTTCGCCCCACACATGAACGACGGCGTTGTTCTCTTTGCCGCCGGCGACCACGTCGGGGTCGGGCATATTCGGCAGAGCCAGCAGCAGCTCTTTTTGCTTTTCCTCCAGCTCGGCGAGCTTCGCGTCCTCTTCTTTGATCTCGGCAGACAGCGCTTTCATCTCCGCCATCACCGCGGCCACGTCGCCGCCCTCTTTTTTGATTTGCGGGATCTTGCGGGACACCGCGTTCTGCTCGGCTTTTTTCGCCTCGATCGCGGCGGTCATCTGGCGACGCGTCGCGTCAATCTCCAAAATCTCGTCGATTTCGCGGTCCATGTCCTTGCAGCGTTTTTTTACGTTGGCTTTCACCGTATCCGGCTCGGCGCGCAAAAATTTGAGATCGATCATCTAAAACATCTTCTTTCCGTTTTTTATACAAACTGTATTTTTTGCCTATTTTATTCCGCATCCGCAGGGGTGAATCGGTTACACAGCGCTTTTAAATCGTCGTCATCGTAATATTCGAGAACGAGCGATCCGCCTTTTTTGCCCTCCTGCACCTTGACCTTGCGGCCGAGCTGCTCAGACAGCGCCAGCTCCACCTCCGCATAAAACGGAGCGCGGACGCCCTCTTGCTTCGGCGGATTTTTCGGCTCCTTTTTCGCCTGACGCGCCATTTTTTCCACCGCGCGTACCGACAGCTGGTCGGCGACCGCTTTTTCGGCGGCGGCGATTTGGGAAGCGCGCGTGTCAAATGCCAAGATCGCGCGGGCGTGGCCGGCGGAAAGCTTGCCGTCGGACACCATGTCGGCGACCGTGTCCGGCAAATTCAGCAGACGCAGCGCGTTCGTCACCGCGGGGCGTGATTTGCCCACCGCGGCGGCGGTCTCCTCCTGCGTGAGCTTGTAGGTCTCCATCAGCGAGCGGAAGCCCTGCGCTTCCTCCATCGGGTTTAAGTCCTCGCGCTGAAGGTTTTCAATAAGAGCGAGCGCGGCGGCCTCCTGTTCGGTCATCTCGCGGACGACCACCGGCACTTCGGTCAGCCCCGCCAGCTTGGCGGCGCGCCAGCGACGCTCGCCGGCAACCAGCTGATACGTGCCGTCCGCCATGGGACGGACGAGCAGCGGCTGCAAGATACCGTGTTTTTCGATCGAATCGGCCAGCTCGCGCAGCGCCTCCTCGTTAAAAACGTGGCGCGGCTGATCCTTGTTCGGGATCACCTCGGTCAGCTTCAGCGAAACCGGTGCCAACTCCTCCACCTGGTTTTCCACCAGCAAAGCGGTCAGCCCCTTACCGAGCCCTCCTTTTTTCGTTGCCATGCTCTCCCTCCTTTAGCGGCGTTTCGACAACAGCTCTTCCGCCAGCTTTTGATACGCTACGTTGCCGCGGGAGCTGCGATCGTAATAGTTGATCGGTCGCCCGAAGCCCGGCGCCTCGGAAAGCCGAACCGCACGGGGAATGGGTGTCGCGAACACTTTTTTCGGAAAATACTGCTTGACCTCGGCGGCGACCTGCTGCGTGAGGTTCAGCCGCCCGTCGAACATCGTCAGCACCACGCCCTCGATGTCCAGCGTCGGGTTATACAGGCGCTTCACCTGCCGCAGCGTGTTGAGCAGCTGGGACAAGCCTTCGAGCGCGTAGTATTCACATTGAATGGGAATGAGCACCGTGTCGGTCGCCACCAGCGCGTTGAGCGCGAGCAGTCCGAGCGACGGCGGACAGTCCATAAAAATATAATCGTATTGGTCGCGCACGGCGGCGAGCGCGGCTTTTAAGCGGCTCTCGCGCCGGGGCGTAGCCACCAGCTCGATCTCCACTCCGGAAAGGCCGATGTCCGCCGGCATCAAAAACAAATTCGTAAACGGAAGCGACACGATCGCGTCCGCCGCGGAACAGTTGCCGAGCAGCACGTCGTAGGACGAGCGGGCGATCTGCTGTTTGTTGACGCCGACGCCGCCGGTGGTGTTGCCCTGCGGGTCCACGTCCACCAGCAAAACGCGCTTGCCCATGGCCGCCACGTGGGACGCCAGGTTGATCGCCGTAGTGGTTTTACCCACACCGCCTTTTTGGTTGTAAACGGCAAGTATTCTGCCCACGGGACGCACCTCTTTTCTCTTTTTAGGTCATATATGGGTAGTATACCATACTTTTCGACGGAAGAAAAGAGTTTTTTGCAAAAAGTTGCGCGCTTCTCCCCTTGTTTTTTGAAAAAATCGGTGCTATACTCAAAGAAGTTGAAAAAGAATTTAAAGGAGGTGGCAAAATGCGGCGGTTTTTGGTCGTCCTAAACCCCAAGGCGGGTCTTAAAAAAGGCGTGCACCAGCTGAAAAAAATCCAAAAAATTTTAGAAAAAGCGGGCGAGGTCACGCTCCACGAAACCACCGGCCGCGGCGACGCCACCACCTTTGTGCGCGACCATGCGGCGGAGTACGATACCGTCGTTTCCATCGGCGGCGACGGCACGCTCAACGAGGTCATCGCCGGCATCCGCGGCTCCGGCGCCGACGTGAAGCTGGCGCACATTCCCGCCGGCAGCACCAACGATTTTGCCGCCAGCCTCTATTTGCCGATCATTCCGAAAAAAGCCGCCAAAAACGCGGTCAAGGGCGTGGTGAAATCGCTCGACGTCGGCAGCTTTAACGGCCGCGACTTCGTGTATATCGCTTCCTGCGGTGCATTTTCCAAAGCCTCCTACTCCGCGCCGCAAGACGTCAAAAACGTCATCGGGCACCTCGCCTATCTCATCGAGGGTATCAAAGAGCTGTCCGACATCCACCCCGTCCACCTGCGCGTCGAGACGGACGGCGCCACCTACGAAGACGACTATATTTTCGCCGCGTTTTGTAACTCCACCTCCTGCGGCGGCGTGTTGAAGCTCGCCCGCTCGCGGGTGGATATGAACGACGGGCTGCACGAAATGCTGCTCGTGCGTATGCCGAAAACGATCACCGAGCTCGGCAAATTCGCCGAGCTTGCCAAAATCGCCGACCTCGGACGTGCCGCGTTTTCGCTTGCGATCCAGCAATACACCGATCCGCTCGTCACCCTCTGTTCCGCGGCGGAATTTCGCATCACCGCCCCCGCCGACAACGCCTGGACGCTCGACGGCGAGTATCAGGAGGGCGCGGAGGATATTCTTATCAAAAACGAGCGCGACGCGATCCAAATCCTCTTGCCGAAAAAAGAAAAAAAGCCGAAACAGCCTTTCTTCAAGCGCTTGTTCGGCAAGAAAGAGTAATTTTTTTACACAAAAACAACCCCGACCAACGGTCGGGGTTGTTCCTTTTATCGGCGAACCGATACGTCATAAAGCTCGCCACAGCTTTCGCAGTCCACAGGGCTGCTGGCGCTCTCCCCTTTGCTGATTTGGAACTTGGCGGCGTGGTTCAAGTGCCCGCATTCCGGACATTTCGGATAAAACGCAACATACGCATCCGTTACCGTTATAATCTTACAGTTGCTGTGAGCCGGCTCTCCGATGTCGTTACACCCGCAAAATGTCGTCGCCACCATACACAACAAAAGCGCTATTGCTAACCATTTTTTCATTTCTCAGTCCTCCTTGTTGTTCGGGTCATTGTTCTCGGCGGGCGAAATTGCATTTATCAACCCCACAAGAACTGCCCCGGTGCCGCCAATCGCACAAGCCAAGCCGATCGGCACATCGACTCCCCAAAGACTCAAAACAATCATTCCTATGCTGATAAGTACCATTATCGAGGCACCCAGTCTCAAAAGATCACTCAAAATGTCCTCCTCCTGTTTTCTTTAACATCAATCGGATTTCCCCGTTTTTTGTCCTCTTATGTCATAATCTGTATGGCGCAAATTCTCAGCGTCTCCGAAAGCTGAATGTCATAGGTTTCCAGATTCTGGTTCTCATCAAACACCATCAACACAATCATCGCCTTCTCTTCGTGCTGCGTCATATACGGAATGTCGGGGTTTTGCATCACCTCGCCGGAAACAATGGCATAGTAAACATTGTTTTTGTCAATAGAGGCGTCAATATCCCCTTCTTCACAAATTCCGTGTTCAATCATTTCGTCACCGTTGTAATAGATAACCGACGCGCCCGAAACCGCTTTGCGAAGCAGCTCCCCGACCGAAATAGAAAACGGGTCCATCCGATAGATACAGTTCTTCATCGCACTTTCCAGCACATAGTCGGAAATGCGCGCCGGTGCCGGCTCCTCGTAGGTGTCGTACCCGCCGTCCTCATACCCGCTGTCGTAATCGCTTTCGTAATCCTCGCTTGTGTCGCCGCACCCCGCAAGCGCAAATGTCAAAATCGCCGCCAGTAACAAAACTAACACTTTTTTCATAAACACCCTCCTCGTTGTTAACCTTTTTACTCAAACCGTCCATAACGGTTATGGATATCGTCAACCCATTTGGAACTTTCTTTTTTTGCATCATCTTCAAGCTGGTTAAACACATTATCCATCGTATAGTTTTTTTCTTTTCCACAACCGCTTGTGGAGAGCACCATACATGCCACCAGCAACAGCACAACCATCTTTTTCATAACAGCTCTCCTTGACATTAAAGTGTTGAAAAAACACTTCGATATTCCTGTATATTCAGCGAATGTTTACCAACATCTGAAATTTCAAAAACATACCAGTAGTTTATGTTGCCATACTCATGGGCATTAAAAAGAACTACATCTTTTGTCTCTTTCATACCGTTGTTATATACCAGCTCTACTTGTACGACGGCAACACGAAGAACGGAAAGCCCGTAGGTGTTCCACAATGCATCGCTTAAACGTTTTGATTCGCCGGACTTGGCGGGTGAATCACTATCCACTTTCAGTACTTTATAAGATTTGATATCCGGCTTGCGCGCTTTCACGGCATCAGAAAGACGAAGCATGAACCCACTCGGAGGATTCCCGTTATATTTCTCGGCATATTTTTCATACTCCGCTTCTGCTACTTGCAACGGATATCTGTAACCCCAATCCCCTCTCTCCAAATAGAGTTTTACGGCGCCTTCTGGGTCCGTTTTCTTCGGTTTAGATGCGCCCACAATAGAGTAAATCAAAAGCACAAGACCTATGACCGCAACAACACTACCGATGACGATCCAAATTTTCTTTTTCATAAACACCCTCCTTGTTGGATTTTCCAAAATTTTACCACACTTTTTCTACGGTTTCGTATGCTGTCAGCATAATTTTTGTGCGGTTGACATCATTCGTTTTCGGTGGTATCATAAAAATATAACCGTAAGGAGGGCGCGTATGAAAAAGGACACCGCAAAACTGTTGGAAGAATTGCAGAGCTTTTCCGACTTTGCACAATTTTATGAAAAAAACCAAGCACAGTTTGCCGCCACATCGCTATCCAACGCCCTGCAAACATTCGTTTCCGAAAAAAATCTTGTTGTGGCGGATGTGGTCAAAAACAGCGAAATGAGTGAAGTGTACGCTTACCAAATTTTATCCGGCATCAAATCGCATCCCGGCAGAGAAAAGGTGTTGTGTCTCGCGTTTGGCATGGGGCTTTCCGGTGAGGAAACGCAAACCCTGCTGAAAACGACAGGCTATGCACCGCTGTACGCTAAACGCCCGGCAGATGCCATTGTCCTTTATGGGCTGTATAAACACCTGAGCGTGGTCGAGATCAACAATCTTCTTTACGAATACGGACAGGAGACGTTGGGATGAACAATACGTGCCCGAAATGCGGCGCGCCGTTACAGCCGGAGGCACAGTTTTGTCCGCATTGTATGACCTCGCTGTGTGCTAAAACCGAAATTGCGCCGCCAAAGCCGAAAAAAAAGAAAACCACTGTGCTCCTTGCGCTTATTGCTGTTGTGGCAGTGCTTATTTGCGCAGGCACGGGACTGTTCGTAAAGCAACAAAGCAAACGGCACGCCCCGCTATGCTCCTTTGCCCAATTTTCCGCGGCGGCACCAATCGTCAGCGAAAAAATGGGCGTCGACACGCTCTGGGACTTAGACAGCCTCATCGACACCCATTATTCTGCGAAAACGAAGTTTCGTCAGTACGCTGTCGACACGTATGTAGGCGATGCGCTGTTGTCGCTGTTCTTCTACAACGAAGGCGAGGAAATCGGTGCGTATTTCTGCGATGTCACACCGGAAAACCGCGACAAAGCAGAAAGCCTCTTAAAATGCGTAGTGCAAAGCACCTGCAACTATTACTTCACGGATATTGACAATGTGTTTGACGATGAAAGACGGTATCCGAAAAAAGACTTGCCCGACCCCTTTATCGCACAGTATACCGATATGCTCAATCGCACCGATGCGTATACTGCCGCAATGACCTCCGATACCGCTATTGCCTCGCGCTACATCACCATGCTGACCGCGCAGGAAAAAATCACATTTGTGGTGACCACCCGCGACACAAACGGCGAGATCCTGTATGATCTCTCCGTGGGAATCACGAGGCCCGAGCCATGACCTGTGACACCTTTTTGGAACAGCTGAAAGCGGACTACGCGCTTGTGCGGGTGTTATCCGCCAAAAACGAGGCAGAAGTCTTGCTCTATAAGCATCGCGCCTTATCCCGTTTTCTTGTTGTGCGCCGCTATTCCGCGCCGATACCCGTTTACGATTATCTGAAAGCCGTGTCGTTCCCCGCCTTGCCGACGGTATTCGACACCGTTCGAACGGAAGACGGGCAAATCGTGTTAGAGGAATATATCGACGGCATCACCGTCGCCGATGTGCTGGAAAACGGCTTATATACCTACGGCGGCGCAAAAAAAGTGCTTTGCGCTGTGGGAAACGCCTTGTCCGTGCTCCACGAGGTCGGCTTTGTTCATCGGGACGTGAAGCCGGAAAATGTGATGATTTCCAAAACCGGCGACGTGAAACTCATTGACTTTAACGCGTCCCGCAAAGTCGTGCCCACCGCGCAAAACGACACGGTGCAAATCGGCACCCTCGGTTACGCCGCGCCCGAACAGTTGGGACTGTCGCAAAGCGACCGGCATACCGACATTTACGCGCTCGGCGTGTTGCTCAACGTGATGCTCACCGGCAAGCACCCCAGCCAACAACTGGCCAAGGGAAAAGCGGGAAAAATTGTGTTGAAAGCCACTCAAATCGACCCGCTCTCACGGTATCCCACTGTTTTGGATTTGTTGGAAAAATTATAAAAACGGACGAGAAAGTTCTCGTCCGTTTTTATATATGTGTGAAATTATACGGGAACGCGTTATTCCCCAAACAACCGTTCGAACGTCTTGTGGCAGATCTGCTCGTTTTCCTCGTCCGACAGCCCGAGCGAGAAAAACCGCTCACGTTCTTCCGTCGGGTTCCACATCGGGAAATCCGTGCCGAATAAAAACTGCTCCGGCCCGAATTTGTCGATCATCCGCTTGGCGAGCTCGCGGTCGATCACGGTGAGCGAGCTGGACGTATCGAAGTACAAATTCGGATTTTTGTCAAGCGAAAATGCCTCGTCCCACCGACGGTAGCCGCCGAAATGCGCACCGATACACGTGAGGTCGGGCACCTGCCGCATCACGTTTTGCACCTTGGTCGGCGCGGAATAGTCATAGCGGTTGTCGCCGGTATGAAACAGCACGGGAAGCCCGCGCTTCGCAATTTCGCGGTACATCGGAATCGCGTGCGGATCGTCGATGTCGAATTTTTGGAAATCGGGGTGGAATTTCACCCCGCGCAGACCGAGTTCCACCGCGCGGTCGAGTTCCTCGGCGACGTTTTGGTAATCGGGGTGCATCGCGGCAAAACCCAAAAACTCCGGATGCGCGGCGCATTCGCCGGCAATAAAGGTGTTGATGCTCTCTACCTGGCTCGCGGTCACGGCCGACGAGCAAACGAGACAGCGGGAAATGCCCGCCGCTTTTTCCGCCGCCAACAGCCGTTCGGTCGCGGCGGGAGAATACATCTCGCTCTCGTAAAACGCACCGATCGAGGCGGTGGCTTTTTCGGCGATCTTATCGGGGAAAATGTGGGAATGTGCATCATAAATTAGCAAAGTGGTCACGTCCTTTTTTCAAAACGAAAAAAGTATACCACACCCGCTGCCGATTTTCAACCGTTTTCGCCGAAATATTGACAAAACCGCGAAAAGCTTACGCTCGCATCCACCGGAAACCGCGGCAACGCATATACGTCCGAGTCGGCCGTAACGACCCCCTCCGACGCGCGGAACGCGAGGCGGATCCCCGCCGCCTTGACGCTCGCCTTCACCGCGTCGCTGTAAGCGCCGTAGGGATAGGCAAACGCCGTCGTGCAGGCGTTCAAAACGGGCTCGAGCGCCGCGCGGCATTGCTTTAGATCCGCCGCCCGCTCGCGGTCGGTCGCGGTACAAAGCGCGGACGCACCGCCGCAGATCGTATGTAAATCGTTCGTGTGGCAGGCATAGGTAAACACGTCGGCGGTGCGCTTTATCGTCTCGCTGTCGGTCATCTGCACGAGCGACGGCGAAAACGCCTGACCCGGCTCGCCGAGATGCCCCGTCACGAGAAACACGGTCGCGCACAGCCCCCGCTTTTTAAGCAGCGGATACGCAACGGCGGCGTTGCTCAAATAGCCGTCGTCAAACGTGATCAGCACCGCTTTTTCGGGAAGTGCGGCGTTTTTATAAAAAAACGCCTCCACCTGCGCGGGTGTCACCGTCGTGTATCCGTTTTCCGTAAGAAAATCGAGCTGCTTCTCGAACTCCTCCGCGTAGGTCACGATCGAGTTGCCGGAAAACCGCTCCGCCTGCCCTTTCGGGAGGATGTGATGATACATCAGCACCGTAACCGCCGCCGGTTTTGCCGCCTGCGCCGCCGCCGCATCGTGACAGCGGGACAAGACAAACAGAATAAAGAAAATCAGCGCCAACAGCGACGCTGTACGCCACCCTCGATTTTTTCGTTTTTCCATTCGGTCGCCCTCCTTTGCCGCGTTTTTATCTTATTACGCAAAAACGCAAAAAATGCTTGCAGGACAAGGCAAAACGCGGTATACTATGCGGTGTAGAGAAAAAAGGAGGTGGACAGTGTGAAGTTTTTTGCAGACAGCTACGACGTGGCGGTCGTCGGTGCCGGTCACGCCGGCGTCGAAGCAGCGCTTTCGGCGGCACGGCTCGGGTGCAAAACCGCCCTGTTTACCATTAACCTCGATTGGGTGGCGAATATGCCGTGTAACCCCTCGATCGGCGGCACGGCAAAGGGACATCTCGTGCGCGAGATCGACGCGCTCGGCGGCGAAATGGCCAAGGCGGCGGACGATACGCTGTTACAGTCCCGTATGCTCAACCGCGGCAAAGGCCCCGCCGTCCACTCGCTGCGCGCGCAGATCGACCGCCGCGACTATTCGGCGCGGATGAAGAAAACGCTCGAACAAACCGAAAATCTCCACGTATTGCAGGGTGAGATCGTCTCGCTTTCGCAGGAGGAAAACGGCGAATGGCGGTTTTCGACGCGGCTCGAGGCGGAATATACCGCCAAAGCCGTCATTTTGGCGACCGGCACGTTTTTGCGCGGCAAAATTTTCGTCGGCGACGTGTCGTATGACGGCGGCCCGGACGGGATGTTTGCCGCGACCGACCTCACCGCCGATCTGCTCAAGCTCGGGATGCAGCTGCGCCGCTTCAAAACGGGCACGCCCGCGCGCGTTTTGCGCTCGTCTATCGACTTTTCCGAATTAGAGGTGCAGCCCGGCGACGAGCCGGTGGTGCCGTTCTCGTTCGAGACCGAAAAGGAGCTTGAAAATAAGCTCCCCTGCCACATTACGTGGACCAACAGCGAAACGAAACGCATTATTTTAGAAAATCTCCACCGCTCGCCGCTGTATGCGGGCAAAATCGACGGTGTCGGCCCGCGCTACTGCCCGAGCATCGAGGATAAGATCGTCCGCTTCGCCGACAAAGAAGCACACCAGGTATTTATCGAGCCGTGCGGCTACAAAACCGACGAAATGTACTTGCAGGGGCTGTCGTCCTCGCTTCCGGTGGACGTGCAGTTTGACATCTTAAAATCCATCAAAGGCCTCGAGCACGTCCACGTGATGCGCCCCGCCTACGCGATCGAATACGATTGCTGTGACCCGCTGCAGCTGTCGGCGACCCTCGAATTCAAAGCCCTTCCCGGGCTTTACGGCGCGGGGCAGTTCAACGGCAGCTCCGGCTATGAAGAAGCGGCGGCGCAGGGGCTTGTCGCCGGCATCAACGCCGCGCTCAAGATCAAAGGCGAAGAGCCGATGATTCTCGACCGCGCCGACGGCTATATCGGCACGCTCGTTGACGACCTTGTAACGAAAGGCTGCTCTGATCCCTATCGAATGATGACCTCCCGCTCGGAATACCGTCTCGTTTTGCGCCAGGACAACGCCGACGAGCGGCTGACCCCCATCGGGCGGCGCGTCGGACTTGTGACGGAGGAGCGGTGGGCGCACTATATCGCCCGCAAGATCGCCAAAATTGCCGAGCTCGACCGTCTGCACGACACCGTGCTTCCCCCGTCGGAGGCGCTTTCGGCGTTGTGCGAGGAAAACGGCACGACCCCGCCGCAAACCGGCGCGCGGTTGTCGGAGCTTATTAAGCGCCCGCAGCTCGATTACGCAAAGCTTGCACCGGTTGACCCCGACCGCCCGACGCTCGACCCGCTCGTCATTGAGCAGCTCGAGGTACAGCTCAAATACGAAGGCTACTTAAAGCGACAGGAGGCGGACATCCGCGAAATGCGGCGGCTCGAAAACCGCCTGCTGCCCGACGACATCGACTACGACGGCATTACGGGACTGCGCAAGGAAGCGCGCGAAAAGCTCGGCAAAGTCCGCCCGCGCAGTATCGGACAAGCCTCCCGCATCAGCGGTGTCAGCCCTGCGGACGTGGCGGTGCTCATCCTGTTCTTGCAGGCACGGGGAGACGACAAATGATCGTATGGTACTTTTTAGGCTGGCTCGCGCTTGTCGGCGTGATCGGCTCGGCGGTGTCGATTTACGACAAATGGGCGGCGAAGCATAACCCGCGCCACCGCATCCGCGAAAAAACGCTGCTCCGCCTCGGGGCAGTGGGCGGCGCGCTGCTTATGTATATCACGATGCAGCTCATCCGCCACAAGACGCAACACAAAAACATCATGTGGGGGCTGACGCTCGAATACCTCGCCCACGCGATGATTTTAGGCTTTTTGCTGTATAAGGAGGGCTACGTCGAATGGTTGACAAATCTCTTTTGATCGCCGCCGCCGAAACGGTGGGCGTGGCGCTCTCCCCCGAAGCCGCGGAAAAATTCGACACCTATGCCGCAAGGCTTGTCGAATGGAACGAAAAAATCAACCTGACCGCGCTCACCGCGCCGCGCGACATTGTGTGGAAGCATTTTGCGGACAGCCTTTCCGCCGCACCGTATTTACCCAAAACGCCGTTTTCGCTTATCGACGTCGGCACCGGCGCGGGCTTTCCCGGCGTGCCGCTCGCGCTCGTGCGGCCGGATCTGCAGTTGACGCTTTTAGACAGCTTGCAAAAGCGGCTGACGTTTTTAGACGCACTGTGCAAAGAGCTCGGCATTCCCGTCACCCTCGTCCACGCCCGTGCGGAGGACGGCGGCCACGATCCCGCGCTGCGCGAGCAGTTCGACGTGGCGACCGCGCGCGCGGTGGCGAATTTGCCGGTCTTATGCGAGTATTGCCTGCCGTTCGTCAAGGTCGGCGGACAGTTCCTCGGAATGAAAGGGCCGTCGGGCGACGACGAGCTTGCCGCCGCGAGCGCCGCTGTGAAAAAGCTGGGCGGCAAACCGGCACGTATCAAACCGCTGACGCTGGACACCGCGGGCGAGCCGTTCGACCGCACCCTTATTTTCATCGACAAAATCGGCAAAACGCCGAGCGCATATCCCCGCCCCGCCGCGAAAATCAAAAAAACCGCGCTGTAACGCGCGGTTTCGACACCAAAAACAGACCGTCTTTTTTCTTTGTGCGTGATAGCATAAAAAGAAAAAGGACGGTTTTTTATGTGGGACACAAAACTGCAAAAACGCGTGGGTGCGGTGGTGTCGTTTCCGGTGGACGCCATTCGCCCGAACCCGGCGCAGCCGCGCCGCTATTTCGCCTACGACAAGCTGTTGGCGCTGGCGCAGAGCATCGGAGAAAACGGGCTTCTTCAGCCGCTGACCGTCACGGTGCAGCACGGCGTACCGACGCTTATCGCCGGTGAACGGCGACTGCGCGCGTGTAAATTGGCGGGGCTCAAGACCGTGCCGTGTATCGTCGTAAAGCAAACCGACGAGCAGGCGGCGGTGTTGGCGCTTGTCGAAAATTTACAGCGGGAGGATCTGCACTATTTTGAGCAGGCGGAGGGCATTCGCCGCCTGATCGACGAATATCATCTCACCCAGGAGCAGGCGGCGGCACGCCTCGGCTTTACACAGCCGACGGTCGCCAACAAATTGCGGCTGCTCGCCTTTTCTCCCGCCGAGCGGGACAAGCTGCTTTCGGCCGGTGCCGGCGAACGCCACGCCCGCGCCCTGCTCGGATTAGAGGAGACGGCGCGCGCCGCGCTGCTCGTGCGGATGATCGCCGAAAATTGGACGGTCGCGCGTACCGAGCGGGAGGTCGCCGCCTTTAAGGATGCAGAAAAAGTGCCGCGCCGCCGCGTGATCCCGCTCGTTCGGGACGTGCGGCTGTTTTTCAACACCGTAGACCGCGCGGTCGAAACGATGCGCCAATCGGGGGTAGCGGTCGATGCGCAAAAACGGCAGGGCGACGGCTATATCGAATGGGTCGTGCGCATTCCGAACGAGCGAAACGCGCGTTAACATCTGTATAATTCACCCCATATTATACGGTTTGTATTATCCCGTATACTCCTGCAACAGCCGAAAAAACGCGGTACGATCGGCTACGGGGATGCCGGCGGCCAGCCTTTCGCGCTCTGCGTCGGGCAGCGCCGAGACCCACACGTCATAGACCTCGTCGGGCGTTTCCCCGCCGCAAAACAGCGCGAGCCTCCCCTCGTAAACTCCTAGCGTTCCGTACGCGGCAGCCGTCGCGGTCACGACCGTTTGCGAGGCGGCGGGAGATTCGCTTTCTTTTGCGCCGACACCGACGATCACCGATACCGACGCCACGATCACCGCCAGCGACACGCCGCAAAACCACCATTTCCCCACGTTGCTCACTCCTTTTTTGTTGCTTCGCGGGTATTTTTCCCCGTCGGCAGGGTTTCATACGCAAAAAATTTGACATTCTAAAAAGAATCGTATATACTATATCTGTATGCGTATCTGTATACATTCACCTTTGATTTTGTGAAGGGAGTGATCCTTGTGGCGAAAGACACCCGCAATCGTTCCAAAGCGACGACGGCTTGGTATAACCGTCCCGCCGCCAAGCGCGCGTGGAAGGTGTTCAGCGTTGTGATGAAGTGCCTGTTTACCGTGTTTCTGGTGTTTTTCATCACCGGATGCCTGGTTGCCGGCATTATGGCCTACTATATCTCCAACGCCGTGGCCACCGGCGCGGACGTGCCGGAGCTGACGACCTCCGGCAACGTGGGGACCAGCGTCATCCTCACCTACGACGAGGGCGACGACAAGTGGAAAGAGTTTATGCACCTTGAGGGCTCTAACCACATCTGGGCCGACCTTGACGACATTCCCCCGAATATGCAAAACGCCGTCATCGCCATTGAGGACGAGCGCTTCCGCCAACACGACGGCGTGGACTGGAAACGTACCGCCTCCGCCGTTGTCAACCTGGTGTTCAAATTCTCGTCGGTGGAATACGGCGGCTCGACGCTGACGCAGCAGCTCGTTAAACAGCTGACCGGCGACAACGACCACACCGTTATGCGTAAGGTCACCGAGATTATGAAGGCGTTGGAGCTTGAAAAACAGTATTCCAAAGACGAGATCCTCGAATCGTATCTGAACATTCTGCCGCTGTCGGACAATATCACCGGCGTGGGCTTCGGCGCGAACTATTATTTCAGCAAGGACGTGAAAGACCTGTCCCTCGCGGAATGCGCGGTGCTGGCGAGTATCACCCAAAACCCGTCCTACTACGTCCCCTACCGCCATCCGGAAAACGTCCGCGACCGCCAGCAGACGGTGCTGTGGAAAATGCTGAAGCTCGGCTTTATCAGCCGGGACGAGTATGACCAGGCGATGGGCGAAGAGCTGATTTTGTCCAGCAACGTCTCCTACGTCAGCGTGCAGGACTACTACACCGATATGGTCATCGAAAGCGTGATCGCCGATCTGCAAGAGCAGTACGGCTACTCTTACGCTCAAGCGGAAAATATGATCTACTACGGCGGCCTGCGCATCTATTCGTGGGAGGACGTGGACGTCCAAACCTCGATGGAGAGGCTGTACGCCGACGAATCGATTTATCCCGACTCCATTTCCGGCGATGAGGAGGATCCGCGCGTCGCGTTCTTTGCCACCGATTACGACGGCAAGGTCATCACCACCGTGGGCGACCGCGGCGTGAAAACAGGCGACCGCGTGACGAACATCTCGACGATGTCCAAGCGTCAGCCCGGCTCGTCGATCAAACCGATCGCGCTGTATGACCTCGGTATCGAGTATAACCTCTTTAACTATTCGAGCCGCGTGGCGGATGCGCCCTGTCTGACCGTCGGCGGCAAGCCGTGGCCGCCGAACTACGGCTATTCCTATGCGTTCGACAACGGCTACACCCTGCTCTACCTCGGCTTACAGCAATCGCTCAACACCGTGGCGACGCAGGTGTTAAACCAGGTCGGGCTTGACAACAGCTACGACTTCTTAACGAACACGCTCGGCATCTCCACCTACGTGGAGGACGATATTAACTTCTCTGCGCTCGGCCTCGGCGGTGCGACCTACGGCGCGTATTTGAGCGAGCTTACCTCCGCCTACCAGATCTTCGGTGACGGCGGTGTGTATAACGGCTTCTATTGCTACGACAAGGTGGAAAACGCCAAGGGCGAAGTGATCTTGCAAACCGCGCCGCTCGGTATCCAAGCCCTTTCGGAAGATACCTCCTACGTTATGAACCGCCTGCTGCAGCAGGTGGTGCGCGGCGGTCTCGGCACGCTGTATAAAATCAGCGGCAGCTGGCCGTCGAGCACGGAGGTGTTCGCCAAAACCGGTACGACCGACGCCAACAACGACGTGCTCGCGGTAGGCGGCACAACCGAGTTCGTGGCGGGCTGCTGGTTCGGGTATCGCTATAACAACGAGATGACCTACACCCAGGCCCAGGCGGTAAAAACGCTGTGGAACGAGGGTATGCTTCGCCTGAACCGCGAGTTCCCCGGCGGCTCGTTCGAGCATTTCGGCGAGACGAAAGAGCTCACCTTCTGCTGTAAGACCGGTCTGCTCGCCTCCTCGTCCTGTACCTCGTGCGCGACCGGCGTGTACCGTCTGTCGAACATCCCCGCCACCTGCACCGCTTGCGGCGGCGAAGTGAAAACCACCGCCAAACCGAGCACCGCGGCCACCACCGCGCCGTCCGCTGTTTCGACGCCTGCCGAGACATCCGAAGCTCCGGTCGAGGTGTCGGAAGCCCCGGTTGAAGTCTCCGAAGCCCCGGTTGAGGTCTCCGAGGCTCCGGTTGAGGTCTCCGAAGCTCCGGTTGAGGTCTCCGAAGCTCCGGCGGAATAAACTGCAAACGAAAAGAGCCTTGGGCGTTGGCCCAAGGCTCTTTCTTTGTGCTTTCTTTGTGCTTTTTCGCTTATTCGACCGTCACGGTCGCAGAAACGGGAACGAACGGCACGTCGTTCGCGTCCACGTCGATGTTGTTGCCCTCTTTACAGCCGACGTTCACGTGGTATTCTCCCGGTGCGGCGTCCGCCTCCACGCGGAACGTGAGCTTGGCAACGTCGCCCACCACCGTGTAGTTTTGGATCTCGCGGCCCGCGCCCTGCAATATCATCGGGTCGGTGTCCTTGTTGATCGTCATTTCAAAATTCTTGCTATACGCCTCGCTCACCACCACGGCCACCGGCTTCATCACGTCGATGTCGTAATTGATTTCCCACGAAAAGCCCCACAGCATCGACGATTCGGTGATAGAGAGATCGAGCGTAACCTCGTCACCCGCCTTCACGGTCGCACTTGTCAGCACCATTGCGGGCGCGACCAGATGCTTCGGGTCGTTTTTTCCGGTCTCCTGCGGCGACGCCTCTTTTCCGCATCCGGCAAGAAGCAGCACACACATCACAGCGGCGCACACCGCGCCGATCACACGTTTTTTCATAGTCGTTTCCTCCTGTCTTTTTCTTATTATACCAAACCAACCGCCGTTTGGCAAGAAAAATCCCACCCGATTTTGTCGGGTGGGATTTTTGTCGTTTGTTGCGATTATTCCTGCGCGGTCACGCCGGTTTTGTCGTTGTCGCTCCACGCGGTCATCCCGTCCACGTTGCGGAACGCCTGCACGGTGTATTTGGTGCCCGCTTTGGCGGTCGCGCTGCGGTCGGTGTAACTCGTGACCGTCTGGCCGACGAGCGTTTTCACCGTTTTCCACGCCGTTCCGTTCCACTTGTAGAGACGGTAGCCGGTAGCGCCGGTGGTCTGCTCCCACGAGATGACCACGCCCTCGCCGGTAAGCTCGGCAGCGGTCAGCACCGGGGCTTTCAGCTGTACGCTCGCGGTGGTACCGGTCAGGTCAAAGCCGCTGTATACCTTCGCGCCGTTCTCGGTGGTATATGCCTGCACTGTGTAGACGTACACCACGTTGGGAACCGGCTTTTCGTCGGTATATTGCGTGGCGGGCGCCGCCGCGGTGGCGATGGTGCGCCACGGGGTATCGGCAGTCCTGCGATAGATACGGTAGCCCTCGGCACCCTGCACCGACTCCCACGTAATGGTGATGCTCATGCCGGTGACGGTGGTTTCGCTCTCCGGCTCGCCGAAGGTGGCCGTCGCCCACACGCCGGTTTGGTTATAGGAGCTCCACATCCGCGTGCCGGACAGGTCGCTGTCTTTATACGCCTGCACCGTGTAGGTGTAGGTTTCGCCGGAAACGAGGCCCTTCGCTACGTAGGAGGTAGTGTCCGCATCGTCAATGGTCTTGACGGTGATCCAATTGTTGCCGTCCTTGCGATAGAGGCGATAGCCGTCCGCGTCGGTCACCTTGTTCCACTCAACCGTAATGCCGGTAGCGGAAGCGGTGGCGCCTTTAAGCTGCGGTGCGCCGAAGACGACGGTCGCGAGCGCGCCCGGCTCTTCGTAGTCGCTCCAGATCTTGCCGGTGGAGCCGGTCACGTACGCCTGCACCGTGTAGTTGTAGTTGCCTTTTTCAAGGCCGGTGTCGGAATAGGACGTGGCGCTTCCCGCAATAGTCTTCAGCGTCGTCCACTCGCCGCCGGCGGCTTTGCGATAAATGCGATAGCCCTCGGCGCCGTCGACCGCCGTCCAATTGACGACAACGGTCGAACCGTCGATGACCGGCGTGCCCATTTTCGGCGTTGCCGGCGCATCCGGGTCGATAATCAGCGATTTGAACGAGGCGGAGATCACCACCGCGTTCGCCGGCATCGTAAAGGTCGTGGTCGAAGCCGTCGCATCCGCGAAGCTGCTGACGCCCGACCAGGAGACGAACTCCTTGCCCTCCGGCACAGTGGCGATGACCGTCACGGTATCGCCGGCTTTGGCTTCGTCGATGACCTCGCCCAAGCCGTTGGTGGCTTTACCGCCGGAAACCGTAATGGCGTACGGCGCGAGCTTGTAGGTCGCGGAAATGGTCACGTTTGCCGGCGGCATAATGAAGGTGGTGGTCGCGTCGTTCTCGTGAACGATCTCCGCGCCGCCCGCCGACACGATCCACTTGTCGAACACAAAGCCGGCCGCCGGAGCGTCGGCGGTGATGGTCACCACGTCCTCAAAGTGGAGGCCGGTGGTCTTGGTCGCCGTCGCGTTGTTCATCGTCAGGGTATAGTCGATTTGTTTAAAGTTCGCCGTGATCTCCACGTCTGCCGACGGCATCGTGAAGGTCGCGTTGATCGCGGTCAGGCTCGACAGCGTCACGTTGTTCGAGTTGACCGTCCAGCTGACGAACTCATAGCCGGTCTTGGGCGTACCGTCCAGCGTGACGACGTCGCCCGTGATCGCGGTATCTTTGTTGCACGCACCGTTGTTGACGATGACGTTGAAGCGCGCGAAGTCGTAGGTCGCTTCGATCGCGATGTCCTGCGCCACCATCGTAAAGGTGGTGGTGGACTTGGACGCGTCCGCAAGCGTGATCCCGTCGCCGGTCTTCACGTTCCAGCCGGCGAAGCGCATGCCCGCCGCCGGCGTATCCGCCACGATCGTCACGGTGTCGCCGTAGTGCGCTTTCGTCACTTCCACGCCGTTCACCTTCGCCACACCGAGGGCAATACCCACGGCATATTCATGCTGGCGATAGGTCGCGGTGAGGGTGACGTTGCCCTCCGGCATGGTGAACGAGGTAGTCAGCGCGTTGATGTCGCCGAACATCTGCGCGGGGTTATCCGTCATCGGAGTGCCGTTGATCTTCAGCGTCCAGCCGGCGAAATCATAGCCGGTCTGCGGGCTGTTGGCGGTAATGGAGACCGCCTCGCCTTTCGCCGCTTCGGCAACGCCCGCCTGGCCGTTTTCCACGGTCACGGTATATTTCGTCGCCTCGGTGGGCGTTGTCGTTGCCTGCGTAACGTCACCGCCGGTATACCCGTCGATAACGATTTGGGTTTCATCATGGTTGGGGTGAGTAACACTACCACCGAGCACGACGTTGTCGTTCATGTCAATGGAGAACTCACCGATAAGCGTTTTGCCGCTGTTATAGAAGTTATCACCGGTCAGCGGGACGCCATTTGCAGTCAGATTGAAACAAGTGGCGATTTTCGACGAGTCAGTCCATTCTTCATCACCCTTATACACGTCTATCAGCTTAAGCGTTATGTGTGCCGTTGCACCAACAGCATACTCAAAGACGTTGGTTTCGCTGGCTAAGAACTCGTGAATATCCCAACGAGGCGTCTCCTCGGTAAACGCCACAGTCAACGTACGGGTGTTACCCTGCGGACGAGTCTGCGTCGTGGTGGTGGTTTGGGTGGTCGTGGTCGTCGTGGTGGTGGTCGTCGTCTTGGTCGTCGAGGTCGTCTTCGTTGTCGAAGTGGTCTTCGTCACGGACGAGCCGGATTGCGACGACTGCGACTGGGACGCAGACGACTGGGTCGCCGTCGGAGCGGTCGGCGTGCTGCCCTCGGACAGATAGATGTTGTCGCAGGTCAGCGTGCCGGTCTGTTGTTTATAAACAGAAACAATAAAGGTGATTTCACCCACCGTATCGCCGGTGGTGAAGGTGTATTGTTGGTTTTTCGACAGATCCACCGCGATTTCCGAACCCGTTGCGCCGCGGATATACATATACGCGGACACGCCGGAGCGGACAAAGTCGCCGGACACGGTGTAGGTGGTATTCGGTTTGCAGCCGCCGACCACTTGGGTCAGGGTCGCGGTATCGGTCGAGGTCGGGGTGAGCACCACTTTGCCGTCGGCGGTACGCTCGGCACCGGCAAGGCTCCAGTAGGTGGTATCCGTATCGAAGCCGCCGTTGAGGATGGTGCCGGAGTTGTTGGCGCCACCGCCGCCGCCACCGCCGCCGCCACCGCCGGTGCCGAGCTCCACAAAGGTGCGCGACGACCAGTCGGTGGTGTAGTTATAGTCCAGATAGTGGGTACGGACGCGGTAGACGTGAGTCGAGCCGGGTTCCATACCGTCTTTTTCATATTCTTTGGTGGTCACGTTTTCGAGGACGATCACGCCATCCTCTTCGAGGTCGTAGGTGACGTTGATGGTGCCACCCTCGGAGGAGTCGGACCAATACATACTCACGCCGGTCTCAGAAGCATAGGCTTTGATTCCGGGAGGCGTGAATTCCAGCGCGTGACCGTTATAGATCTCGAGCGGTGCGCTCCACGGGCTATAGGTGTCCGTCTGCATATCGTAGGAACGAACGTAGAACGTAAAGATACCGTCGCCGAGCGTCACGTTGGAGATGGCGTAGTAGTTACCGCCGCCGCCGTAGTTACGGGATTTGATCCAACCGATATCATTGCCGGAGGCATCGGTAATGCGGTTGTAGTTGGCGTCCACAATTTCGTAATACTCAGCGGTTTGGCCGATGTAGTAGCCCTCGCCCTCGTTAACGATGAGCTGGAACTCGTTGGTGTCGCCCACACGTTTCGGGATAAGACCCGGGATGGGGAGCGACGATTCCGGCACGATAATCGAGCAGGCGCGCGACCAGTTACTCACGCCCTGCGTACCCTGCGCACGAACGCGGATGATGTGCTCGCCGGGGGCAAGACCCTGCAAGCGCGCATTCGGCACGCCCGGCTCAAAGGAGTAGAACGCCTCGGTGTTTTGGTTGAGCTGCGGATTGTTGTCGATTTCGAGATAGTAGTCAACCGCGCCTTCCACTTCGGGCCAGTTCACAATGATCTGGGATTCGTTGTCGGGGTTGATGTACAGGTGATCGGTATCCGGAAGCAGCTCCGGCACACCGACGCAGCACATACCCTCGTAGCTCCAGCAGCTGGTTTCGCTGGCGTTCTTCGCGCGCAGCTGAACGGTGTGCTGACCGATCGGCAGACCGGTCACTTGGTAGCCGCTCGTCTTGTTCGAATACACTTGACCGTCGAATTTAATATCATACAAAGTCGCGTTCGGCACCGGATCCCACGTGATGGTGACGTTGCCGCCGTCGATGGTGGTCTTCGGGATCGGATATTCGAGCAGCCCGTGGGCTTTTTGCCAGTTCGGATACTCGAGCGGGGTAACGAAATCTTTGTTCGGGACGTCCTCGCGATAGTTGTATTCGTCGCCCGGCAGTTTCAACTCGCGCATTCTTGCCGCTTGCGCTTCGGTCAAGCCCAATTTTTCCAAATTGGCTCTATAATCCGCATCTTCGGGATCCGGAACGTGCTGATAATACGGGATAATCGTACAAGAGTCGATGTAGGTAAGGCAGGTGTCGTAGTCCGGCGTACCCGCCCAACCGGTGTAACGGTTGGTGCCCGCCGGGAAGAGGTCGCCTTTACCGCTGTTCACCGGGAACCAGTCGGCGATCCAGAAACGGGTGCCGCGATACGGGGTGTTGATACCGTAACCGCCGTCCGCGTAGTATTTGCCGAGCTCCGCGACGCCGGCGGCATACGCGAGGTCGTCCGCCTGGCCGGCGTTCCATTTGCCCTGGCTGATCAAGGCCCCTTTGTCATCAAACTTGTCAACGTCGTTCATATCGTAGGTGTTGACCATGACACCGTCGATATACCACGTAACGGAAGAACGACCGGTGGTCATGTCCGTGCCACCCGTTCTATTGGGATCCGCGTCACGCTCCACA
>JAZUKW010000058.1:0-7909 GCA_045643425.1 Acutalibacteraceae bacterium
ATTGCTGCCGCAAAATAGTGGAGACACTATGCGATGGTGAGCAGGATATGTCGAAAGCAAGGCATATCTTAATGCAATTTCAACGGCGTAAAACCGCCGCGCCCTGCGAAGCCAAAGCTCGAACGGTGGCGACTTTGCCGCTCTTTTTGGCGGCGGAGTTTTCGGGGTTTCCCTTTGCCGCAGTTTGAGCGGTAAAGGGAATTTTTGTTTTTTACTGAGAAAAAGGAGGACCGACTATGGAAGAAATGAATATGTTGGAGCAGGTCGAAACGCTCTTGTCGGAGCGCCGTTTTTCGATGCTGCGAAGTTTGGTCCTCGATATGGAGCCTGCCGACATCGGTGCGCTGATGGAGGATATGGACAAAGAAGAACAGCGGCTGCTTTTCTTCCGCCTGCTTCCGAAGGAGCTGGCGGCAGAGGCGTTCGTTGAGGTCGACGGCGACGTGCAGGAGGATCTTATCCGCGCCTTCTCCGGCAGCGAGATTTCCGCCGTCATGGACGAACTCTACGTCGATGACGCGGTCGATATGATCGAAGAAATGCCCGCCAACGTCGTGCGCCGCATTCTCAAGTATACCGATCCCGCGATGCGTCAGACCATCAACGATATTTTAAAATATCCGTCGGACAGCGCCGGCAGCCTTATGACCACCGAGTACGTGGATTTGAAAGAGCACATGACGGTGGCGCAGGCGTTCGACCACATCCGCAAAATCGGTGTGGATAAAGAAACGATCTACACCTGCTACGTGATGGGAAAAGACCGCAAGCTGCTCGGTATCGTTACGGTCAAGGATCTGCTGCTTGCCGACAAGGACGCGGTGCTGACCGATATTATGGATGTCAACGTGATCTTTGTCGATACGCTCGAGGATAAAGAGGTCGTGGCGCAACAGTTTGCCAAATACGATATGCTCGCCCTGCCGGTCGTCGATAAGGAACACCGCCTCGTCGGTATTATCACGTTCGACGACGCCATGGACGTTATGCAGAAAGAGAACACCGAGGATATCGAAAAGATGGCGGCTATCTTGCCGACCGATAAACCGTATATGCGTACCGGCGTGCTCGAGACGTGGCGCAAGCGCATTCCGTGGCTGCTCTTTTTGATGATTTCCGCGACGTTTACGGGAATGATCATCAGCGGATTCGAGGAAAAGCTGGCCGCCTCGGTGGTGCTTACCGCGTTTATCCCGATGCTGATGGATACGGGCGGCAACTCCGGCAGTCAGGCGTCGGTCACGATCATTCGCGGTCTGTCCCTCGGTGAGATCGAGTGGAGCGACACCTTCGCCGTTATCTGGAAAGAGATCCGCGTGGCGGTGCTGTGCGGTACGGCTTTGGCGGCGGTCAACTTTGCCAAAATGATGCTGGTGGATAACCTGCTTCTTCAAAACGAGCTGGTGACGCCGCTGGTGGCGGCGGTCGTATGTGTGACCCTCGTTGTCACCGTGTTTTTTGCGAAGATCGTCGGCTGTACCTTGCCGATCTTGGCAAAACAAGTGGGCCTTGACCCGGCGGTCATGGCCAGTCCGTTTATTACGACGATCGTTGACGCGCTGTCGCTGCTCGTCTATTTCAACATCGCCGGCATTCTGCTTCATCTGTAAGGAGTGTTTTGTATGAGCAAATTTGTGGAGATCGCCCCCGAGGAACTGAACGAAAACGTCTTTCGCCGCATCGGCGCGGAGTGGATGCTCATTACCGCCGGCGACCGCAAGGCGTGTAACACGATGACCGCCAGCTGGGGCGGGCTCGGCGTTTTGTGGAACGCGAACGTCAGCTTTGCGTTCGTGCGCCCGTCGCGCTATACGTTCGGGTTTATGGAGGAAAAAGACTGCTACTCGCTGTCGTTTTTCGGAAGCGGGTATCGCCGCGAGCTGAAGCTTTGCGGCACGACCTCCGGCCGCGACGGCGACAAGATCAAAGAGGCGGGGCTGACCCCCGTGTTCGATGCGCCGGCCCCGTATTTTGACGAGGCGGAGCTGGTGCTTGTTTGCCGCAAGATGTATACGGACGATATTAAGCCGGAAAACTTCCTCGACGGCACGATCAAAAACTGCTACCCCGGCGACACCGATTATCATCGCGTGTACGTCGGCGAGATCGTGAAAGTGCTGAAGCGGGTGTAAGAGCGAAATAGGAAAAAAGAGAGGCGCGAGCCTCTCTTTTTTTTACGCACAAAACGTGTGCCAACTTCATGCCTCCCCTTGAAGATGCAAGGGGAGGTGTCCCGCAGGGACGGAGGGGCTTTGAAACGTGCGCTTTTCTGACAGACAATCCCTCAGTCAAAACCTACGGTTTTGCCAGCCCCCTTTACACAAGGGGGCCCTACGCACGCCGCAGGTTGGTGCAAAATTCGGGAAAGGTCAAACTTTTAAAAAATGCGAAATCGTGAGAAAACGCGAGAAAATCGACGAAAACAAAAGAATACCGCACAATACTGTTTTGCAAAGGTCAAAATTTGACTTTGACTATCTTTGACCTTTGAGGTATACTACGGGAGAACGAGAAAACAAAGCGGCAAAACGCGACGAAAATCGCGCTTTGCCGAAAACGAAAGAAGGAACGACTATGCGCATAAGTGACATCATTGCCGCCTATATTGAAGAAAGGCTCAACGAAGCGGACGGCTCGGCGGAGCTGCAGCGAAACCTGCTTGCCGACGAAATCGGCTGTGTGCCGAGCCAGATCAACTACGTGCTGTCCTCGCGGTTTACGCCGGCGCAGGGCTATCTCATCGAGAGCCGGCGCGGTGGCGGCGGCTATATCCGCATTACGCGGGTCAGCCGCGCCGAGAGCGTGTCGCCGCTCGTCCAGCTGACGGCGGCGCTGGGAGACAGCCTTGAGGAGGGCCAGGCGCAGCTGCTCGTCGAGCGGTTGGCCGAGCGGGAGATTTTGCCCGTCAAGGACGCGCGTCTGCTGCTTTGCGCTACGTCGAATAAAAGCTTTCGCGACGTGCCGCCGGAAGTGCGCGACCGTCTGCGTGCCACGCTGCTTAAACGCCTTTTAACGGCGCTCAGCATTTGAAAGGAGAGAGAACAATGCTGTGTCAACAATGTAAACAACATCCCGCGACCACCCATATCAAACGGACGGTCAACGGAAAGACGACCGAGGCGCATCTGTGCGCCGCCTGCGCCAAGGAGCAGGGGCTTTCGCCGCTGTTCGGCGGGCTGTCGATGGATATGAATACGTTTTGGGGCAATCTGTTTTCCGAGCCGAGCGCCCGCGAGCTGCGATCGACCGTGGCGTGCGAGGGGTGCGGCTCGACGTTCGCCCAAATCGCCGAAAGCGGCAAGGTGGGCTGTCCCCAATGCTATACCACGTTTTACGACCGCTTAAAGCCGACGATCGAGCGCATCCACGGCAAGGCGGCTCACGTGGGTAAGCGGCCGTCCGATCCCGTTTCGGCGGAAACGTCGGAGAAACAGACGGTGACGCCGCCGACGAAAGAGGAACAGAAAAAGGCACTGCAAGAGGAGCTTGACGCGTGTATTGTGGCGCAGGAATACGAGCGGTGTGCGGCGCTGCGCGACCAGATCCGCGCGCTGGAGACCGGAGAGGAGGATGCGACGTGAACGAGAATGCTTGGTATCGTAAAAGCGGCCCCGAAGGGGACGTGGTCATCAGCACCCGTGTGCGTTTGGCGCGCAATTTGCGCGGATTTGCCTTTCCCGATCGCTTGTCTGCCGACAAAAAGCAAGAGCTGCTCACGCAGGTGATGGAAGCGCTGAAAGACGACCCGGAGACGCTGCAATACGTGGATATGACGTCACTTTCGCGGCGTGAGGCGATGTCGTTCGTCGAGCGGCATCTCGTCAGCCCGGCTTTCGGGATGCGGGAGGATGCGGCGGCGCGGTTTTTAAGCGGAGACGAGGGCCTGTCGCTGATGGTGAACGAAGAAGACCACCTGCGGCTGCAGACCTTTGCCGCCGGATTGGATCTGGAGGGGTGCTTTGCGCGGGCGGAGGCGATGGAATCGCGCCTTTGCCGCAAGCTGCCCTTTGCGTTTGACGAGCGGCTCGGGTATTTGACTCAATGCCCGACGAATCTCGGCACGGGGATGCGTGCGTCGGTGATGCTGCATCTGCCGGCGTTGACCGAGAGCAAAACGATCCCGCTGCTTGCGGGAACGGTGTCGAAGCTGGGGCTGACCATCCGCGGGCTGTACGGCGAGGGAAGCCGCGCCGAGGGCGCGATGTATCAGCTCTCGAACCAGGTGACGCTCGGGATCACCGAGCAGGAGGCGATCGACAATCTGCACGGAGTCGTTATGCAGATCGTCGGCGAGGAGCGGCGCGCCCGCGAGCGGGTCTGCCGTGAGCCGTCGTATGAGGATCGTATTTGGCGGGCGCTGGGCGTTTTGAAAACCGCGCGTCTGCTGACCCACGAGGAATGTATGCGTCTGCTGTCGCTTGTTAAGGTCGGCGTTTCTACGGGAATTTTGGAGACGTCGGCGGACACGGTCGCCGCGCTGCAATGCGATATTCAGCCGGCGACGCTTATGACGGCGCAGGGAGAGGAAATGGAGGCGGCCGCCCGTGATGCGGCGCGCGCCGCGTTAGTCCGAGAAAGGTTGTGAGAGAGTTATGTTTGTGTTTAAAGGATTTACGGAAAAAGCCAACCGCGCGATGAACAATGCGGTGGAAAGCGCCCAAAATATGGGGCGCGGATACGTGGGCACCGAGCATATCGTGCTGGGACTTTTGCGGGAGGAGGGCTGCGTGGCCGCGACGGTTCTCGAGGCGCTCGGTCTGGAGGCCGAAGCCTATGAGGCGCGGGTGCGCAACGTGGAAAAGCCCGCGCCGCCGACGATTTTGACGCCCCGCGATTTTACGCCCCGCGCGAAAGAGACTATGCAGATCGCCATACGCCTTGCGCCGCGCACGGGCAGCGATTACGTGGGAACCGAGCATTTGCTGATGGCGGTGTGTAACGACGAGGGCAGCCTTGCGATGCGGTTGTTTTCCGAGTTCGGGATCAGTCAGGACGACGTGATAAAGCAGCTGGTGGAGTCGATCGACTCGCTGGCGATGCCGGCGGCGGCCGGCACGCCGCGCGGTAAAAAGTCCGGCGGCAGCAAAACCGACGGCAAAACGCCGACGCTGGATCAGTTTGGCCGCGACCTGACGGCGGACGCCAAGGAGGGACGGCTCGACCCGGTGGTGGGGCGCGCCGAGGAAATCGAGCGGGTGATCCAAATTCTTTCCCGCCGTACGAAAAACAATCCCTGCCTGATCGGTGAGCCGGGCGTCGGCAAGACCGCGATCGCCGAGGGCTTGGCGCAAAAGATCCACGACGGTGCCGTGCCGGAGCTGCTTGTCGATAAGCGCGTGGTGACGCTGGATATGAGCGGGATGGTCGCGGGCACGAAGTACCGCGGCGATTTTGAGGAGCGTATCAAAAACGCCATCGACGAGGTCGTCAAGGCGGGTAATATCATCCTCTTTATCGACGAATTGCATACGATCATCGGCGCGGGCGGCGCGGAGGGCGCGGTGGATGCCGCGAACATCTTAAAGCCGTCGCTGGCGCGCGGCGAGCTGCAAATCATCGGCGCAACGACGCTCGAGGAATACCGCAAGCACATCGAAAAGGATGCGGCGCTCGAACGCCGATTCCAGCCGGTAACGGTGGGAGAGCCGTCGCCGGAGGAGGCGGAGCAGATCTTGTTCGGCCTGCGCGACCGCTATGAGGCGCACCATAAGGTGAAAATCACCGACGAGGCGCTGAAAGCCGCCGTTAAGCTGTCGGTGCGGTATATTGCCGACCGCTTTTTGCCGGACAAAGCCATTGACCTGATGGATGAGGCGGCGTCGCGGGTGCGGTTACGCGCCTTTACCGCGCCTCCGGAGCTGAAAGCGCTCGAGGAGGAGCAAAAGCGGCTGGCGAACGAAAAAGCCGCCGCGGTCAACGAACAGGACTTCGAGCGGGCGGCGCGTTTGCGCGACGAAGAAAAAAGCGTGGCCGAGAAGCTTGCCTCGCTCAAGGGCGAGTGGCAGAGCAAGAACGCGGGGATCACCGGCGAGGTGACGGCGGAGGATATTGCCGAGATCGTGGCCGGCTGGACGGGCATCCCCGTGCGCCAGCTGAACGAGGAGGAGAGCGAGCGGCTCCTGAAAATGGAGTCGATCCTGCACGAGCGTATCGTCGGGCAGGACGCGGCGGTGAAAGCGGTGGCAAAGGCCATTCGCCGCGGCCGCGTGGGCTTAAAAGACCCGAAGCGTCCGATCGGCTCGTTTATTTTCCTCGGCCCGACCGGCGTCGGCAAGACCGAGCTGTGTAAAGCGCTCGCCGAGGCGATGTTCGGTGACGAAAACGCCATGATCCGCCTCGATATGTCCGAATATATGGAAAAACACACCGTATCGCGTCTTGTCGGCTCGCCTCCCGGCTACGTCGGCTATGACGAGGGTGGGCAGCTGACCGAAAAGATCCGCCGCAAGCCGTATACGGTGGTGCTGTTCGACGAGATCGAAAAGGCGCACCCCGACGTGTTCAATATGCTGCTTCAGATCTTGGAGGACGGCGTGCTGACCGATGCGCAAGGGCGTAAGGTGGACTTCAAAAACACCATTATCATTCTCACCTCCAACGTCGGTGCGCGGCTTATTACCGAAAAACACGCGTTTGGCTTCGGTGCGGGCGATGAGGAGACGGAAACCGCCGCCGCCCGTGCGCGGACGAAGGAAAACGTGATGGGCGAGCTGAAAAAGACCTTCCGCCCCGAGTTTTTGAACCGCGTGGACGATACGATCGTGTTCGACCGCCTGACCGCGGCGGACATCGAGGAGATCGCCCGTCGGATGCTCAAAACGCTCGACAAGCGGATGGGCGAGCTGGAGCTGCACCTCGACGTTTCCGACGGGGCGGTGGCGCATCTCGCAAAAGCCGGCTTCGATGACGTGTACGGCGCGCGCCCGCTTCGCCGCGCGATTCAGTCCGAATTGGAGGACGCACTGGCCGAAAAAATGCTGGAGGGCGCGTTCAAGTCGGGCGATACCGTTCGCGTGGACGTCAAGGAAAATGCCCTTACACTCGAAAAGGCGGATGCCTGAAAATAACCGAAAAAGCGCCCGGACATCGTCCGGGCGCCTTCTTATGCGGTTTTTCGGCGGATCCACCACTTGCGAATCAGGTCGAAAGGAACGACGGTAAAGGCTAACACCATTACCAAAATCAGTTCGTTTAGCGGTAATCCGGACGTGCGGAACAGCGTCCCGCCGAGATAAATCAGCCCAATTTGCACGAAAAACACCGCGCTCATCACCCACAAAAACGCTTTGTTCTCCGAAAGGTGTGCCGGCAGCCACAACCGCTCGGTGCGAGCGCTCAAGCTGTTGAAAATCCCGCTGAAAACGAACAGCGCGAAAAAGGCGGTGAGGGGGAAAGGACTGCCGCTGTCCGGCGTAAACCAGCGGGCGGTGAGCGGCAGTTTTAAAAAGAGAAGGCACAGCGCGACGGTATAGCTGCCGGTGAAAAAGATCTGGCCGCACATTTTGCGGGTGATGATCGGCTCGGAAAGCGGCATCGGCGGCTTTCCCATCGTTTCTTTTTCCGGCGGCTCGCCCGCAAACGCGAGCCCCGCGAGAGTGTCCATAATAATGTTGATCCACAGCATCTGCATGACGGTGACGGGCGTGTCGATCCCGATAAAAGGGCCTAAAAGCGACACGCCGACGGCGCAAAGGTTCATCGTCAGCTGAAAAACGAGGAATTTACGGATGCTCATAAAAATGGTACGCCCGTAGAGAATGGCCTTGGAAATCGAACGAAAATCGTCGTTTAAGATGACAACGTCGCCTGCTTCCTTGGCGACCTCGGTGCCGCTGCCCATCGCAAAGCCCACGTCTGCTTTTTTGAGGGCGGGGGCGTCGTTCAAGCCGTCGCCGGTCATACCGACCAC
>JAZUKW010000059.1:0-8400 GCA_045643425.1 Acutalibacteraceae bacterium
CCATCGGCACCGGGCGCTCCATATCCCGCTTGATCTCGTCGATACAGCGGATCTGATCCTCCGTCTCCTCATACTCGAAGCGGCGCTCGAAATCAGCTTGCCACTCCTCGTCCGGATCGAACGCAAAGCCGGGCGTTTCCATTCGCTTGGCGTACAGCGCGATCAGTTCCTTGGCAATATCCTTCACCGCGGATTTTACCCGCGCCTTGGTGTTTTTCCATTCCTTGCCGCCCATCGAATGCAGCTTGACCGGCCCGTCCTCCGACGCGCCGATATATTTCGACACGAGATCGAGCTGCGTCACGGGGACCATCAAGCTGTCCCCTTTCGCGTAATTCACCTGCAAATAATCCTTGACGACGCCTTCCACCCGCATCTGCTTGATCCCCATAAACTGTCCGATACCGTAGACCACGTGTACCACGTAATCGCCCGGTCGCAAATCGGAAAGGCTGTGGATCTCCGTGCCGCGGCGATGCTTCACTTTCGGCTGCAAGCGACGCTCGCCGCTCGCTTTCGCATGGGTGATGACCGCAAATTGCGCGTCGGGGAACTCCGCGCCGGCGGACAACCCGCCCGACACGACCGCCACGCGTTTTTCGGACAGTCCGTCGCCGTCGATCACGCGACTTGCCGGCACGCCCTCGCGGTTGAGATCCTCCGCGAGCAGCGTCACGTTCTTGTCCACCGCGCCGGCCAGCACCACCGTTTTAAAGCGGCGGAGCCGCAGATCCTCTAAATCCTCTTTCAGCACCGCCAGCTCGCCCGACCACGCGGGCAGCTGACGCACCGTCATCGGCACCAGCGTTTTTACGGCGATCTCGCGCTGGGTATGGATAAACGCGCTCATCAGTACAAGGCCCTGCCGCTCCATTTGCGCCAAAGCCTCCGTATACTCTATATGCGGCATACCCAATTCTTTGCAGATCAGCTGCTCCTGCAAAAGATCCGTCAGATCGGTCTGCCATTGCAGCGAGAGCGCGCCCGCTCGTGCGCGGGCATCCTGCTCCTCCGACAAGACGCACAGCGCGTCCGTCATATACTCGAACAGCGTCGCCGCCCGCTCGTATAACAGCGAGAGATACTTGTCCCCGTTAAACGGCATTCCGTCCGCGATCTTGTCCGCGTCCCGCAGCAGCATTTCCTTACACGCCGCCTGGCGCGCCGGCAGGCTGTCCGCAAGCGCCGCCACCCGATCGGCCACCGCCGTCAGGTCATCCGCCACCCGCTCGACTGCGGGCGGGATCAGCACCGATTTGAGCGGGTCGGTGCGGCGCTGTGTCAGCAGATCGAACGCCGACAGCGTATCCACCGTGTCTCCCCACAGCTCGATACGCACCGGCACCTTGCCGCCGGCGGGAAACACGTCGATAATACCGCCGCGCACCGCAAATTGACCGGCACCCTCGATTTGGTCACACCGCTCGTAGCCCGCCTCCGTCAGCGTTTTGGCAAGGTCGCTGACCGGCAGCGGCGCGTTATCCTTGATGGTCAGCGTATGCGAAGACAGCGTTTCGGGCGGTAGCGTCAGCTGGCAAGCCGCCGTCACGGTGGCACACACCGTATCGCACGCGCCGCGCTGTAACGCCGCCAACACGCCCAATCGCTGCTGCTCGTATTCGTGCGAGCCGAACGCCACGTCCCGCAGCGAGATCTCCCGCTCGGGATACAGCATCGCGCGCCGCCCAAGCGCCCGCAGATCCTCGCACAAGCGGGTCGCCTCCGCCTCGTCGGCAGTCAGCACCAGCACCGTTTTGTGCAGCGTGTGCCCGAGCGCCGCCGTCAGCATCGCTTTATGAATTTGTCCCACGCCGGTAACGTACGCCGGCAGTTTTTCCTCTTTCGCCGCTGTTTTCAGCGTCTGAAACGAGGGTGACGCGGCAAGACCGCGCAACAGGATCTCCATACTCTACTCCTACTCTTACTTGGAAAAGCGGTTCATCGCTTCGTCGATGTTGCCCGCCACAATGAGCTTCGCGGCATCCGCGGCGGTTTTGGCGGCTTCGTCCATCGTCTCGCCCTCCGCTTTCGTAAACCGCGACAGCACCCAGTCGGCAAGCTCCATTTGCGGGTGCGGCTTTTCGCCCACGCCCAATTTCACACGGGCGAATTCCTCCGTGCCGAGATACGTGATAATACTGCGCAGCCCCTTTTGGCCGCCGTCGCTCCCCTTGCGGCGCACCCGCACCGTACCGAGCGAAAGCGACACGTCATCCGAAAACACGAGCAGCTGCGACGGCTCCAATTTATAGAACTTCATCGCCGCCGCGACCGCCTCGCCGGACTTGTTCATATACGTCTGCGGCAGCATAAACAGCACCCGCTTGTCACCGATTTTTCCCTCGCCGCACAGCGCGGAAAACCGCGACCGCTTCACGTCAACGCCGAGATCGACCGCAAGCGTATTCAGCGCGCGGAATCCCGCGTTGTGGCGGGTATTTTCATATTGTTTTCCGGGATTGCCGAGCCCGACCACCAAAAAATCCACCGGCCCGCCGCTTTTCTTAAAGATCATCGTTTTTGCCGCCTTTCTCGTTTTCCAAAAATGCGTTTAGGGCGAGATAGTCCCGCTACCTCGCCTCGTTCTTCGTATTTCGCCCTCATTATGCCACACCCGCCGCGAAAAAGCAAGCAATTTTTGGCGGTTTTTTAATAACCCCCGTCGTACACGTAGGGGACGGCGCCCCCGACGTCCCTTTGTGAAATTTCGCACCCACCCGCGGCGGCGTTGTAGGGGACGGCGCCCCGACGTCCCTTTGCGAAATTCCGCACCCACCCGCGGCGGTTTTGTAGGGGACGGCGCCCCCGACGTCCCTTTGTGAATTTTGCACCCACCCGCGGCGGTTTTGTAGGGCAAGGGCTTGCTCTTGCCGTTCTTGTTTGTCACACCGACCAACGGCGGCAGGACCAAGGCCCTGCCCTACAACATCATCCAAGGTGGGCACAAAAAATCCCCGACGGAACATCCGCCGGGGATTTTTATCGTTAATTGTTCTTTAAGCACTCATCACAATAATGAACGTATCTTGTTTGCCCGTTTTCATTGGTAACACGAAGTTCCTTGCACAATTTTTCTTGCCCACAACCTTTGCACGTATACACAACATCGCGCACAACATCACATTTTTCCTGCGGGGTTTGGTCGACTGCCACATCGAGAATTTCCCTATCTGAATTTCGCATCTTCTCTTCGATAAATGCAAGCGACCCCACTATTGCGGCAAACCCCGACACCAACACATAAACACACCACGCCCCAAATGCTCCACCAACCAACACACCAATACCTAAAAAAATAAGCGACAATTCATTCGACGAATCATATGTAACTGAATTATCGTATATGGAGCCATATTCACTGAAAGCATACCCCGACCGATTGTGTTGGTCGTGCAAATTATTGGCTTCAACAAAAAATGAAATTGCCCAAACAAGCGAAGCGATTATCGTCAATGCACATAACAACGCCGCAACAATTTCAATGTTTCTTTTCATTTTTCATTCCTCCTAAAATTTGGTATGCTTTTATTTTACTGCAATTTGCGGTAAATGTCAATACTGCATTTTGCAGTAGGCTATACTGTTAGCAGAAAAGGGGGAATTGGATGTATCAACGCATCCGTGATCTGCGGGAAGATCGCGACCTCACCCAGCGCGAGCTGGCTACCGTGCTCAACTGCTCACAGCAAGTATACAGTAACTATGAACTCGGTCAGCGAGATGTCCCCACCGACGTACTCATTAAACTCTCGAAATTCTACGGCGTTTCCACCGACTATATTTTAGGGCTAAAAGAAAAATGACCGCTTCCATTCGGAAGCGGTCATTTGTTATTTCACTCAATTATCAAAAAATTTCGCGTGCACAGCACTCACGGCGCGGTCGCTGTCTTTCTCGTCGATGAGGACGGAGATTTTGATTTCGCTCGTGGAAATCATGCTGATGTTGACACCCGCATCAAACAGCGCCTCGAACATTTTGGAGGCAACGCCGTCGTGGGTCTCCATACCGGCGCCGACGATAGACAGCTTCGCCACCGAGTCGTCGAACGTCACGCTCTGCGCGCCGACGTTTTCGCAATACGGGCGCACCGCCTCGCACGCGGCTTCGCCGTCGGAATCCGGCACGGTAAAGGTGATGTCTTTGGTGCCGTCGCGACCGACGGACTGCAAAATAATATCCACGTTGATGTGCGCTTTCGCCACGAGCGAGAACAGCTTGAACGCCACGCCCGGCTCATCCGGCACACCGACCACCGACACACGCGCCACGTGTTTGTCACACGCCACGCCTTTCACCAACATTTTTTCCATTTTCGTTGCCTCCTTCACGATCGTTCCCGGTTTACGGGAGAAGCTGGAAAGCACTTCCAGCTCGACGTTATATTTTTTCGCCATTTCCACCGAACGGTTGTTGAGCACCTGCGCGCCCAGCGTCGCAAGCTCCAGCATCTCGTCGTAGGTGATTTCGTCTAACTTGCGCGCGCCCTCGACCTTCCGCGGGTCGGCGGTAAACACGCCCTCCACGTCGGTGTAAATCTGGCACAAATCCGCGCCCATGGACGCAGCAATCCCCACCGCGCTCGTATCCGAGCCGCCGCGACCGAGGGTGGTAATATCGCCAAAGCGGTTAAGCCCTTGGAAGCCCGCCACAATCACGATTTTTTTCTTATCCAGCTCCGCGCGGATACGCTCGGGATCGACTTTTTTGATGCGGGCAAAGGAATGCTGGCTGTCGGTCGAGAAGCCCGCCTGCCAACCGAGCAGGGAGATGACCGGGTAGCCCATTTCCTCGATCGCCATCGCGAGAAGCGAGATCGAGATCTGCTCGCCCGCGGAGAGGAGCATATCCATCTCGCGCTTGCTGGCTTTCGGGTTGATCTCTTTGGCTTTTTCGATAAGATCGTCGGTCGTATCGCCTTGCGCCGACACAACGACCACCATATCGTTGCCCTCGTTGTACTTGTCCGTGATGACCCGCGCGACGTTACGCACGCGGTCGGCGTCCGCCACGGAGCTGCCGCCGAATTTTTGTACGATCAACATGGTATCGCCTCCAATAGATTACAAAGCCGCCATACGGATACGACTGATAAGCGTCGCACCGCGTAAAGCAGAAACTTTTTCGTTAAGCGCTTTCTCGCTCATCACGTTCGTGATAAACGCCAGCTCGTTGTCGGCGGCATCCGGACGGGACACCGCTTTTACGTCGCCGAACGCAGACAGCACCTCTGCCCACGCGGTCTGACGGTCGTCGCAGGAAAGACGCACAAGATACGCCATTTCGGCAACGTCGGCGGGAAGCACGTAGCCGTCCACCGCGCCGTCCCAGAACAGGCTCTTGCGGTTGCCGATGTGTTTCGCCTCGTCGATCACGTCGCCGACCACAGCGGAAGCGGTGGGCAGCTTGCCCGCGCCCTGGCCGTAGAACACCACGTCGCCGATCGCGTCTCCGCGCACGAGAATGCCGTTGAACACGCCGTTCACGTCGGACAGCAGGCTGGTTTTCGGCAGCACCATCGGCGCGACCAGAACCTGTACCTTGTCGTCCGCCACTTTTTTCACGTGGCCGATCAGCTTGATTACGCCGCCGGCAGCACCCGCCGCCGCAACGTCCTCGAGCGTGATTTTTCGAAGACCCTCGGTATACACCGCGTCGGGATAGACGTGCTTGCCGAACGCAAGCGACGCCAAAATGCAAATCTTGCGGCAGGCATCGTGGCCGTCAATATCCGCCGAGGGATCCCGCTCGGCATAGCCGCGCTCTTGCGCCAGCGCCAGCGCCGCATCGAAATCCATGTGCTGCTCGATCATCTGCGTCAGCATAAAGTTGGTCGTGCCGTTAAGGATACCGGCGATCTCGGACACCTCGTTCGCCGCGAGGCACTCGTTGATCGGGCGCAAAATCGGAATACCGCCGCCCACGCTCGCCTCGAACATAAAATTGAGGTTTTTGTCTTTCGCCAGCTTTAAGAGCTCGTCGCCCTTCGCCGCCACCAGCTCTTTGTTGGAGGTCACGACGCTTTTGCCCGCCTCAAGGCAGGATTTGACGAAATCATACGCCGGGCGCAGACCGCCCATCGTCTCGACCACGATCTGAATACGGTCGTCGGTCAAAATGTCGTTGAACTCTTTGGTCAGGCACGCCTCGAACGGATCGCCCGGGAAATCGCGCAGGTCGAGAATGCGAAGCACCTTCAGCTCGTCTCCCGCTTTGCGCGCAATGCTCGCGGCGTTCTTATGAAGAACCTCCGCCACACCGGAACCCACCGTTCCGTAGCCCATAATGCCAATTCCTATCACAATATATTCCTCACTTTCGCGGTTTGTCTTTCGTAATATTTTGTCCGGCCGCCGCCGACGTGATCTTGAGAACGCCCTTCAGCGCGGACAGAGTTTGCAAAAATAAATCCATCGTCATTTCCAACCGATCCACACGCGCCGAAACGGACACGCTCGCCGTGCCGCTGTCGGGGATGTTCTGGTTGACGGTCAAAATGTTCGCGCCCGCCTCGGCAAACGCCGAAAGCAGCGACGACAACACGCCCGGACGGTCCTGCAACAAAAAATGCAGCGTCAAAAGACGTCCCTCGGCCTCCTCGTTATACGGGAAAACCACGTCCTTGTATTTGTAAAACGCGCTGCGGGAGATCCCGGCACGCCGCGCCGCCTCCGCCGCCGAATCCGCTTCGCCCGAAGCCAACAATTCTTTGGCTTTCAGCACTTTTAAGAAAACCTCCGGCAGCGCCCGCGCATCGGCAAGCACCCACGTCGCTTGTTTCTCGCTCATAGCGACACCTCTTTCGAGTTGTCCGCGTGTGGCGGACTTGTGTTCTGCAACGAAATACACTATACCACACATCTCTTGGAATTGCAAGGGGTTTTTGCAATTTTTTAGGAGGAATTTTTTCGGGTGAAAAACCAAAAACCGCCCACCCGAAAATCGGGTGAGCGGTTTTACAAACTTTCTTATTTCTCTTTTCTCGTCGGCACGAACAAAATGGACACCACCGAGCTGGCAAGCAGGAACATCGGGTAGAAGAGGAACGGAATGATGTCGAACGCCGACACCGTTTGCCCGAGCGTCGTCACCGCGGAAAGCGCGACGAGCATCTGCGCGCCGTAGGGCAGCACACCCTGCACGATGCAGGAGAACGTGTCGAGCAGCGACGCCGTCTTGCGCGGCGAGATGTCGTAGGTCTCGGACATCTCTTTTGCGATCGGGTTGGCGACCACGATCGCCACCGTGTTGTTGGCGGTCGCGATATCGAGCAGACCGACGAGCAGACCCATACCGAACTGACCGCCGCGTTTGCCCTTGAACACCTTGCGGATGAAATAGAGCAGCGCGTCAAATCCGCCGTATTCGCGGATAAGGGCGCAGATCGCGGCGACAAGCACCGCCACCATCGCGGTCTCGAACATACCGGCGGCACCGGTTCCCATATTCGCCAGCAAATCGGTATACGCCGTGGCGCCGGTCGCGAGCATGATCACCGCGCCGGACACGATACCGATAAGCAGCACCAAAAACACGTTGATGCCGACAATGCCACCGAGCAAAACGAGCACGTAGGGAATGATCTGCACGAGGTCATAGCCCTTGTTGACCGCCGTCGGCGCATCCGCGTTCAGCGACAGCACGACGATCAGCGCGAGCGTCGCCACCGCAGCGGGAAACGCGATAAAGAAGTTCTTTTGGAACTTCGTTTTCATCGAAACGCCCTGACCGTTACACGCGGCAATGGTGGTATCCGAGATAAACGAGAGGTTATCGCCGAACATCGCGCCGCCGATAACCGAGCCGACGCACAGCGGCAGGCTGAATCCGGACGCGAGCGCCACCGGCACCGCGATCGGAGTGATCAGCGTGATCGTACCGACCGACGTACCCATCGCGGTGGACACAAAGCACGCCACCACGAACAGCACCGCCACCGCAAACCGCGGCGGGATGATCGACAGCATAAAGTAGGCGACGCTCTCGGCGCTCGAACGGCCGACAACGCCGACGAACACGCCGGCCGCGAGGAAGATTAAAAGCATCGTAAAAATGTTCTTGTCCCCGACGCCCTTCGCCATCACGTCAAGCTTCTCGTCGAATTTGAGCGCGCGATTTTGGAAGCACGCCACCGTCAACGCGATCAGAAAGACGACCACGATGGGAATGCTGTAAAATCCCATTTCGATCTTCAGCACGTACTCAAACAAAATACCAAGCCCGAGATACAACACCACGAACACGAGTATGGGAAGCAGAGCAATTGCCTTGCCCTTTTTGATTTCCTGATTTTCCAAAAAAATCCCTCCTAATCCAATTCGATTTATTGTAGCATTGTTTGGCCGAAAAGTCAACCTTGCATTACCGCGCGGGTTTTGCTATACTATGGAAAGATAAAAA
>JAZUKW010000060.1:0-16354 GCA_045643425.1 Acutalibacteraceae bacterium
CTCCATCGCGACGAGGTGTTGACGCTCGACGAACTGCCGAAGAAATATATCGCCTACACGCCGTGCTATCGCCGCGAGGCGGGCAGTTATCGCTCGGAAGAGCGCGGTATGATTCGCGGTCACCAGTTCAACAAAGTGGAAATGGTGCAATACACCACCGCCGAGGGCTCGGATGCCGCTTTTGAGGAACTCGTCGGCAAAGCCGAACGGCTGGTGCAAAAACTGGGGCTCCACTATCAACTGTCGAAACTCGCCGCCGGCGACTGCTCCTATTCCATGGCGCGCACCTGCGATATTGAGATTTGGATTCCGAGTATGGGCATCTATAAAGAGGTCAGTTCCGCGTCGAATGCGCGTGACTATCAAGCCCGTCGCGGCAATATCAAATATCGCGGCGAGGATGGCAAACTCCACTTCGCTCACACGCTGAACGCTTCCGGTCTTGCGACCAGCCGCGTGTTCCCGGCGCTTGTCGAGCAGTACCAAAACGCCGACGGCAGCATTACTGTTCCCGAGGTGCTTCGCCCGATGGTCGGCACCGACGTGATCAGGCTTGACAAATAAAAAAAGAACCGACGGAAATCCCGCCGGCTCCAGGCAAGAAGAACAGTGGTTACTTTGAAGGACAGACTGTTTTCCCTGAAAAATACGGATTTAAAAGATGAGACGAAAGTAAAAGCGGATTTTAGAAGAAATTTAGACGAATGTGAAAAAGACCCCAAAAATCACGAATGCGACTTTTGTCTTGAAAAGTATCAAACGACGCTTTAAGCCCGAAAAACCGCCTTGCGCAAGCAAGGCGGTTTTTTGTTACAGTTGTTTTTTGATGGTCAGGATGTTTTGGCCGTCTTTGTATTCGTAGGTGATCTCGTCCATCGTCTTTTTGACCATATAGATGCCGAGGCCGCCGATTTGGCGTTCATCCGCCGACAGCGTGATGTCGGGATCCTCTTTGGCGAGCGGATCGTAGGGGACGCCGTTGTCCACAAAGGTGATACACACGGCGGGCGGATCGGCCTCCTCGTCCACCTTAACGACGGCCTGGCCCGTTTCCGGGTGATAGGCGTAGTGGGCGATGTTGCTGAACAATTCGTCGATCGCGACGTCGATCTGCATTTTGGCTTTCATAGGGCAGCCGATGGCGTCGAGCTGTTCGTTGACAAAATCGGTGACCGGCTCGATGTTTTCGATCGTGGCTTGTACGGTAATTTCTTTCATCTTTTCGCCCCCTTATCGAAACATGACCGAGAGCATCGTCATATCGTCCGACGGCTCGGCTTTAATGGTGAACTTCTCCACGTCCTCTTTCACGGCCGCACACAGCGCGTTCGAGTTCGCGTAGCTTTCCTTGTTCAAAACGGTGTGCAGGCGTTCCTCGCCGTAGAGCTGCCCGTCCACGTCCATCGCCTCGGTGACGCCGTCGGTATACAGATACAGCTCGTCGCCATGCTCGAGGGTCAGCTCCTGGCGGGTGTAGGGAACGTCGTCAAAGCTGCCGAGAACGAAGTTGACTTTCATCTTGAGGTATTCGAAGGAGCCGTCCTTGCGGCGGAGCAGCGGCGGGTTGTGGCCGCCGTTGACGTACGCCATCTCGCCGGTGTTGACGTTGATGGTCGCCGCCCACAGCGTCACGAACATACCGGCGTCGTTGCCGTCGCACAGGCTGCGGTTGGCGCTCTTGATGATCTCCTCGATCGGCTGACCGGTCTCGGCATAGCTGCGGATGAGCGTTTTGGCGCGCATCATAAACATGGCGGCGGGAACGCCCTTGCCGGACACGTCCGCAATAACGACGCACAGCGTATCGTTGCCGATTTTAAAGAAGTCGTAAAAGTCGCCGCCGACCTCTTTGGCGGTGCTCATGCTGGCGAAGATGTCCACGGAGGGAAGCTCGGGGAACGCCGAGAAATCGTGGGGCAGCGACGAGGATTGGATGTTGCGCGCCACGTCCAGCTCGGCGGAGGTCTTCAGCGCCCGGGACGTCCACAAAACGGAGTTGAAGAGGAGGATATATTCCACGATAAAGGTCAGGCAGATCATGGAGTACAGCCAGAAGAAGAAGCCGGAGCCGGGCATGATCCCCAATTTGTTCGTTACGAAGTTGATGATATAAAACGCAACGATCGCCTGCAGCGGCATCGCCAAAAAGCGGCCCAGCTTTTCGTCCAGCGCGGTGTAGATGTTGATGAACGAGTGGCGCATAAAGCGGAGATACAGACCGAACAAAATCGCATACACCACGAGCTTGATGCCGATGAAGAAAAGGATGTTCTGCGTGTTATACGGGCCGGCTTCGCCGATGAGCCCCAGCTTGGGGGCGAGGATCCCGTCGGTCGTGCCGCAGAACATAAAGGTGCAGACGTTGGCGATGAGGCAGGCGGACGACGAAACAAACAGCTTCGTGGACGTGCTGTTATCGTACAGCACGTGTACCGCCGCGCACACGAGCGCCGACAGGCCGAGAATACCGACCAAATCGTTCGTGATGTTGATACTGTACGCCACGAACGCGAGGATATAGCCGAGCACCGCGGTGCAGATCCAGCCGCTGACCGTGATGATGTGGGCGTATTTCCGTTTGAGCGTGACCGAGGCGAGCGTAGCGGCGAACACCGAGGCAAAAAAGACCGCAAGTGTCCACAAAGCGGTAACATCCAAAGAGGCGCGCATAACTCATTACTCCTTTGTCGATAAAATTACATCCACTCCATCAAATCCGAGATGGCGGTGGAATATAAGGTGAGATAGTCTTCCGTAACGGGGAGCCAGCCGCCGCCGAGCGTTTTCAGCGTCTCGAGCGTATAGTCCACGTCGATGGGAATGTCCACGTAACGGGTGTCGGGGCGTTCGGTCAAAAGACCTTCGATTTTAAAATACTGCTCTTTGTCGGAGCGCAGGCGGGTGAGCAGCTCCTCGAATGCCTCGTCGTCCAAAACGTCCACGGGATGGCCGTTTTTCGCAAAGGCGTCGAAAATCTTTTCGAATTCCGCGCCGGTCTTCGGCGAAACGTGGAACACGCAGGTGTCGTCGCCCGCGGTGCAAAGAGAGACGATGTTGCGGGCGGTCTCGTCGATGGGCGAGAAGTTGACCTGCGCCTCATAGACCGAGCGCGGCACCGCGCCGATTTTTAAGTACGAGAGAAGCTGACGGGTGAACGCGTTGGACTTTTTGTTCATCTGGAACTCGCCGTCCGAGCGGCGCCCTTGCAGGTTGCCCACGCGGAAGATCTTGACGGGCAGGCCGTCGTCCACCGCGGCGCGCAGGAGATAATACTCCGCCATATATTTTGTGTAGATATATTGGTTAAAAATCAGCTGATCGACAAAAAGCTCTTTTTCGGAGACCACGCGCGTGTCGAGCGGGTTATCGGTCAGCCCGCCGACGCTGATGGTGGAGACGTGGCACAGCGTTGCGCCCTGCTCTTTGGCGAAGTCGATAACGTGGCGCACACCGCCGATATTGACCTCCTCCAGCACGTCGCCGTAGGCGAAGTGGGAGACGTTGGCGGCGGCGTTCAAAACCGTGTCGATCTTGAGGTCGTTTTTCTCTTTGAACAATCCCTCGTTTTGGATGTCGCCCTCCAAAACGACACAGCGCCCACTCTCATAATAAGGCTTGACGCTGACCGCCTCAAAATAGAACATCTGGGCGGCGATGCGGCGCTCCACGTCCAGCCGTTTGGACGGGCGCGCAAGGCAAATGACGCGGTCGCAAATGTCGGGGCGGCGAAGCAGCTCGGTCAGAAGGTGGATGCCGAGATAGCCGGTCGCGCCGGTGAGAAGCACCGTGCCGAGCGGGCGGACGTTTTTCTTGTCAAACCCGACGTGGGCGGCGAGATACGCGTCGATACCGGTGTAATCGAGCGTCTTGAGATTGTAGTTTTGTGCCTCGTGCGTTTTTTCGTCTTTGAGCATTTCCGCTAAAAGCGCCGGGGTGTAATACTTGTAAATATCGCTGAATTCGAGCACGCCGGGCTGCAGCTCGAGGTTTTCCTCGATCTTCACCATCAGCGCGGCGGCTTTCAGCGAATCGCCACCGATCTCAAAGAAGCTGTCATCGAGGCCGACCTGCTCCTTGCCGAGAATGTCGCAGAAAGCGTTGCAGATCGCCAGCTCGTTTTTGGTGGTCGGCTCGCGGAAGACGGTTTTGCACTCGACGGGAATGTCTTTCAGCGCTTTGAGGTCTAATTTGCCGCCGACGGTTTGGGGCATTTTGTCTAATTTTACGAAAATGTCCGGCACCATATAGCGGGTGAGGCGTTCCTCCAAATGCGCTTTGAGCAGGGCTTCGTCCACCGGCTCGCGGTTTTTATGTTCGGTATAAAACGCCGCCAAATGCTCGGTTTTGTCGATCTCGCGCACGATGACCGCGCTTTGCTCGATACCGGGATAGGCGGACAGCAGGCTGTCGATCTCGGACAGCTCGATACGCAGACCGCGGAGCTTTATCTGGCTGTCGTTGCGGCCCTTATAGAGCAGCTCGCCGTTTTCGGTCAGGCAGCCGAGGTCGCCGGTGCGGTAAACGCGCTTGCCGCAAACGGTGACGAACCGCTCGGCGGTCTGCTCCGGCAGGTTTTGGTAGCCGACGCCGACGCCGTTGCCGAAAACGCAGATCTCACCGATCGCGCCGTAGGGCAGGCGCCGGCCGTTTTTGCCGAGCACCAGCACGCCGGAGTTGGCAATCGGCTTGCCGATGGTTTTGGTGTCGCCCGCCTCGGTGATGGTCGCGCCGATGGTCGTTTCGGTCGGGCCATAGCCGTTAAAGGCAGAGATACCGTAGATGTCGGAAAGCAGCTTGACGAGCTTGCCGGGAAGCACCTCGCCCGCCATCAGCATCGCCTTGACGTTTTTCAGCGCGTTTTTGAACGTCTCGTTTTCCAGGTAAGACGCCACGCGCGACGGGGTGCAGTGGAGCATATCCGCTTGGTGGGCGGCGATCGTTTCGGCGAGCACCGTCGCGTCGAACATGGCACTTTCGGTGCCGAGCTCGACGAATTTGCCGTTGAACAGCGGCACGAAAATCTCGAACAGAGAAATATCGAAGCAAATCGAGCCGATCGCGACGAGGCCGCGGCAATTCGGCACGATAAAGCGGTTAAACGGGTTGTTGTCGGGGTGGGTGATGTTGGCGATGCCCTTGTGGGTGAGAATGACGCCCTTCGGGCGGCCGGTCGTGCCGGAGGTGTAAATCATATACGCCACCGCGTCTTGTTTAACGTCCGGCAACACAGCGGCCTGCGGCTCGTCGTTTATTAAATCGGCAACGTCGATATAGTCCATGCCCTCTGCCGCGTCGCCCGCTTCTTTCGAGGAGATGAGCGCCGCCGCCTCGCTGTTTTCGAGGATGTAGCGGATACGGTCGGCGGGGTAGGCGGGGTCAACGGGAATAAACGCCGCGCCCGCTTTGGAGATACCGAACAGCGTGGGGATGAGCGTGTAGTCGCGACGGAGCATAAACAGAACCTTGTCGCCGACGTGTATCCCGCGGTCAACGAGGTTTTTTGCGATACGGTCGGTGAGCTCGTCCAGCTCTTTGAACGTATAAGCGTGCTCGCCCGCATACAGCGCGGGGGCGTTCGGCGTTTTTTGCGCCTGCGCGCGCAGAAGCGACGGAATGGTGGCGGTGTCGGAAATTTCGATCGTTTTGCCGACGACTCCGTCAAGCGCTTTCGTTTCCGCCTGCCCCAAATGCGGCAAGTCGGCGCAAAGCGCCTGCGGATGCGTTACCGCGGCGGCAAGCATCGCACGAAGTCCGTCGAAAAACGCCGTAACGCGGGGCTCGGTATACGCGCCCGCGCGGTAATCGAGGCGGCAGTTGCGCTCGCTGCCGTTTTCAAACAGCGTAACGGTCACGTGGTTGGAAATCGCGCCCGCCACGCTGAAATCCAGCGAAAACGGCAGGGCGGAGGTGTATTCGTATTTGTAGTAGTTGAGCACGTATTCCGAAAGCGTTCCGGAAGCGCCCATTTGCTCGCGGGCGGCGGCCAAAATCTGACGGAAGCCGCACCCTTTGTGTGCGGAGGCGGTGCGGCCCGCTTCCTGTGCCCGACGGCACAAGGCGGCGAACGGCTCGGACTCGTCTACGCTGACGAGCAGCGGCACGAGAAGCGTAAAGCACCCGATCGTGTCGATCGTGTCCGCGTTGCGGTTTAAGCGGGGCATAAGCAGGGTGGTGGCGTCGTTGCTGCCGCCTGCCGCGCGGGAGAGATACAAAAGCATCGCCGCCGCCGTCACGTACGGCACGGACACGCCGATCGAGGCGGCATAATCAGAGAGCGCCTGCATCGTCTCGGCGGAGAGCGGGTGGTTTTGGACGTTCACGTCGGTGTCGGCGGGGGTGTTGCGGAACACGGGCTCCATCGGCTCTTTTCCGGCAAACACCTCGCGCCAATAGGGGAGATCGTCGTCTCGAGCGGGCTCTTCTTCCGCTACAAAACGGGAGGCGGGAATAGGTTTGCCCGCAAGCGCATCCAGCACCCGCTGGGCGACGATGCTCATACCGTAGCCGTCGATCATCACGTGATGAAAGCGCATATACAGAAAACTGCCGCCCTCGACAAGAGGGAACACGGTGGCGGTATACAGCGCACCGTCAAGGTCCATAGGTACGGCGTCGCCGAGCAGCACCAAATCGTTTACGGTGTCGAGCGCCGTCGGCTGTTCAAGCGAAGCGGGGTCGGCGGGCAGCTCCGAAATCGAAAAGCGCGCTTCTTCCGCCGAAAGAGACAACCGCCCGCGAAACGCATCGGCACTCGCGATCACGGTGTCGGCGGCGGCTTTCAACTCCGCGGCCGCGACGGTGGGCAGATGCAGTTTCAGCGAAATGGTGTTGATGGCGCTGCCCGCATTGGCGAGCTCGCTTTCGATAATGGCGATTTGCGATTGGTTCAGTCCCTCGAAACGCACAAGCGTCCCTCCTTCCCTCAAAAAATCATATATATAATTAGTGTAGCATACCTGCGGAAAAAAAGCAACAAAAAAACCCGCTTGTTTGCGTAAACAAGCGGGTTTTTACATTTCAATCAGCCACCCAGCTGCGTTTTATAGCGCAGGAAGATGAACAGCGTGGAGATCGCAAGCACCAGCACGGTCGCGGGAGCGAGCTTCGCGCAATATTTGCCCCAGCCGATCTTGTAGCCGTTTTTGTTGGCGACCGAAATGCCCACCACGTTGGCGGAAGCGCCGATCGGGGTCGCCGAGCCACCGATGTCGGTACCGATGGAAAGGCCCCACGCGAGCGTTTGCAGAAGCGAGGCTTCCGGCGCGAGCGATTGGATGATCGGCACCATGGTCGCGGCGAACGGGATGTTGTCAACAAACGCGCTCGCGATCGCGGAGATCCACAGGATGATGCCCACCATGACGAACAGGTTGCCGCCGCTGATGTTTTTGATGAAGTTGGCGATCATTTCCAAAACGCCGGTCACTTCCAAACCGTTGACAACGATAAACAAGCCGACGAAGAAGAGGAGCGTTTTGTAGTCCACTTTCTTGAGCATTTCGCCGATGTGCTTCGGAGCGGTCAACAGCGTGATGAGCGCAATGCCCACACCGATGGTAGACACGGTCAAGTGGGTCTGGGCGTGGGTGATGAGCAGCACCACGGCGAGCAGGAAGATGCAGGTGGAGATGATAAAGCCGGTTTTATCGGTGATGGCCTCGCTCGGGTTCGGAAGCGCCGAGGCATCCACGTGCTCCGCGGATTTGAGGTCTTTTTTGAAGACAACCAGGAAATAGAACACCACGAACACAAGGCAGATGCCGGCGATGACACCGGTGTTCGTTAAGAATTCGCCGAACGTGTAGCCGAGCGCCGTGCCGATGATGATGTTCGGGGGGTCACCGCACATGGTCGCCGAGCCGCCGAGGTTGGCGCAGAAGATTTCCGCCAAGATCATGGGAACGGGGTTGAATTTAAGCAGCGTACCGAGCTCGATCGTCACCGCCGCCAAGAAGAGGATAACGGTGATACTGTCGATGAACATGGACAGCACGGCGGACATGATCATAAAGGTGACGAACACCGCCGTGGTCTTGCATTTGACGAGCTTCGCAATCTGCATACACAGCCAGCGGAAGAAGCCCACGCGAGCCATACCTTCCACCATGACCATCATGCCGGCGATAAAGGTGATGGTCTCCCAGTTGATACCGCCGGATTCGCCGCCCTCACCGGCGGCATACCAGAAGCTGGGGCTGACAAACGCCTTGAGATTCAGCGTCTCCCACACAGCGCTGCCGTCGCGCATGATGAGACCGAACACCACCACGAGCGTTAAAAGACCGCAGCAGAGGGTGACGATATGACGCGGGATCTTGTCCATGATGATGAGTGCAAACATCACGACAAAAATCGAAGTTGCAAAGATGGCTGCCATAGTTCTATCTCCTATCGTTACGCCTAAAGAGACGCAGATTCGTCAATTTTGCGCAAAACGCGCAACAGACAAAGTATAGCACAGCCACCGATAAAAAGCAAGGAAAATTTTACACAAAAAATGAAAGCTGTATAAAACAAAATTGCAAGGTTACACTAAAAACGCAACAATAAATAGGATGAGGAGAATGCAGAATGAAAGCAACCGGCATTGTGCGCCGTATCGATGATCTCGGACGTGTGGTGATCCCGAAAGAGATCCGCCGGACTATGCGGATCCGCGAGGGAGACCCGCTGGAAATTTTTACCAGCAAGGATGGAGAAGTGGTGTTCAAAAAATACTCGCCGATGGGGGAGCTGTCCGTCTTTGCGGCGCAGTATGCGGACGTGATGTCCCGCGCCTGCGGTGCGCCGGTGCTCATTACCGACCGTGACCGCGTGGTGGCGGCGGCGGGAGTTCCCCGCCGCGAGTTTTTAGAGCAGCGGTTGTCGCCGCAGCTCGAGCAGGCGATGGAGGATCGCCGCAGCTTCGTGGCGACCGCGACCGAGACGATGCGGTTTCTTCCGGTGCAGGACAGCGAGCGGGCGGCGGCGGTATGCGTCCCCATTCTGTCTGCGGGCGACGTGATCGGCGCCGTGTGCCTGATGTATCCGGAATCGGGCGCGCTCCCCGGCGAGGGCGATATTAAAATGACGCAGGTGGCGGCAGGCTTTCTCGGAAAACAAATGGAAGAATAAGAAAAGCCGCACCCTCGGGTGCGGCTTGTTTGTTAAGAAGTACGGGTTTGTAAGCGGGTGTTATTCCGCCTCGTTTAATTTGGCGAGAGCCTCGTCCACCGCTTCCCACGTCTCGTCGTTCTCGATAGGGAGCAGGGTGGCGTCGCCGCCGGGCTTCGGTTCGCCCAGCTTCGACGCAAAAACGCGGGTGCAGCCATCGTCGTCGAGGGAGCCGTCGGTGAAAACGACGATAACCCCCTCCTCGCAGTCAAAGGTAAGCAGAATTTCGCACTCGTATACCGTTCCGTTTTCGTCGGTCATCGTAAAGGTGTTGTCTTCCATAAGCGTTTCGTCTTTTTTGCTCATACGATCACGTCCTTTTCGCTTTTTGTAAAGTCAGTATAGCACGTCGCGGGAAAAATGTAAAGAAAAACCGTCGAGCATACGCCCGACGGTTTTTGTCTTTGGTGAAAAACTCTTATTTGAGTTCGGCTTTCGCGCCGGCTTCTTCGAGTTTCGCTTTGAGAGCCTCGGCATCCTCTTTGGAAGCGCCTTCTTTGATGGCTTTCGGGGCAGCCTCGACCAGCTCTTTGGCTTCTTTCAGGCCAAGACCGGTGGCCTCGCGGACCGCTTTGATGACGGCGATCTTGTTGGCGCCGGCTTCGGTCAGAACAACGTCGAACTCGGTTTTCTCAGCAGCAGCTTCGCCGCCGGCAGCAGCGCCACCGGCCACAACGGCCACCGGAGCAGCGGCGGAAACGCCGAACTCCTCTTCGATCGCTTTAACGAGCTCGTTCAGCTCAAGGACAGTCATTTCTTTGATTTCGTCAATCATTTTGGTGATTTTCTCAGACATTTTTCATACCTCCGTAAAGTAATTTTTTAATAAAATGGTTGAAGCATTAGGCTTCGGCGGGAGCGGCTTCTTCGCCACCACCCTGTTTTTCGGCAACGGCGTTGATCGCGCGCGCCAGGCCGGCGATCGTGGCATTGAGGCCACCCGCCAACATCGCCAAAAGGGTCTCTTTCGGCGGGATGCTCGCCAGCTCTTTCACCGTTTCCGGGGAAATCACTTTGCCCTCAAAGAAGCCGGCTTTCACGGCGAAGTTTTCGTTCTTCTCCGCGAATTCGCACAGCACTTTGGCGGCGGCGAGTTCGTCGCTTTCGCTGGTGGCGAGAGCCGTGGTCCCCTCGAGAACGTCTTTCAGTTCCGACAGGCCGGCTTCGTCCGCGGCACGGCCGAGCATGGTGTTTTTGATGACAGCGTACTCGACGCCCGCCTCACGCAGCTTGCGACGCAGCGCGGTATCGTCCGCCACGGTAATACCCTTGTAGTCCACCACCACACCGGCGACGGATTTCTGGAGTTTTTCCGAAAGAGCGGCGACGAGCGCTTGCTTTTCTTGCAGGACAGATTGGTTCGGCATTTGATTTTTCACCTCCGACAAAATAAGTTTTTGCCGTTTTTCCAAAAAGAAAGCCCTCTCCGCTTTCACAGAGAGGGCGCAATCATACCAATTCAAAACGCAAAGGCGTTTTCGGCTTGACGCTTTTCACCCTCGGCAGGCGGGAAACCCCATTATACGCAAGGCGCACCTGCTGTCTGTGGAAGAACAGCAAATATATCTTACCATATCCTTTCGGATATTGCAAGCATTTTTTAGTCGCTGATTTTCAGCGGGTTGACGCGGACGCCGGGGCCCATCGTCGAAGACACCACGCAGGAGCGGATGTACTGACCTTTGGACGCAGCCGGTTTGGCGCGCACAATGGCGCCCAGCAGGGCATCGAAGTTCTCCTGGAGCTTCTCGGCACCGAAGGAGACTTTGCCGATCGGGCAGTGGATGATGTTGGTTTTGTCGAGACGATACTCGATCTTACCGGCTTTCGCATCGTTGACAGCTTTCGCCACGTCCGGGGTAACGGTGCCGGCTTTCGGGTTCGGCATAAGGCCGCGCGGGCCAAGCACTTTACCGAGACGGCCGACGACGCCCATCATATCCGGGGACGCGATGACCACGTCGAAATCCATCCAACCGCCGTTGATTTTGGCGACCAGATCGTCGGTACCGACGAAATCGGCGCCGGCATCGAGAGCGGCTTGCTGTTTGTCCTCCTTGCAGAAGACGAGGACGCGAACGTCTTTACCGGTACCGTTCGGCAGAACGACGGCGCCGCGGACCTGCTGGTCAGCGTGGCGGCTGTCAACACCGAGGCGGACGTGGACTTCGACGGTCTCGTCGAACTTCGCTTTACCGGTTTTCACCGTGAGATCCAGCGCCTCCGGAATGTCGTAAAGCGTCTGGCGATCGAACAGCTTTTGGCTGTCCGTGTATTTTTTACCGTGTTTCATTTTAAGGTTCCTCCTAAATTACCTACCCACAAAGGGTGGTTTGGTGGTATATCGGAATGTTGAGGTTTTCCTCCCACCCGAATCGGTCATTATTAGTCGACGACGGTGATACCCATGCTGCGGGCGGTACCGGCGATCATGCTCATCGCGGTATCGATGTTGGCAGCGTTGAGGTCCGGCATCTTGGTTTCGGCGATCTTGCGGATCTGCTCTTTGGTGATCTGGGCGACCTTGTTCTTGTTCGGCTCACCCGACGCCTTGTCGATGTTGCAGGCTTTCTTGATCAGAACAGCCGCAGGCGGGGTCTTGGTGACGAACGTGAACGAGTGGTCGGCATACACCGTGATGATGACCGGGATGATCATGCCGATGTCGTTTTTGGTGCGCTCGTTGAATTCCTTCGTGAACGCCATGATGTTGACGCCGTGCTGACCGAGAGCCGGGCCAACCGGGGGAGCCGGCGTTGCTTTGCCGGCGGGGATTTGAAGTTTGATGTAACCGATAACTTTCTGAGCCATTTTTTAGCACCTCCAAAAATTGTGGTGGTCGCGGAACGCCCTCGCACAGAGCGGGGTGTCCCTCCCACAGCCGGAAGAGTGTCCGGCGCACAGTTCCACGCAGTCGGTTAACTGCGTATTGCTTCACGTCAGCCCATAAGCTCCGCCTGGTGGGGCTCCAGCTCGGTGGGGGTTTCCCGGCCGAACATAGAGACGATCACGCGGATCTTGTTTTGAGCCAAATCAATTTCCTCCACCTTGCCGGTGAAGTTATTGAGGGGGCCGTCGACGATACGAACGGTGTCGCCGACCGCGTAGTTGATGACCACCTCGCGCTTCTCCACGCCCAAGCGGGCGATTTCCTCCTCCGTCAGCGGAACGGGTTTGCCGTTCGGGCCGACGAAGCCGGTGCAGCCGCGGGTGTTGCGCACGATAAACCAGGTATCGTCCGTCATCACCATTTTGACCAGAACGTAGCCCGGGAAGAGCTTGCGTTCGATCTCTTTCGTTTTGTTGTCCTTGATCTCAACGACCGTTTCCGTGGGGACGCGAACCTCGTGGATCATATCCTGCAGGTTGCGGTTGTTGACGATGGTTTCCAGGTTGGTGGCTACTTTGTTTTCATAGCCGGAGTAGGTATGGACAACGTACCATTTTGCTTCTTCTGCCATCATGCACCCTCCTTATCGGAGCAGCAGGTTGATCAGACCGTCCAGACCGAAGTCGATGAGACAAACGATGGCACCGACGATCGCGCACATGGCGATGGTCGCCCACGTGTTGTTCCACAACGCGGACCAGGTCGGCCAGGTGATCTTTTTGAACTCACCTTTCAACTCTTTCAGGTAACGCTTGAAGCCACTTTCTTTTTTGACTTTCTTCGTTTTGGCAGGAGCGGCGGTTTTGTTTTCAGCCACGTTGACTCCTCCTTACTTCGTTTCCCTGTGAAGGGTGTGTTTGCGGCAGAACCGGCAATACTTGTTCATTTCCAGTCTGTCCGGATCGTTTTGCTTGTTTTTCATCGTGTTGTAGTTGCGCTGCTTGCATTCCGTGCAAGCCAAAGTGATTTTCACTCGCATTATAACGGCACCTCCTTATAAGCCTCCCTCGTAAAAACAACGGGGCTGTGCGAAAAAACGCACAAAAAATAAACCTCCGCAAAAACGAGGTAAAGTCACTATAACACACGAAACGGCGTTCGTCAAGTCTTTTTTCAAAAAAATTTCTCGCGCCCTTTATATATTACCTATTACAATAACGCGTGCGCGCGTAAAAATTTATAATTTTTCAAAAAAATAATAAAAAATTTAAAAAAGTAGTGGAAATTTGCATAACTGTCTGTTATACTGTAAAATACATAAATTTGCGATTGAAAAAAGAAATACATTTTAGGAGGATTTTCTATGTCACACAAGTACGTTTACCTGTTCAGCGAGGGTAACGCAACTATGCGAGAGCTGCTGGGCGGAAAAGGCGCCAACCTGGCCGAAATGACCAACATCGGCTTGCCGGTTCCGCAGGGCTTCACCATTTCGACCGAAGCCTGCACGCAATATTACGAAGACGGTCGCCAGATCAACGACGAGATCATGGCGCAGATCATGGAGCATATCCAAAAGATGGAGGAGATCACCGGCAAAAAGTTCGGCGACAAAGAGAACCCGCTTCTCGTCTCCGTCCGTTCCGGCGCGCGCGCGTCGATGCCGGGTATGATGGATACCATTTTGAACCTCGGCCTCAACGAGGACGTGGTGAACGTCATCGCCGAGCGCTCGAACAATCCCCGCTGGGCGTGGGACTGCTATCGCCGCTTTATCCAGATGTATTCCGACGTCGTGATGGAGGTCGGCAAAGAGTATTTTGAAAAGCTCATCGACGCGATGAAAGCCCAAAAAGGCGTGAAGCTGGACGTGGAGCTGGATGCCGCCGACCTGAAAGATCTGGCGACGCAGTTTAAAGCCGAGTATAAAGCGAAGATCGGCGTGGAGTTCCCGACCGATCCGAAAGAGCAGCTGATGGGCGCGATCAAAGCGGTGTTCCGTTCGTGGGACAACCCGCGCGCCAACGTCTATCGCCGCGACAACGATATTCCGTATTCGTGGGGTACCGCCGTCAACGTCCAGATGATGGCGTTCGGCAATATGGGCGACGATTGCGGCACCGGTGTGGCGTTTACCCGCGACCCGGCGACCGGCGAAAAGAAGCTGATGGGCGAGTTCTTGACGAATGCTCAGGGCGAGGACGTGGTGGCCGGTGTGCGCACCCCGATGCCCATTAAAGAGATGGCGGACAAGTTCCCCGAGGCGTATGCCGAATTCGTGAAGGTGTGCGCGCTGCTCGAGGATCACTACCGCGATATGCAGGATATGGAGTTCACCGTCGAGCACGGCAAGCTGTTTATGCTGCAATGCCGCAACGGCAAACGTACCGCGCAGGCGGCGCTGAAAATCGCGTGCGACCTCGTGGACGAGGGGATGATCTCGAAGGAGCAGGCGGTCGCGATGATCGACCCGCGCAACCTCGATACGCTTCTCCACCCGCAGTTTGACCAAAAAATTCTCAAAGCCACCACCCCGATCGGCAAGGGCCTCGGCGCGTCGCCCGGCGCGGCGTGCGGCAAAGCGGTGTTCACCGCCGAGGATGCCGAAGCGTGGAACGAGCGCGGCGAAAACGTGCTGCTCGTTCGTTTGGAGACCTCGCCGGAGGACATCACCGGCATGAAAGCGGCGCAGGGCATCTTGACCGTGCGCGGCGGTATGACCTCCCACGCGGCGGTGGTCGCGCGCGGCATGGGCAAATGCTGTGTCTCCGGCTGCGGCGACATTGAGATGCACGAAGAAGAAAAATACTTTGTCCTCGGCGGCAAAACGTTCCGCGAGGGCGATTTCCTCTCCATCGACGGTTCGACCGGCAATATCTACGACGGTGTGATCCCGACGGTGGAGGCCACCATCGCCGGCGAATTCGAGCGGGTGATGAATTGGGCGGACGAGTTCCGCCGTCTGAAAGTCCGCACCAACGCCGACACCCCCGCCGATGCGGCGAAGGCTGTCGAGCTGGGCGCGGAGGGCATCGGTCTTTGCCGCACGGAGCACATGTTCTTCGAGGCGGACCGCATCAAATCCATCCGCAAAATGATCGTCGCCAAGACTGCCGAGGCGCGCAAAGCCGCTCTCGACGAGATTTTGCCGCTGCAGCAGGGCGACTTTGAAGAGATGTATCGCGTGCTGGCCGGTCGCCCGATGACCGTCCGCTTCCTCGATCCGCCGCTGCACGAGTTCGTGCCGCAAAAGGAGGAGGACGTGGTGGAGCTCGCCGCCGAGCTTTCGATCAGCGTGGACGAGCTGCGCACCGTCATCGCCGATCTGCACGAGTTTAACCCGATGATGGGTCACCGCGGCTGCCGCCTGGCGGTCACCTATCCGGAAATCGCCGCGATGCAGACGACCGCCGTGATCAACGCGGCGCTCACCGTCAACAAAGAGCATCCGGAATGGAACATCGTGCCGGAGATCATGATCCCGTTGGTCGGCGAAGCGAAAGAGCTGAAATACGTCAAGGACGTCGTGGTGAAGACCGCCGACGCCGTGATCAAAGCCGCCGGCAGCGAGTTGACCTACAAGGTCGGCACAATGATCGAGATTCCGCGTGCGGCGCTGACCGCCGGCGAGATCGCCAAAGAAGCGGAGTTCTTCTCGTTCGGCACGAACGACCTGACCCAGATGACCTTCGGCTTCAGCCGTGACGACGCGGGCAAATTCCTCTCCGCTTACTACGATGCGAAGATCTACGAGTCCGATCCGTTCGCGAAGCTGGATCAGACCGGCGTCGGCTCGCTCGTGAAGCTGGCGTCCGAAGCCGGCCGCGCCACCCGCCCCGACCTCAAGCTCGGCGTGTGCGGCGAACACGGCGGCGACCCGTCCTCGGTCGAGTTCTGCCACAAAATCGGCCTCGACTACGTGTCCTGCTCGCCGTTCCGCGTGCCGCTGGCGCGCCTTGCCGCGGCGCAGGCCTCGCTTAAAGATAAGAAATAAGTTTCATAGCAAAAACCCCGCTCGGCGAGCGGGGTTTTTGTTGACTTTTTTGCGAAAAAACGATACAATATAGGGTAAGGTTCTGAAAAGAGGGCGAGAATGTGGAAAAAATCAAAAGTTTTACGATAGATCATACGAAATTGCTGCCCGGCGTGTACGTGAGCCGCGAGGATGCGGCGGAAAACGGTGCGCCGGTGACGACGTATGATATTCGCCTCACCCGCCCGAACTTTGAGCCGGTGATGGGAACCGGCGAGGTGCATACGATCGAGCATATCGGCGCGACCTATCTGCGCAACCGCGCGGACGTGAAAGACCGCGTGATCTATTGGGGGCCGATGGGCTGCCGCACGGGATTTTATCTCATCATGGCGGGC
>JAZUKW010000061.1:0-5543 GCA_045643425.1 Acutalibacteraceae bacterium
CCAGCGCCAGGGTGAGCCAGAGAAATAGGGCCTTTTTCATTTTTCGTTTCTCCTTAAAAAACTTTATCTTATTCTATCCTGCTTTATCCAACTTGTCAAGACAAAACACATCACCGGTCGGTGCGGAATTTATTGGGGCGGTCGAGGGCGCCCGCCCCCTACGGTATCACCCAAGGCAGCATCTTAATTCTTAATTTTTAATTTAAAAAATCCCGTGGCTCTTCCACGGGATTTTTTCTTACGCCAGCGTTGCCGCCATCACGGCTTTAATCGTGTGCATCCGGTTTTCCGCCTCGTCGAACACGATCGACTGCGGGCCCTCAAACACCTCGTCGGTGACCTCCATACAGGTGAGCCCGAACTTTTCATAAATCTGCTTGCCGATCGTCGTGTTTAAGTCGTGGAACGCGGGCAGACAGTGCATAAACCGGCACTGTTCTCCCGCCGCCGTCATCAGCTCGGCGGTCACGCGGTAGGGCGACAAATCGGCGATGCGCTTCTCCCACACCTCGTCCGGCTCGCCCATCGACACCCACACGTCGGTATAAATGACGTGCGCGCCTTTGACAGCGTCGGTCGGATTTTCGTTAAATTCGAGCGTCGCGCCCGTCTCGGCGGCGATTTTTTCACATTCCGCCACAAGCTGTGCATTCGGGAAATACGCTTTCGGCGCGCACGCGACAAAGTGCATTCCCATTTTGGCGCAGCCGACCATCAGCGAGTTGCCCATATTGTAGCGCGCATCGCCCATATAGACGAGTTTTTTACCTTTGAGTTCGCCGAAATGCTCGCGCATCGTGAGGAAATCCGCCAAAATCTGCGTCGGGTGGAACTCGTTCGTCAGCCCGTTCCACACCGGCACACCGGCGTATTTCGCGAGGTCCTCCACGATCGTCTGCCCAAAGCCGCGGTATTCGATCCCGTCGAACATCCGCCCGAGCACCCGCGCCGTGTCTGCAATCGACTCTTTTTTGCCGATCTGCGATCCGGACGGATCGAGATAGGTCGGGTGCATCCCGAGGTCGATCGCCGCTACCTCAAACGCACAGCGCGTGCGGGTGCTGGTCTTCTCGAAGATCAGCGCGACGTTCTTCCCCTCGCACAGCTTATGCGGGATTCCCGCTTTCTTTTTCGCTTTCAGCTCCGCCGCCAAATCGAGCAATCCGGCGATCTCGTCGGGAGTCAGATCCAGCAGCTTCAAAAACGATTTTCCCTTTAAATTCATGGTTTTCTCCTTATTCGGCGCAGACTTCTTTAATCACTTCCACCGCGTATTCGAGCGCTTTCATCGGAATATTGAGCGCGGGAAGCAGGCGCACTTTATCTTTCGCCGTGAGGCACAGCACGCCTTTTTCGATGCAGGCGGCGACCACCTCGGCGGCGGGTTTCGTCGTTTTAAGACCGATCATCAGACCGAGGCCGGACACCTCTTCAATGCCGTCCGCACCCTCGAACGCGTCGAACAAGAACTTGCTCTTCGCATCGACGGTGGCGAGGAACGCATCGTCCAATCGGTCAAGCACCGACAGCGCCGCAGCGCAGCAAACCGGGTTGCCGCCGAAGGTCGAGCCGTGGTCGCCGAAGCCCAAGACGTCGCCCACTTTTTCGCTCAAAATGGTCGCGCCGAGCGGCAAACCGCCGCCGAGACCCTTCGCGGTGGTAATAATATCGGGCTTAATGCCGTAGTTCATATACGAATAGAGCTTTCCGGTGCGGCCGTTACCGGTCTGCACCTCGTCGGCGATCAGCAGAATATCGTGCTTCTCGGCGTATTCCGCCACCTCGTTGACAAAGGATTTTTTCAGCGTGTTCACGCCGCCCTCGCCCTGCACGCACTCGATCATGATCGCGGCGATCTTGTGCTTGGCGCCGAGCGCTTCCAGCTCGAAGATGTTATACGCATCCACGCTGGTGAAGCCCGGGGTCAGCGGGTTAAACAGCTCGTGGAATTTGTCTTGGCCGGTCGCGGCGAGCGTCGTCAGCGTGCGGCCGTGGAAGCTGTTTTTGAGGGTCACGATCGTGTAGCAGTCCTCACCCTTTTTCTCGGCGGCATATTTGCGCGCCACTTTAATCGCGCACTCGTTCGCCTCCGCGCCGGAGTTGCTGAAGAACACCTTATCCATCGCGGTTTTCTCGCACAGCTTTTCGGCGAGCTGCGCGCACGGCTCGGTATAATAGAGGTTCGACGCGTGCTGCAGCTTGCCCGCCTGCTCGGAGACGGCGGTTTTCCAATCCTCGTCGGCGATACCGAACGAGGTCACGCCGATACCCGAGCCCATATCCACGTACTCCTTGCCGTTTTCGTCATAAACGTAAGAACCCTTGCCGTGGGACAGCACTACCGGGAAGCGGTTATAGGTATGCGCCACGTACTTGGCGTCTTTTTCTTTGATGTTCAAATCTCTGGCTTTCGTTACCATCGTACCGGCACCTTCATTCGTTAAAAGTTCCATTAAAATCGAGTGAGGCACGCGCCCGTCCATGACGACCACGTTCTCCACTCCGTGTTTGATCGCGTCAATACAGCAGTTGACCTTCGGGATCATCCCGCCGGAGATCACGCCCTCGCGATACAGCTTTTCGGCTTCGCTGATGCTGATTTCGGGAATGAGCGTAGACGGATCGTCCTTGTCGCGAAGAATACCCGCGATGTCGGTCATCATAATGAGGCGCTGCGCTTTGAGCGCGCCCGCAATATACGCCGCGGCGGTGTCGCCGTTGATGTTGTAGGTGTTGCCCTCTTTGTCACAGCCGATCGTCGAGATGACCGGGATGTAACCCTTTTCGATAAGGTCGGTCACCGGCGAAATGTGGATCTTCGTGATCTCGCCGACGTAGCCGAGCTTCTCGTCTTTAATGGTGGCTTCGATGAGCCGTCCGTCCATGCCGGAAATGCCCATCGCCTTGCCACCGTTCATTTCGAGCAGGTTGACAAGCGATTTGTTTACCTTGCCGGCGAGCACCATTTGGGCGATGTCCACGGTTTCTTTGTCCGAAACGCGCATCCCGTCCACAAACTCGCTCTTTTTGCCGAGTTTTTCCATCAGCTCGCTGATTTCCGGGCCGCCGCCGTGGACCAAAACGACCTTTACGCCGATCGTCCACAGCAGAACGATGTCCTCCATCACCTGCTGTTTTAATTCTTCGTTGATCATCGCGTTGCCGCCGTATTTGATCACCACGACCTTGCCCACGTACCGTTTGATATACGGCAGCGCCTGGGTCAGCACTTGGGCACGTTGACCGTTCGAGAATAAATCTTTCATCTCACACAGCTCCTTTCCTTAGGTTCTGTAATCGCCGTTGATTTTCACGTAATCGTAGGTGAGGTCACAGCCCCACGCCGTCGCGGTCGCCTCGCCGTCGTTAAGAGCGACCAAAATATCGATCTCTTTTTCGAGCAAAATCTCTTTCGCGATCTCCTCCGAGAACGGCACGCCCGCGCCGTCTTTGCAGACGAGGATCTCCCCTTTCGGGCTCTTGAACGCCACGTCGATTTTGGTCACGTCCACGTCCGCGCCGCTGTAACCGATGGCGCACAGCACACGGCCCCAGTTGGCGTCCGCGCCGAACATCGCCGCCTTTAAAAGGCTCGAGCAGACAACGCTCTTCGCCACGGTTTTGGCGATTTGCTCGGTCTTGCCGCCGGTCACGACACATTCCAGCAGCTTCGTCGCACCCTCGCCGTCGCCCGCGATGCTCTTACTGAGAAACACGGTCACGGTGTTGAGCGCTTTCATAAAGGCGTTGAAATCGTCGCCCTCGGCGGTAATTTCCGCGTTTTCCGCCATACCGTTCGCAAGCACGGTCACCATATCGTTCGTAGAGGTATCGCCGTCCACCGACAGCATATTAAAGGTGTTCTGAATATCCGTCGACAGCGCCTTTTGCAGCATCGCGGACGAAATCGCCACGTCGGTCGTAATGAACACGAGCATCGTCGCCATATTCGGGTGGATCATACCGCTGCCCTTGGCGATACCGCCGATGCGGCAGGTCTTGCCGCCGGCCGTAAACTCCACCGCGACCTCTTTTTTCACGGTATCGGTGGTCATAATTCCCTGCGCCGCGTCATCGCTGCCGTCTTTCGTAAGCAGCGCGGCGAGCGCCGGAATCGCGGGCGCGATCGGATCGAGCGACAATGGCTGACCGATAACGCCGGTCGAAGCCACCACCACGTCGTCGGCCGCAACGCCGGTCGCGGCGGCGGTCAGCTCGCACATCTTTTCCGCGATCTCCACACCGTTCGCGTTGCAGGTGTTGGCGTTGCCGCTGTTGCAGATGACCGCCTGCGCCGTGCCGTTTGCGAGGTGCGCTTTGGTCACGAGCAGCGGCGCGCCTTTGACGAGGTTCGTGGTATACACCGCCGCGGCGGTCGCTTGTTTCTCCGAGAAAATGAGGGACAAATCGCGTTTCGCGGTGTTCTTGCGGATACCGCAATGAATGCCGCTCGCCATAAATCCTTTTGCAGCGCAAATGCCGCCGTCAATCAACTTCATCATATCCGTTATCCTCCGATGCAAAGCCCGGTCGTCTCAGGAAGCCCGAGCGCAATGTTCATATTCTGGATCGCGGCGCCGGACGCGCCCTTGCCCAGGTTGTCAAAACGGGACACAAGCGTGATCCGTTCGTCGTTGCCGAAAACCGCAATCTGCATATCGTCGCGCCCCGCAAACGCCGAGGCGGACAAAAATCCGTTTTCGTCCGCGTTTTCGACGAACTTGACCACGTCGCCGCGGTAATAGTCTTGGTAGCACGCTTTCACGTCCGCCGCCGTACCGTTCAGCTGCTCTTTAAAGAGCGTCACCGCCACTTCCATACCGGCGTAGTAGGACGACACGATCGGCGAAAACGCCGGCGCATTCACAAGCCCGCACACCTTCGCCATCTCCGGCAGGTGCTTGTGGCTTTGGGACAGCCCGTAGGTGCGGGGCGCCAACAGCGCCGCGGCATCCTCGCCCTCGTAATCGGCGATCATCTTTTTGCCGCCGCCGGAATAGCCGGTCAGCGAAAAGCAGGAGAGAAGCGCGTTTTCGTCGAGCAGCCCGCGCTCGCGCAGCGGCGCCACGAGCGACACAAACCCGCTCGCATGGCAGCCGGGGTTCGCGATACGCTTCGAACGGCGAATGTCCTCGCGAAGCCCGCCGATTTCCGGGAATCCATACGCCCACGCGTCGCTCACGCGGTGTGCCGTCGAGGTGTCGATCAGCACCGTGTCGGGATTCTCGCAAAGGCTGACCGCCTCCACTGCCGCCGCATCCGGCAAACAAAGGAACGCCACGTCCGCCGCTTCGAGCGCCGCTTTACGCGCTCGAGCATCTTTTCGCAGCTCCTCCGACAGCGTGATAAGCTCTAAATCCCGTCGTCCGCCGAGCCGCTCGTATATGCGAAGGCCGGTCGTCCCCGCTTTTCCGTCGATAAACACTTTGGTCATAGGTCATTCCCCACATTTATGCATAAACGCGAATATTTATGCGCTCATTATACTATAAAATAATAAGATGTCAAGTGTTTTCTCAAAAATATACTGCATATATGCACAT
>JAZUKW010000062.1:0-13307 GCA_045643425.1 Acutalibacteraceae bacterium
AAATTCTTGGGATGCCACCTACGATGCAAGCGGGAACGAACTAACCCGAACACACTACAACGCCGACGGCAGCTCGTATGTGGCATACGAATACACCTACGACGCGAACGGGAATCAGACGAGTGAGCGCCACTACAACGACGACGACAGCGTGGATTATTGGTGCGAATACACCTACGATGCGAACGGGAATCGGACGAGTGAGTGCCGCTACAACGCCGACGGCAGCGTGGATTGGTGGTGTTCCTGGGATGCCACCTACGACGCGAACGGGAATCGGACAAGTCATCGCGGATACAACGACGATGGCAGCGTGAATTGGGCATATTCCTGGGATGCCATCTACGACGCGAACGGGAATCTGCTGACCAAAACCTATTTCAACGCCGACGGTAGCGTGAATTATTGGTACGAATATATCTACCTTAACCGCTCTGCACCGGAAAAAGCCGAATAAAGCAACAAAGCCCCTCACGGTCGTGAGGGGCTGTTCTTTTAGTGTTGTACCCACCACTCGTCGAGCCGCCCCCACACACCCGCGCGAACAAAACCGCGAGGCGGTTTTCCGTTTTTGCGAAAACGGGCGGGCGCTGCCCGCGTTCGCGCGGGAAAGCGGGTGCGGCTCGGTAGCGGGGTTGTGTGCGGCGTTTGGGGAAGCCTCCCTTGTGCAAAGGGAGGTGGCACGGCGAAGCCGTGACGGAGGGATTGTTTGTAAAAAAAGCGAAACAATCCCCCACCCGCTTTGCGGGAGCCCCCTTTACACAAGGGGGCCGGAACATAGGCGCGAACGTCGGCAAAATCTTCAAAGGGGCGGCGTCCTCGACGACCCCAATGAACAAGCACCGACCGTGGGGCGGTCGGGGACGCCCGCCCCTACAAAAGAATTCCGGCGGGCATCGCCGCCCACGCCGTGTGTTTGATTGAGGAGATTTGAATAAGGAAAAAGACCTGCCGCGGCAGGTCTTTTTTTACATCTTCACAAAGCCGGCGGTCAGGTCGCTGCCGCAGGGGGGAAGCTTCGGGAGAAAGAGGCCGTAGAGGTCGGTAGCTTTGCACTCGAAGTCCCACAACGCGCGGGCGGCGGGGTCGAGCGTATCGGCTTGGCCTTTGCGTGACAAAATCGGCAGCGCACACCCACCCGCTTTCGCGGCGCGCATCACGTCGTAGCCCGCCTCGGTCGCACCGAGCACGCGGATATACGGCGGGGTTTCGGGCGCAAGGTCGGCGGTAAGTCCCAGATACGCCGCCATCAACAGCCGCTTGAGCCGCGTCAGCGGATAGCGGCGGGTTTTGACGAGCGACAAAAATTCATCCACGCTGCCCGTTTGCCGCGCGGCGGTAAAGAAGCGGTTTTCGAGCCCCTCGGACACGCCGGGAAGCGCCGCAAAATCGGCGAGCGTCATTTGGCGCAGACGGTAGAGAAACGCGGTTTCCGCCGTTTGGAATTCGGCGGGGCAAAGGCGATTTGTTTCCGCTTCGGTCAAGAGGCTTCGGATCTCGGCAGGCAAAAACGGCATGGCGTTCATCAGCCGGTTTTGGCAAATCAGCGTGCGCAGATACGAGCCGGAGGCGACGTCGCCCATGGGAACGACGGCATCGTGATCGGCGCCGACGCGCTTGACGGTAACGGCATCCATCGAGGAGCGCAGGGTGGAGATGGCGTGGAGATATTCGATCCCGAGCGTGTTGTTGGGGGAGGAAAGCAGGTCGCCCGCTCTTTGCCCGGCGGCTTCCGCCAGCGCCTTTTGGCGCGCCTCGGCAAAGGAGATGCCGCCCTCCAAATGATACCGCAGCAGCGCGTTGCACTTGTCGGATTCGAGCGTGACGGCGGCTTTTTTGAGCGCGTCGATGTCGCCGCATTCGCTGCCGAACGCGAGCACGTCCACACATCCGAGCGCGTTCAAAAGCGCGACGCCGCTTTTGGCAAAAACCTCGGCGGAGGACAGCGCATACGGCGTCGGTAACTCGATCACCACGTCCGCGCCGCAGGCGAGCGCCATTTTGGCACGCTCATATTTCGGCAGCAGCGCCGGCTCGCCGCGCTGGACGTAGTTGCCGCTCATAACGACGACAACGTGGGACGCCGCCGCACCCTCGCGGCTTTTACACCATCGGAGCAAGCGGGCGTGACCGTTATGCAGAGGATTAAATTCCGCAACAAGACCGCATACTTTCATTTTTCTCACCTTTTTTATGAATTTCTTGCTTGAAATGTGTCTAAAGAAGGAGTATAATAACAGTATACCAAATTTATACAAGAATGACAAGGGGAGAATGGTTATGAAAATTTTAGTGATCAACGCCGGCAGCTCGTCGCTGAAATATCAGCTGATCGATATGGACGGCGAGAAATTGCTGGCGAAAGGCCTTTGCGCCCGCGTCGGCGGCACCGGCGGTTCCTGCAAGCATGAATATATGGTGGAACACCCGGTTGACGAAAACGATAAGTACAGAGAGTATTCCTATAAGGTGGAAATGAAAGATCATACCGCGGCGTTTGCCGAGGTCAAAAAATGCCTGACGACCGGCGAGGGCAAGGTTATCGACGACTTTTCCGAGATCGACGCCGTCGGTCACCGCATCGTTCAGGGCGGTGCGATTTTCGACAAATCCGTGCTGGTGGACGAAAAGGTCATCGCCGACATCGAGTCGCTGATCCCGCTGGCGCCGCTTCACAACGAGGCGCACGTGCAGGGCATCCGCGCCGCCATCGAAACCTGCGGCAAGAACGTTCCGCAGGTCGTGGTGTTCGATACCTCGTTCCACGCGACGATGCCGAAAAAGGCGTTTTTGTGGGGCCTGCCGTACGAGATGTATGAGAAATACGGCGTGCGCCGTTACGGCTTCCACGGCACGTCTCACCGCTTTGTGAGCAAACGCTGCGCCGAGCTGATCGGCAAGCCGGATGCGCAGGGCACCAAGATCATCACCTGCCACATCGGTAACGGTTCGTCTCTTGCCGCGGTGAAGGACGGCAAGGTTATCGACACCACGATGGGTCTTACCCCGCTCGACGGCTTTATGATGGGTACGCGTTCCGGCGCGGTCGATCCGTCTGCGGTGACCTATATTATGAAGAAAAAGAGACTCGGCCCCGCAAGAATGGACGAGCTGCTCAACAAAAAATCCGGTATGCTCGGTATTGCCGGCGTGTCGGACGATCGGGACGTGACCAAGCTGATCGAAGAGGGCAACGAGATGGCGAAGCTTGCGTGGGATATGCGTAACTATCAGATCGTGAAAGCTATCGGCGGCTTTGTGGCGGCGCTCGACGGTGTGGATGCGATGGTGTTCACCGCCGGTATCGGCGAGAACCAAATCCAGCTGCGTGAGGACATTATGAACGCTCTTGGCTATTTGGGCGTTGTTCCCAACAAAAGGAATAACAAAACCCGCGGCCAGGAGATCGAGATTTCCAGCAAACGCTCCAAGGTGCGCGTGTTCGTGATCCCGACCAACGAGGAACTGATGATCGCCCGCGACACCAAAGCGATCGTCGAGGCGCTGTAATCGAAAAAAAGAAAAAGCAAAAGTCCGTTCCCCCGAAAAGGAGGAACGGACTTTTTTATGCGGGTTTTAGTGAGCGCCGAACGTCGAAAGATCGCCGTTTTCGTCCCGGTCACGGAACAACAGCGACACGCACCACACGCCGGCAAGGGCCACGACCGTGTAGATGATGCGCGAGAGCAGCGCATCCTGACCGCCGAAGATCCAAGCCACAATATCAAACTGAAAGAGTCCGATACTGCCCCAGTTGAACGCGCCGATAATGGTGAGTATCAGGGCGAGCCTGTCCATAAACATTCCGATCCATCCTTTCCTCATAGAGTTACGGTTAGTATCGGCGTTTTCGGACAAATTATTCATCCAGCAATTTGGCGATCGTGTCGCGGAAGCTGGTGATGTCTTTGAAATCGCGGTAAACGGAGGAGAAGCGCACGTAGGCGACCTTATCGACGGATTTGAGTTCTTCCATAGCATACTCGCCGATTTGTTCGCTCGTCACCTCGCGGTCAAGCGAGCCTTGCACGCGGGATTCGATGTTGGTGACAATTTTTTCCAGCGTCTCCATCGAGATCGGGCGCTTCTCGCACGCACGCATAAGGCCGCGGAGCAGCTTGTCGCGGTCGAACGCTTGGCGGGATTTGTCGCGTTTGATGACGAGAACGGGCGTTTTTTCTACCGTTTCGTAGGTGGTGAAGCGCTTGCCGCAGGAGAGACATTCCCGACGACGGCGAATGCTCAAATCCTCATCCGTGGGGCGGGAATCGACCACCTTGCTGTCGGCAAAGCCGCAAAAAGGACATTTCATACTAAAATCCTCCCAAAATCTATACTACCATATATTGTGGATATAATAAGTGTATCATACAAGACAAAAAAATGCAACAAAAAAATCTCCGCTTTCCGAAAAAAGCGGAGATTTGTGAATTTACGAGGCGGTGCGGTGGTTGAGGAGGATGCGGATGTCCGCTTCCTGGACGGCGTGACCGTCCACCACGTCGGTGGAGCGCAGGACGCACACCACGGTTTTGGCGAGGATCTGCAGGTCGAAGAGGAAGGTGGCGTGACGGGCGTAATAGCCGTCCATAAACGCCTTTTTGTTGACGCGCAGATTATCGCGGCCGTTGATCTGCGACCAGCCGGTAAGACCGGGGCGCACGGTGGTGGCGTAGTGAAGCTCACGGAGACGGAGCAGCTCTTTTTCCGCCGGGATGACCGGACGCGGACCGACGAAGCTCATATCCCCGATGAGGATGTTCCACAGCTGGGGCAGCTCGTCGAGACTGAAGCGGCGGAGGAAGCGGCCCACGGAGGAGACGTACTTTTGCGCTTCCAGGTCGCAGGTGGCGACGTTGGCCGGAGCGTCGATGCTCATCGTGCGGAATTTAAGGCAACGGAACTCTTTTCCGTTTTTGCCGATACGTTTTTGTAAGAACAGCGGAGACGCTTTGGTGTCGATCGCGGAGACAAGCGCCACGATCAACGAAAGGGGCAACAGCAGCACGGTCAGCAGAAGAGCGAACACGATGTCCAGCGTGCGCTTCACGAAGAGGAAGCTCTTGCGCGGCGTTTTAATATTTTTGGTCGGTGTGTTGAGGGACAACAGCATTTCCTGCGACATACGCGTCACTCCTTTCTGTAGGGCCGAAACAGCGGCCTTTCTTACTTTGCACCGTTATTATACTCTGTACTATAGGGAATTACAAGTTTCAATTTTGTAACCTTTTTGTCAGATTTGTAACTTTTTCGATTTGCATAATGCGTCGGATACAGGGGAACGCTAACAGAAACGGTCGAAACAAGGAGGAGACGCACGTGTATCCGATCATCAAGCGAAGCATAGATATTGTGGTTTCCGCCGTGCTGTTGGTGCTGCTTCTACCGTTGATGGTAGTGATAGCGGCGGCGCTGTATTCGTTTCCGCCGCGCCGCGTGTTGTTCCGTCAACGCCGCGTCGGTAAAAATGACAAAATTTTTACTATTTACAAATTTTACACTTTATACCCCGATGCGCTGTCGTCGATCTCTTCTATGGGCGCGGCGGCAACGCCTCTCGGCGCGATTTTGCGGTCGTGGAGCATTGACGAATTGCCGCAGCTTTGGAACGTGCTGAAAGGGGATATGAGCTTTGTCGGCCCGCGCCCGGTGGTGCCGGAGGAGGGGACGCTGCTGCTCCGTCGCCGACAGCTCGGAGCGGTCGGCGTGCGGCCGGGAATGACGGGGCTTGCGCAGGTACGCGGGCGCAAACGCCTGAACGTCGAGGACAAGGCGCGCTGTGACGCCTATTACTGCAAGGAAATGAGCGCGTCGCTCGATCTGTATATTCTGTGGAGAACCTTGTTTTGTGTGCATTGTAAGGAGACGCCGACCGACAAAAAAGCCTTGACAAACCGATAAGGATTTTGTATACTTTATTACAGATATGAAAAGCGTTGACGGGGCTCATCCGTTTTCGCGGCAAGCAGAGAAAGTGCCTCGGATCTTCCGGCTGAAAGGGTGCTTGTGCCGCGGTCGGAGCGCCACCCCCGAGCCGCGCCGCGACGAGTGGCGACGTTCTCCGCGTTAAGGAGCAAAGCGGCGGTCGGTTGACCGCAAATTGGGTGGTACCGCGGAGATTGGTCTTCGTCCCTTTGTGGGGGCGAGGGCTATTTTTTTTTGCGGCACGCCGAAAAACAGTAGGGTAAAAATTTTACATAACGAAAGAAGGATTACAAAATGGAATGGACCGGACTTAACGAACTGCGCGAAAAATATCTCGCGTTTTTCGAGAGCAAAGGACACCTGCGCCACGACAGCTATTCGCTGATCCCGCAGGGCGACAAATCGCTGCTTCTTATCCCGGCGGGTATGGCGCCGCTGAAAAAGTATTTCACCGGCGAGGCGGTGCCGCCCCGCAAGCGGATGACCACCTGCCAAAAATGTATCCGCACGCCGGATATTGAGCGCGTGGGCAAAACTGCCCGTCACGGCACCTATTTTGAGATGCTCGGCAACTTCAGCTTCGGCGATTACTTTAAAAAAGACGCTACCGCGTGGGCGTGGGAGTTCTGCACGAAAGTGCTGGAAATGCCGGTGGATAAGCTGTACGTCAGCATTTATGAGGACGACGACGAGGCGTTTGAAATCTGGACGAAGCAAAACGGCGTCGATCCGTCCCACATGGTGCGCCTCGGCAAAGAGGACAACTTCTGGGAGCACGGCGAAGGCCCGTGCGGCCCTTGCTCCGAGATTTATTTTGACCGCGGGCCGGAACACGGCTGCGGCAGCCCCGACTGCCACGTCGGCTGCGATTGCGACCGCTTTGTGGAGTTCTGGAACCTTGTGTTCACCCAATTCGATTCGGACGGCAAAGGCACCTATACGCCGCTTGCCAACCCCAACATCGACACCGGTATGGGCCTCGAGCGCCTTGCCTGCATTATGCAGGGCGTGGAGAACCTCTTTGAGGTCGATACCGTGCAAAACATTATGAAGCACGTGTCGAAGATCGCGGGCGTGACCTACGGCGACAACGAAAAAACCGACGTGTCGCTCCGCGTCATCACCGACCACATCCGCTCTACCACCTTTATGGTGGGCGACGGCGTGATGCCGTCGAACGAGGGCCGCGGCTCCGTGCTGCGCCGCCTGCTCCGCCGCGCCGCGCGCCATGGGCGTCTCCTCGGCATCAAAGAGCCGTTCCTCTACAAAGTGTGCGAGACGGTGGTGTCCGAAAACCTGTCGGCGTATCCGGAGCTGAAAGAAAAAGAAGAATTTATTAAAAAACTTATCCGCAACGAGGAAGAGGCGTTCGACAAGACGATCGACAGCGGTCTGCAGCTCTTAAACGAGTGCCTCGATAACCTCAAAGGTGACACGCTTTCGGGCGAGGATGCGTTCAAGCTGTACGACACCTACGGATTTCCGCTGGATCTCACAGTGGACATTCTCGAGGAAAAGGGTCTCAAAGTGGACGAGGCCGCGTTCCAAGAGAAGATGACCGAACAGCGCACCCGTGCGCGCAACGCCCGCAAGGATGCGGGTGCGGACGCGTGGAAGGGCGAGGCGCAGGTCGCGGAAACGCTTGAACCGACGAAATTCGTGGGCTACGATACGCTTTCTGCCGACGCGAAAGTGGTCGCCATCATCCGCGAAAACAAATTGGTTGACAGCGTCAGCCTCGGCGACGCCGCCTCGGTGGTGCTGGACGTGACGCCGTTCTACGGCGAGTCCGGCGGCCAGGTCGGCGACTGCGGTACGCTCTCGGGCGAGGGCGGCACGTTTGACGTGGAGGGCACGATGAAGGTCGGCGCCGGCGTGTTTGTGCATAACGGCACGGTGGCGCAGGGCGACCTGCGCGTGGGCGACACGCTGACGGCCGCCGTTAAAGAGGATGTTCGTATGGCGACGATGCGCAACCACACGGCGGCGCACTTGTTGCAAGCGGCGCTGCGCCGCGTGCTCGGCACGCACGTCGAGCAGGCGGGCCAGCTCGTGGACGACAAAAAAGTCCGCTTTGACTTTACCCACTTCTCGGCGCTGACCGCCGAGGAACTGACGCAGGTCGAAACCCTCGTCAACGAATGGATCCTCTCGGGCACGGCGACCGACATCCGCGAGATGCCGATCGACGAAGCGCGCAAGCTCGGTGCGATGGCGCTGTTCGGCGAAAAATACGGCGACGTGGTGCGCGTCGTGTCCGTGCCGGACGTGTCGGTGGAATTCTGCGGCGGTACGCACGTGAAAAACACCGGCAACCTCGGTCTGTTCCGCATTTTGAGCGAGACCTCCGTTGCCGCCGGCGTGCGCCGTATCGAGGCGGTGACCGGTCTTAACTCGCTGGCCGCCGTGCGCGCGACCGATGCGCTGATCGCGGATGCGGTGAAAGAGCTGAAAGCCAACGCTGCGGACGATCTTTGCCGCCGCGCCGCGCAAATCGTGAAAGAACTGAAAGAGACTCGCAGCGAGCTCGAAGCCGCCAAAGGAAAACTCGCGGCCTCTGCGCTCGGCGACGTGCTGGATAAAGCCGAGCCGGTTGGAGCGGTCAAATTCGCCTCGGCGGTGTACGACAACACCGACAACGCGGCGTTGCGCTTGCTTTGTGACCGCTGCAAGGACGCCATGACCGCCGACACGGTGGTGCTGCTCGCCGGCGTTGCCGACGGCAACGTGGCGTTCGCCTGCGCGTGCGGTGCGGACGCGGTGAAAGCCGGCACCAACGCGGGCAAGCTCATTAAAGAAGCCGCCACCGCCTGCGGTGGTAACGGCGGCGGTCGTCCGGATTCCGCGATGGGCGCGGCGAAGGGTGTCGGCGACGGCGCGAAAGACAAAGCGGTCGCCGCGATCGCTGCCGCCAAAGCGATTCTGTAAGGAGGAAACGATATGGATTGCATTTTCTGTAAAATCGTGGCGGGGGACATCCCGTCTACCAAAGTGTACGAAGACGAGTCGGTGCTGGCGTTTCGGGACATCAACCCCCAAGCGCCCACCCACATTCTCGTGATCCCGAAAGAGCATATCGCGAACGGTGCGGCGGACATCACCGCCGACAACGCCGCTGTGGTGGGACATATTTTTGAAATCATCGCGAAGCTCGCCAAGGAAGAGGGACTTTCCGACTTCCGCGTGGTGACGAACAACGGCGAGGGTGCGGGTCAAACCGTGCCGCATCTGCATTTCCACCTGCTCGGCGGCCGCACGCTCGGCGTCGAAATGGGGTAAACTATGCAGTACGTACTGATGGACCTCGAATGGAACGGCTCTTACTCCAAACGGGCCCACGGCTATTTTAACGAGATCATCGAAATCGGTGCCACCAAGCTGGATGAGAATTTGCAAAAAATCGACCGGTTTCATTATATGATCAAGCCGGTGGTCAGCAAAAAAATCACCAACATCGTCACCGATCTGACCGGCATCGAAGCCTCCACGCTGGAGGACGGCGGGACGTTCGAGGAGGCGATCGCCGCGCTCAAGGCGTTTGTGCCGAAAGACGCGGCGGTGCTGACGTGGAGCACCACCGATTTGCTCGTTTTCGTAGAAAACTGCCGTTTCTTTTTTAGACGCGAGCGCATTCCCTTTCTGCGGTTTTACGCCGATGCCCAGGCCTATTGTCAGCCGCGTATCGACGGCGACGTTCCGGCGGGACAACAGCTGGGACTTGCCAAGGCGGCGGAGCTGCTCGGCATCTCCCAGGAGGGTCTGGACGCGCACCGCGCGGTGGATGACAGCGAGCTGACCGCCCGCATCTTTGCGGCGACGTTCGACAAGGCGAGTTTTGACGCGGCGGTGAAACGAACGGACGAGGATTTTTATAAACGTCTGCTCTATAAGCCGCATTTTATCACCCATATCGGAAATCCGCTTGTAAAGCCCGAATACTTGACATTTGAGTGTCCGGCTTGCGGAAAAACGCTGAAAGCCCAAAGCAAATGGCGCTATTCCGGGCGGATGCTTTGCGCGGATATGCCGTGTTCCTGTGGCAAAAAGTACGTGGGACGGGTGCAAATCAAGGTTTTGTACGACGACGTGGCGGTGCGCCGCAAGTTGACCGAAGCAAAACCGAAAGAGGAAACCGCGCCCGCCAAAGCGGAAGAATAATCGTATAAAAAGAAAAAAGCCGCGTAAAGGAAAAATCCTTTACGCGGCTTTTTGTGTGATTTTCGATTCGATTTACTTGCCGAGGAGGAGAAGCAGGAGCAATTCGACAAATCCGACACCCAAAAGCACCATCAACCCGCGGAAACGGGGCTTGATGACTTTGAATTTTAAGAGGTAGGTGGGGATGACCGCCAACAGCACAATGAGGTAAATCCACTTAAACGCGCCGTCACCGACCAGTCCGCGGAACAGATAAATCACGGGGAGAACGAGCGAGATGTAGTTGACGGGGAAGCCCTCATAATAGCGGAACGGGTGGTCACCCTGCTGTAACCGCGCTTCCTGCGCGACGTTGAAGTAGGCGAGGCGGATTTGCACCGCCACGGCGTACAGCACCATGACGGTGGTCACCGCCGCGTGGTGCAGTCCTACGCCATAGCCGATGGCGATGGGGAGAAGTCCGAACGCCACCATATCCGACAAAACGTCGATTTGGAGCCCATAGCGTTTTTCAACGGCGGTGCGCTCTTTGGTCGAGGCAATTTTGCCGTCGAACATATCGATAACGCCGCACGCCATTAAGAGGATAAGACCGGTCATCGGCGAGCCGTTCACGGCATAAAACACGCCGAGAGCGCCCAAAAACAAACACAAATAGGTGGCGATAACCGTATAGTCGTAAAACCCAATCAGTTTTTCTTTCAGATTCGCAAAAAAGTCTTTCATCGCGAGACACGCTCCTTCTTTTTCCGCACAAAAAAGGGGGTACGGTTCAGTTGAGAGTAAAAACAGTATACCACAAAAAAACGGATTTGTAAAGCCCCGACGAAAATCGCTGTACAAACGGGGATTTTTGTGGTATGATAAGAAAAAACAAAACGGAGGGGTTGCGCGATGAATTTACCGAAAACCCATACCCTGCACGCGGTCGAAAAAGACGGTGTGCTCGTTTATGAATTTCCCGCGATGGCGGCGCTTTCCTGTGTAAAACACGGGATGTCCACCCGTCTCGGCGGCGTATCCGACGGGATTTTCGAAAGTATGAATTTAAGCTTTACCCGCGGGGATACGCGGGAGAACGTGGCGGAAAACTACCGTCGCTTTTGCGCGACCGTCGGCGTTTCTGCCGAACGGTGTGTGATGACCCGCCAAACCCACTCGATTAACGTGCGGTGTGTCACCGAAGCGGATGCGGGTTGTGGCGTTGTTCGCGAGCGCACCTATGACGAGGTGGACGGACTGGTGACCGATATTCCGGAGTTGCCGCTGGTTATTCTCACCGCCGACTGTGTGCCGCTGTTTTTTGCCGACCCGAAACGCCGCGTGGTTGCCGCCGCCCACTCCGGTTGGCGCGGCACGGCGAACGCCATCGGTGCAAAAGTGGTGCGCGTGATGCAAGAACAGTACGGGTGCGATCCCCAAGATATTCTCTGCGGTGTCGGGCCGTCGATTGGACCGTGTTGCTTCGAGGTGGATCCACCGGTGTATGAGGCGTTTGCCGAAAAGCCGTTTTTTGACCCGTGCTGTGCGGTGGACGACAAAAACGGCAAGTATCACGTGGATTTGTGGGAGATTAACCGCCGCATTTTGCTTTCTGCGGGCATTCCCGCCGAAAACATCACCGTCGGCGATTTGTGTACCCGTTGTTACCCCGACCTCTTTTGGTCCCACCGCGCAACCGGCGGCGAGCGGGGAAGTCTCGCGGGTGTGATCGCGTTAACTTAACCCGAAAAACCGCAAAATGCCGTTGTACATTCCGCGGGCGAACGCGTCCGGCTCGGTGGCGAGCAAATGGGCATCGCGGCTGTTTGAGATATACCCCATTTCCATCAAAACGGCGGGCATGGTTGTGCGCCGCAACACGTAAAGCGACGGATTGGTGCGTACACCGCGGTCGGCGAGTCCGACGGCTTCAAAAATGCCGTTCAACATCTCCTCGCCGAGCGGCACGGCGCGGCTTTGCAAACTGTACACGTACGCCTCGCTTCCCGAAACGGATGCGTCCACCGACGCGTTACAATGGAGCGAGATAAAGTAGTCCGCACCCCAAAGATTGGCGGCGTTGACCCGCGCGGCGAGCGAACTCGCGTTGCTGTTTCCGAGCTGGGTCGTTGGTGTCGGGCGTGAGAGTTTGACCTCGAAAAAATCGTTGCCCGCGAGCAGCGTACCGAGCCGAATACCGATTTCGTAGTTGAGGTCTTGTTCTTTCAGCCCGAATCCCTCCGCGCCCGCGTTGGGGTTTTTGGGGTTATGTCCCTGGTCGATAAAAATTTTCATAAAAAAGCCCTCTTTCGCATCGTATTACGCTACTGTATGCGAAAAAGGGGACAAACGTGAAAAAGCGCCTTCGTCGAAGGCGCTTTTATACGTGCTTCAGCAATTCTTCTTTGGTGTTTTCACATTCGCCGTCCAGCACCAAATCGAGCAGGTGGCGAAGTGTGTCGCCGAGTTCTTTTCCGGCGGGGATGCCGGCAGAAAGCAGGTCGTCGCCGGATACCGCCAACTCCGCAAGCGAGAGGCAAGACTGCTCGGAAAGCAGTTTTTTGCCCAAATCCCGTACCGCATCTTCCCGCGCTTTGCTCGGGGCGAAAAAGGCGGGGTTTTGTGCCAATCGGTCGGCGGTCGCAAGGTCGCACAATTCGAAAAACCGCGTTTCGCCCACCTTGGAAAGCAGGCGCTTGACCGCTTTTTCGGTCGGCGGGGTGCGCAGGTCGTGCAGCTCGATGAGTTCGAGCACCGCCGCTTTCGTGCGGTTGTCGGCGCGCAGGCGGGAGAGTACCGCTTCGGCGCGCTTGGCGCTTTCCTGCGGGTGGCCGGTAAAGTGGGACTCGCCCGCGGCATCTACCGTGGCGCAGGCGGGCTTGCCGCAATCGTGGAGCAGCGCCGCCCACCGTAACGCGGGGGTGGCGGGGACGTTGCCGACCACGCGGGCGATGTGGGCGTAGACGGTATGGATATGGTGGCGGGTGTTTTGGGAAAACCCTACCGTGACTTTGAGTTCGGGCACCACGGCGCACACGATTTCGGGGAACGTGAGCAGAACGCGCGTGACGTCTTTGCCGCAGAGGAACGCGGTCATCTCCGCATAAATCCGTTCGGCGGAAACAGGGGACAGCGTGTCCCGCATCGCGCGCATCGCGGCGGCGGGTTGCGGCTCAATCGAAAAGCCGTGTTGCGAGGCAAAGCGCAGTCCGCGCAGTACGCGCAGCGCATCCTCAAAAAAC
>JAZUKW010000063.1:0-21262 GCA_045643425.1 Acutalibacteraceae bacterium
ACGGAGTTGGTCGGACAGACCGTATAATTCTTCTTTCGGAAGCTTTCGGGTCAACATATAAATTTCATTTGTCAAGTCCATCGCCTTTTGCCATACTGTCAATTCTTTATAACTTTGCCATGCCATATATTTTCCCTCCCCTTACCTTTATCGGCATCGTTTGCCGTTTTTATTTTACCATACGCCGGATAAATCTACAAGCGGCGCAGAATTTCGATGGTTTCTTCATTTTAAACCGGCCCTGAAAACTGAAAACTGAAAACTGAAAACTTCCTTGCATTTGACATTACCTTGTGCTATTATAAGATTGTATCCTTAAAATATGGAGGTCGTGCAATATGAAATCTGTTCGATTTTTGGGACTTTTACTGGCGGTAGCCGTGATGTTCTCCTCGGTGCCGCTGTGTCTGGCCGTTTACGGAAGCGGCAATCCCACCCTCGGCGATGCCAACGGGGATGACAGCGTCGATATGAAAGACGTGCTGATGATCCGCAAATATATGGCGGGCCTCATCGACGAACTCGGCCCGACGGCGTAATAGCAAACCCCAAAAAGCCTCTCCCGATTTTCGGGAGAGGCTTTTCTCTTGTTTTTTTCGGGGCTTTGTGCTATACTGAAACTGTTCAAACGAAAAGGAGGCGTTCTTATGGTGCAGCAATCGTATCATATCGGCTTTAACGACGCGAAAGGCGCAAAATACGTGATTTTGCCGGGCGATCCCGGTCGCGTAGAGAAAATTGCGCAGTTTTTGGATGAGCCGCAATTTTTGGCGCAAAACCGCGAGTATACGACGTGGATCGGCAAGCTTTCCGGTGCGCCGGTGCTGGTGATGTCCACCGGCATGGGCGGCCCGTCTACCGCGATCGCGGTGGAGGAGCTGGCGGCGCTCGGGGTCGAGACGTTCATCCGTATCGGTACCGCCGGCGGAATGCAGCCTGAGGTCATCGGCGGCGACGTGGTGGTCGCGACCGGCTCGATCCGAATGGAGGGGACGACGCGCGAGTACGTGCCGATCGAGTATCCCGCCGTGCCGGATCTTGACGTGACCTGCGCGTTAAAAGACGCGGCGCAAGCGCTCGGCTTACGCTATCACACCGGCGTGGTGCAAAGCAAGGACTCGTTTTACGGCCAGCATTCGCCGAGCCGGATGCCCGTAGGCTATGACCTCGAAAACAAGTGGCGCGCGTGGATCGGCGCGGGATGTCTTGCGTCCGAAATGGAGAGCGCGGCGCTGTTTATCGTCTGCTCGACGCTTCGTGTGCGCGCGGGGTCGGTGTTCTCGATCGTGTGGAACCAGGAGCGCGAGCGGCTGGGGCTCGACAACCCCGAAGTTCACGACACGACGGACGCGATCAAAACCGCGGTGGAAGCGACGAGACTTCTGATCGAAAAAGAAAAATAAAAAAACAGGGCGACGCGTTCGCCCTGTTTTTTTGTTGTGTGATTACAAAGGGACGTCGAGGGCGCCGTCCCCTACACGCTCGCCGAAAATGGCATTAAAATTTCAAAAAGCTTGCATAAACTGTCTTCGTTTTGCCCACACTATGGGCGAAACGGAGGAATGACTATGTCGGATTTTGACAAAGACGAATTTTGGGACAGCGGCTTAAACGGGCTGGATTTTGAAGAGATCGACGCGCCGAAGCCGAGCCGCGCCAAAAAGTTTTTTGCGGGAAGCGGATTTTATCTCGTGCTGGCGCTTTGTGTGGCGGCAGTGGGCGGCGTGGCCGTGTGGACGGTGAACGACAGCATGCTTACGAAAGAAGAGAGCACGTCGGCGGTTACAACGACGGTGACGGCACCTACCACCCGCGCGGTAGCGGCGGGTCACAACGTTGCGACCGTGCCGGATACGCGCACGACGGTGCGGCTGACCGCGACAAAACCCACCACGACCGCGACGGCAAAAGCGGCGGACACGTACGTTTTGCCGCTCAACAACACGGTGGTACGTGGCTACGCGAAGGAGCCGGTGTTTTGGGAGACGCTTGAGACGTGGCGTGTGCATTACGCGGTGGATTTTGAGGGCGTGCTCGGCGACACGGTGAAAGCGGTCGCCAACGGCACGGTGACCGACGTATACGACAACGCGCTGTGGGGCGGGTGCGTGGTGCTTGATCACCACGACGGAACGCTGTCCACCTATCGTGGGGTCAACTGTACGCTGGCGGTCGGCACGACGGTGAAGCTCGGCGAGCCGATCGGTGTGCTTTCGGAGATCCCGTGCGAAGCGGATCTCGGGGCGCATTTGCACCTCGAAATGGCGGCGGGAAGCCGCGCTCTTGACCCGGCGGCGGTCATCGGCGTGCCGGTGAAAACCGTCGAGCCGACGAAAAGCGAATAAGAAACCATAAAAAAAGGCACCCGAGTGGGTGCCTTTTTTCGTTATTTGTGTTGCCCCGACCTACGGCGGCAGGGGCGAGCCCCTGCCCTACGGTATCGTTTGAATTTTGTGTGTAGGGGTCGGCGTCCTCGACGACCCCAAGAATTCCGCACCGACCGTGGGGCGGTCGGGGACGCCCGCCCCTACAAGAGAATTTGAGGTATGCGTTGCCCCCCTTGTGTAAAGGGAGGTGCCGAGCGTATGCGAGGCGGAGGGATTGTCTGTGCAAAAAAACACAATCCCCCACCCGCTTCGCGGGAGCCCCCTTTACACAAGGGGGCCATGCGCACGCCGCAAATTTTATCAAAACCATAAGAAAAGGCACCCGAAATCGGGTGCCTTTTTTCGTGGTAAAATTACATACTTTCGGGGACGGTGATTTTGAGGAGGGTGAGGGCGTTTTTGAGCGTGATACGGGTGGCGTCGCACAAAGCGAGGCGCGCCGCCATGACCGCTTCGTCTTCGCAAATCACGCGGCAGCTATTATAGAATTTATGGAACAGCGTCGCGAGCTCGATCGCGTAGCGGGTGATTTTCGCGGGGTCACGGGTGTCGGCGGCGGAGACGATCTCGCCGGTAAAGGAAGCGAGGTGACGGATGAGTTCTTTTTCCTCATCCGAGCCGAGGTGGACGAGGTCATCCACCGTTTTGGCGGCTTTGACCGACACGCCCTCCTCTTTCAGCTTGCGGAAAATCGAGCAGATACGCGCATGGGCGTATTGCACGTAGTAGACGGGGTTTTTGGAGGATTCCTCGATGGCGAGGCCTAAGTCGAAGTCCATACTGTTGGTGGCGGAGGTCATATTGAAGAAGAACCGCGCGGCATCGGCGGGCACTTCGTCGAGCAGGTCGGCGAGCTGGATCGCTTTGCCGGAGCGCTTGGACATCCGTACCACCTCGCCGTCGCGCATGAGGCGGACGAGCTGGACGAGCAGCACCTCGAGATGCTCGCCCCCGACGCCGACCGAATCCATCGCGCCTTTCATACGGGCGACGTGGCCGTGGTGGTCGGCGCCCCACACGTCGATGCACAGATCGAAGCCGCGGAGCGCTTTGTTGCGGTGATAGGCGATGTCGGCGGCGAAGTAGGTCGGGTTCCCGTTTTGACGGATAAGCACGTCGTCTTTGAGCTCGAGCTTGTCGATTTCTTCCTGCGATTTTCCCTCGGCGAGCAGCTGTTTTGTCAGCACCTCGGCGTTTTTGTACCAAATTGCGCCGTCTTTTTCGTAGGTGAGGCCTTTTTCGGTCAAAATATCGACGATTTCTTTGATCTCGCCGCTTTCGTGCAGGGTGGATTCGAGGAACCAGCGGTCGTAGACGATGCGGTATTTTTCGAGATCCTTGTGCATTTTATCGAGGTTTTTCGGCAGCGCGAATTGCACGAGGGCGGCGCGGCGCTCTTCCTCGGAAACGGCGAGATACTTGTCGCCGTATTCCTTGGCAAAGGCGGCAGCGTGGTCTTTGATGTCGTCGCCGTGGTAGGCGTCTTCGGGCAGCTCGACGGAATCCTCGCCGTTTATAAATTGCTGATAGCGAACGTCCAGCGACAGACCGAATTTTTCGATTTGGTTGCCCGCGTCGTTGACGTAGAATTCGCGCGCCACGTCGTAGCCGGCGGCATCCATCACCGAGGCGAGGCAGTCACCGAGCGCGCCGCCGCGGGCGTTGCCCATGTGCATCGGGCCGGTCGGGTTGGCGGAGACGTATTCCACCATCACTTTGCGGCCGGCACCCGCATCCGAGCGGCCGTAAGCGTCGCCCTTTTCAAGCACCTCCGAGACCGCCGCGCCGTAGAACGAGGGGGAGAGGAAGAAGTTGATAAAGCCGGCGCCGGCGACCTCGACGTTTTGGAAATAGGTGTCGTCGAGATTAAGGCGGGGGAGCAGCTCCTCCGCGATTTTGCGCGGCGGGAGGCGGAAGCTACGCGCGCCCATCATCGCCGCGTTGACGGCAAAGTCGCCGTTTTTGCGGTCGTTCGGGACCTCCACCGTATACTCCGGAATGGCGGCTTCGGGAAGCGCGCCCTCGGACATGGCAGAGTTGAACGCCGCGTTGACGGCGTTGCGGATCTGTTGTTCGGCTTGCTGTACTGTCGTTTTCATTGTTCTTCCATCCTTATCTTCATTGTTAATGTATGCAGAGAACTGCCGCCGCCCATATCGAGTGTGTAGTCGGCGCAAAGCGTGCCGCCGGCGTCGGTCAGGTGGTTTTCTACCTTGGCGTTTTTGAGGAGCATTGTGATCGTTCCGTAGGGGGTGTTATAAAAGCATTGGCGCGGGGTGCCCGGGGTGAGCAAAAAGGTGACCGAGCAGTCGCCCAAGCGGATGATCTCCACGCGGTCGCCGACGACGGTGACCGTTACGTGGGTGACGGCGTTGTCGATCGTTTCGTCATAGCAGACGGAGTAGCCCTCGACCAGCTTGGAAAAAAGCGCGGGGAGAGTAAAGCGCTGTTCGTCGCGCTCGCCGTCCATTTCGGTGAAAAAGGTTAAGTCAAGTGTTGCGTTCATAGGCACCTCACAGCGTTCCCGGATCGACTACGTGGACGTTCTTTTTCACCGGCACGCCGAGGAAACGCTCGGCGAGAGTGGAAAAGCCGCTCGGCTGATCGCTGACGTAAAAATTCACGTCGCCTTCACCCTCGTTTTCGCGGTTGAGCTTCTCCGTCTCGGTCAGCAGGAATTGGCAAGCGCGTGCTGCCTCTTCGCCGGCATCCACCAAAATGACGTCGTCGCCGAGGTAGCTTTGGATGACCGGGGCGAGCAGCGGGAAGTGGGTGCAGCCGAGGATGACCGTGTCCGCACCCGCCTCTTTCAGCGGCTGCAAATACCGCTCGACGGCGATTTTTGCGACCTCGTCCTTCGGGCCGTTCCAGCCGTTTTCGACGATCGGCACGAACATCGGGCAGGCGATGGCGTGGATCTTCATATCCGGATGGACGCGCTTGATCACCTTGGCGTAGGAGCCGCTTTTGATGGTGGCCGCCGTGCCGAGAACGCCGATGACGCCGTTTTTCGTCACCGACATCGCGACCCGCGAGGCGGGTCTGACCACGCTGATGGTGGGGGCCGGCAGGTCATGCAGCACCTGCGGCGCCACGGAGCTGACCGTGCCGCAGGCGGCGATGATGGCTTTGACGTTGTGCTTCATCAAAAAGGCGCAGTCCTCGGCGGCGTATTTGCGGATAACGCTTTCGCCGCGGGTGCCGTAAGGCACGCGACCGGTGTCGCCGAAATACACGATGTTTTCGTGGGGCAGACGGCGCAGAAGCTGGCGCACGGTGGTGAGTCCGCCGAGACCGGAGTCGAAGACACCGATCGGGCGGGAATCGGACGGTTTTTCGGACATAATCATGCCTCCTAATCAGGAAATGAGAAGTTTATAGATAAGCGGGAATACGTAAACGGCAGCGGCGCACAGAGCACTTGCGGTAAGGCTTGCGATAAACGCGACGTTTTTGCCGACGTTCATAAGGCGGCGGTGCGCTTTCAAGAATGCGTCGATTTTCTTGCGGAACACGAAAGCGAGCGTGAGTGCAGCCGCGCCGAGCGCGAACAGCAACCACCCGACGACGCGGCCCGGCGGCGAATAGACGAGACGGACGGCGCTTTCACCGCTTTGCAGCGGGACGCGCACGAAATTGTCCAAAGTTTTTTCCACGTGGCGGCGGTGACCGTCCACCACGGCGTAAAGACCGTCGATATACGGCACGGTGACGACAAGACAGTCGTTTTGATCGGCGATGAACGTACCCTCAAAGCCGTGGCCGTCGTAGGAGAGGGGCGCTGTGTCGGCGTTTTCGACGAGCCGCCGCATCGCGTTGTAGTGAAGGCCGAACACCTCGAACGAGGAGCAGGAGCCGGAGCGAAGCGGTGTCAGTCGCACGATGACGGTTTCGTTTTGGAACGTGCCGAGGTGCAAAAATCCGCTTTCGTGGGAGTTCGGGTAGCTGTTGCAGACGGTTTGGCCGTTGACCTCCACCGAGAAGCTTCCGAAAATCGGCTCGTTGACCTTGGTAGAGGCGCCGTCATAGCAGTCGAAATAAAGCGCCTGCTTGTCGCTGACGGCGATCGAGTACACGATAACGGGATCGCTGCCGGTCGGACGGTAGGAAGCACCGTCGGTACGTTTTTCAAATTCACAGTTTTGGGTGAACGTGTAGGGATGACGGGTAAAGAGCGTCGTTTCGTTGAACAGCAATTGGGCGATAAGCTCCTGCGCGTGAAGCCGGTTGTCGATCGGCAAAGTGGAGAGCGCGGTAGCGGTCGCCTCGTCGGTCAAGAGGCCGAGCGGCAGGGTGAACGGCATTTGTTCCAGACGATAGACGCCGTTTTCGTGTAAGATCGGGTTGCCGGAGGCGGCGTGATTCGAGAGGTCGATGGACGCGCTCACCGAGAGGAGCGCATCGGAAAAGACCGTTCCGCCGTTTGTGCCGACGTCCATCCAATTGGCGGTGTAGCCGAGCTTCTTGGCGGTAAACAGCGTGTCCTCGGTGACGAGCGACGTATAGCCGCCGATCGAGGGATAGCCGATCGCGCCGACCATATTGGAATCGAGAACGTCGCTGGACGTTTTTACGCGCGTGAAGTCGTCGGAGAGCATTCGGCCCGAGAGGTCGGTGAGAGAGGAGAGGGAATCGAGCTTCCAATAGTCGGTCACTTTGCCGATATAGAGCGACGCGTAAAAGGCGCTTTCGCAGACGATGAGCGCGCAAAGAAGCACGGCGGCGACGGATTTTTTAAGAAATCCCGCACGGAAGCCGACCGTCCATACCGCGGCGACGAGCGCCACGATCGCAAAGACGAGCAGATGCACTTTCAGCGAGTCGGCGTTGCCCCACAACGTACGCACGTAGTTGGCGGCTTCCTCGGAACGCCGCACGAACACGAATACGAGGGAGACACCCGCGCCGCCAACGGCGGCCGCGCCTATCACGGTGGCGACGATACGCGCCTTTCGGCAGCGGCAAAGCGGGGCGGGGGAGTGTGCCCACAGATGGGCGACGAGGGTGAGCAGCAAAAAGATCGGCATAAACGCGAAGCGGCAGGGGAAGCACATATAGCTGCCCATGTGCCACATACGGTTGACCGGCTCGAGAAACATCGGAATGAGAAGCAGCCCGCATACCGCGGCGAGCGCGTCTGTCTTACGGGTGCGGCGGGGGAAGAACATCGCGGTGACGATAAGCAGCAGCGGCAGCCCCGCCGAGCAGAGAAGAAGCGGAAGCGAGGTGGGAAACGGCGTTCCCCATCCGCAAGAGGAAAGCGAGGTGGAAAGCTGCGACGTGCGCGCCGAGCGGACGACCTGCGCAAAGGCGGGAAGCCAAACGGGAGCGGAGAGCAGCGCCGCCGCAAAGCTGCCGAGCAGGAACTGCACGGCGGTGCGGATGCGGTTTTCGCGGCACAGCCACAGGTGCACCCCGAAAAAGAGCAGGGCGAACAGCGCGACCATAAAGCCGATGTAGAAGCAGGCGATCATAATGACCGCCATCATCGCGATATACGGTATCGGCCGGCCGCGTTCAAGCAGGGCGTAGCACGCGAGCAAAAACATCGGGAACAGCGCCATAACGTCCAGCCACATGAGGTTTTGGTAATAGAGCAGGCCGTACCCGCAAAGGGCATAGGCGACCGAAAACGCCGTCGAGAAGCCGACGCCGTTTTGCGGAAAGCGACGCGCGAAAAACCAACCCGCACACCCGGCGCAGAGAAGCAGCTTGCCGAACACCAAAAGATTTAAGAGATCCGGCAGGTTTTCTGCTTTCCACAGCACCGCGAGCAGCGAGCCGGGGTTCATAAGAAAGAACGCCGCGACACCCGAAAAATCCGCGCCGCCGCAAAGCCCCGGCATATAGGAAAGGCTGTCGCCGTTTCGCAGAGCGTTTCGTAACATCATTAAGAGCGGAAGTCCTTGCTGGCGCATATCGCACCAGCAAAGCGAGCCGTCTCCGAAGGGATAAAGACCGAAGATCGCGCAGGTGAAGATCAAAACTGCCGCCACGAGAAGGACCGGGAAAAGAATGGCGTTTCTCAACGATTTTTCCACTTTGATTTTTTTCAGCGGATGGTTTTGAAGCGGGTTTTTCAGCCTATTCTTCACAGAAAACGCTTTCGGTAAAATGTGCAGCCGTTTCATATCAGTTACGGCTGAAATTCAAGAGGCGGAGGGTCTTGTTGTGCTCTTCCGCCCAGCGGATGTTCCACTCGCTCGAGAAGAGCAAAAGCAGGTTGCCTTTGGTATCCTGTGCGAGGCGGGTATCGGAGGTGAGGTCGAGGGATTTCGGGTCGAAATCCTCTTCGTCGTTAGCGATCCAGCGGGCGAACTGATAGGACAGCGGCTCCATTTTCACATCCACACCGTATTCGGATTTGAGGCGTTGTTCGAGCACGTCGAATTGGAGGATGCCGACGACGCCCACGATGATTTCGGAGAAATCGCCGCCGTGGTCGGTGAAGATCTGGATCGCGCCCTCCTGCGCGATTTGGGTGACGCCCTTGACAAACTGTTTGCGTTTCATCGTGTCCACTTGTCGGACGCGGCGGAAATGCTCCGGCTCGAAGGTGGGAATCCCCTCAAAGGTAAATTTCTTCGATGGGGCGCAGATCGTGTCGCCGATCGAGAAAATGCCGGGATCGAACACGCCGATAATATCGCCGGCGTAGGCCTCTTCGATGTTTTCGCGGTCTTGCGCCATCATGGTTTGCGGCTGCGACAGGCGCATCCGCTTGCCGCCCTGGACGTGAAGCACTTCTTTGTCTTTTTCGAATTTGCCGGAGCAGATGCGCATAAACGCGATACGGTCGCGGTGGGCTTTGTTCATGTTCGCTTGGATCTTGAACACGAACGCGGAGAACGCGGGATCGAACGGGTCGATCTTCTCGCCGCCCGCTACGCGCGGCAGCGGAGACGAGGTCATTTTGAGGAAGTCGCGCAAGAACGGCTCGACGCCGAAGTTTGTGAGTGCCGAGCCGAAGAACACCGGCGACAGCTCGCCGTGATCCACCGCTTCCTGCGAAAATTCGCTTCCCGCGCCGTCGAGCAGGTCCATATCCTCGAGCAGCTTTTCGTATTGGTCGGCATCCATCAGCTTGCCGGCGCTTTCGGCGTCGTGCAGCTCGGCATACTCGGCGTGCGCCTCGTATTTGCCGTTGACGCCGGAGAACACGGCGACGCGCTGGGTGGTGCGGTCGTACACGCCGCGGAAGTTTTTGCCCGAGCCGATCGGCCAATTAACGGGGTAAGTCTGGATGCCGAGGACGTTCTCGATTTCCTCCAAAAGCTCGAGCGGGTCGCGGGATTCGCGGTCCATCTTGTTGATGAAGGTGAAAATCGGGATGTGGCGCATCACGCAGACCTGGAACAGCTTTTTCGTTTGGCGCTCGACGCCCTTGGACGCGTCGATGACCATGACGGCGGTGTCCGCCGCCATCAGCGTGCGGTAGGTGTCCTCCGAGAAGTCCTGGTGACCGGGGGTGTCGAGGATGTTGACGCAGTAGCCGTCGTACTCGAACTGCATCACCGACGAGGTGACCGAGATACCGCGCTGTTTTTCAATTTCCATCCAGTCGGAAACAGCGTGTTTCATATTCTTTTTGCCCTTGACCATACCGGCGGCGGCGATCGCCCCGCCGTAGAGCAGGAATTTTTCGGTCAGGGTGGTTTTGCCGGCGTCAGGGTGGGAGATGATCGCAAAGGTGCGACGGCGGCGAATTTCTTGTTCCAAAGTAGCCACGAGTGAGTCCTCCGTTTTCGTTAAAGAGTGTGGGGAAGCGCATACAGCGCTGCCGACGAGATCGCGAACAGCGCGATGCCGCCGTATAGGAACCCGCGTACAGCGCGGGAATCAGACGAGGTGATAAGATTGCCGAGCGCGAGCGCGCCGAACGGCAAGGTCGCCGCCAAATAGCGGAAATCCTGGGAGCAGATAAAGGGGAAGGTAAAGCAGAAGCTGACAAAGCTTACGAGCGACACGACGGTGAACGTGAGCCACACAGCGTCAAGCCCGTTTTTGCGGGGCTTTGGCAATACTCCGGTCGAGCGCCACGCGAGCGCGACGAACGCGACGAGTGCGAGCGCGATACTGACCGCGAGGAGCAGGAACGCGACGAATCGCGGCGCCCATTCCTTTTCGCCGAAGACGGACGTTTTGAAAAGGCTTAAAAACACGTTACAGCCGGGATCGGCTTCGTCCCACGATTGGAACGGGTCGGTCAGCTGGGAGAGGGGGAAGACGAACAGCCGCCGCATGGGCGGGATGCCCGCCAAATACTGAGAGGCGTTGGCGGTGGGGCTCAGCACCTCCACCGCGACGAGCGGTTGCCCGAAGCGGATCAGGTTGCGCAGAGGGAACCACATCCCGAGCGGGACGGAGACGGCGCCGAACAGCGCGTATTGTTTTAAAAGGCGGGTAGGCTTGCCGCTGCAGGTGAAGAGCCGCGCGGCAAAGGCCGCCGCAAGCGGGAACGCGAGCAGCGCCGCCGAGACCTTGGCCATCATCGCAAGCCCCAAAAACGCACCGCACCAAAGAAGCGGAGCGGTCGTTCGCTCCTGCCACCATGCGGCGAAGAAAAGAAGCGACGTGACCGACAGCAAGAGGCAGAGCATATCGTTGTTGAGACAGCCGCCGAGCAGGAAAAACGTCGGGTGGAACACGATGATCGCGTTGGCGGCGACGCGGGGAGCACCGCCAAGTCCACAGCGGCAAAACAGCCGATCGCACACCACCATCAGCGCGCAGGAATAAAAGCAGGTGAGAAATTGCAGCTTTTCGGCGATGAGCTCGGGCGCCAAACCGCCGTCGTTCAGCGCGCGATACAACAGCCCCGCCAGCACGTGATGCAGCGGCGGGTGGGTGAACTGCCAGATTTGGTTGGTGTCCGGCAGAGCGAGGTTTTCGGCGATGTATTGGATATAGCCCATGTGTCCTTTGCCGCTGGTCACGAACCATACGTCGTGCTGGCGGGCGGTGTAGGGGGTATACAGCACGTAAAAAACGCGCAACACAAAGCCGACGGCGAACAAAAGCAGTACCGCGCGGCGGGCATCGAGCTTCTTTGTGAGCGCGAGCGCCGCGGCACCGAGGCCGATGAGAAGCAGCACGAGCGGCGCGAACTGCGCGGCGGTGGCTTCGGAAATATCCGGCAAAAAGCCGCAGAGAAAACAGCCGCCGGCTAAAGCCGCCAGCGACAGCCACCAAAAGAGGCGGCGATCACACGTTCTTTTCGTCATTGTTCTTCAAACCATTCTACGATCTCGTCTACAAGCTTCTTTCCGTACTGCTTGCAGGCGGCTTCGTAGGCGCTGTCGAAATCGTCAACACGATCGCCGTCGGCGCCGAACAGCAGGTCCACGACGTCGGTCATCACGTCGTAGGCCTCGCGGGAAAGGCCGCTGCCGATGCGCTCTTTATATTTAGAGGCGTCCGGCAGGCGGACGGTGATGGCCTCACCGACGCGATCGTAGGTGATGGAAAGCGAGACGTTCACGGAGGTTTGCGCTTCGTCGTCGCCGACGGCGGAGTACATCAGGCTGTATTTGGTCAGATAGCCGTCTTCGTTAAACGTGGCGGTGACGGTGGTTTCGCCGAAGGTAAAATTCGCGTCGGGGGCGGTCGAGCCCAGCAGATAGACGAGCGCGCCCGCGTCGGAGGTCAGCTCCTCCGACAGAATATCGCCGTTCATCGTCAGCGACAAAACGGTATCTCCCGCCTCGGAGACGATGAGGGGATCGGCGAAGGCGGCCTTGGTCATTTTCGGCTTGGTGAACAGCGCCGTTTCGCCGATGGCGGTTTTTCGGTCCATCAGCTGGCGGAACTTTTGGCCGTTTTGAGAGGCGTACAGCGTTCCTTTGCCGTAATACACGTCGCGCTCGATCACGTCGTTGCTTTTCGCGAGGCTTTCGGTCAAGTGGTCGAGAAAATCGGCTTCCTCGGCGGATTTTTGCTGGGAGACCCAGGTGACGTCAAACGTCCACTCGGTGGTGTTGCCGCCGGAAACGACGGTGGCGCCGCCGGTCAGGGTGGCATCGAAGCCGCCGGCCTTTTCCTGCTTTTTCAGCGCGGCCTCATACAGCGTGTAGGCGCGGTCGGCCTCCGTCTGCTCGCCCTCTTGTGCAGAGACGGCGGCGGAAACGTCGGAGGTCTCCGCATCGCCGGAGACGTCGCTCGGCTGTTTGCGGCACGCCGAAAAAGCCGTTGTCAGCAAAGCGACAAGGGCGAAAACGGTGAGACAGCGGTAAAAACCCGATTTCATGCAGGGGACAACTCCTTTTTATGCGTGTTCGTCGTCGGAAGACGGGGCCGGTTCGTCCAAAAATGCGGCCGCGTTATCGCGGATAAAGAGAACGGTCTTTTCCAGAGGATTTTCGGTGGCGCGCGCCTCCATATAGGCGATGTGCGCGTCGTTCAGAGCGTCGTCGTCCGCCGCGTTTTGGTTGGCGGCGCGCAGCGCTTCGGCGCAGCCGGGCGCTTCCAGCTGATCGCAGGCCTCGGCGGCGGTGTTCAAAAAGCGGAACGAGCCGACCGACTGCATTGTTTGGAAGTTGCCGGCGTTCAGCTCGTGGTCAACCAGCCACAGAGAGTAGACGAGGTTACGCTCGCGCGAGAGAAGCGGAATGGTGTGATACGGGTCGGGGAGCTTTTTGTCCAGCTTGCCGTTCAGGTTGGCGATAACGGCATCGGTCAGCTCGGTGTCGTCGGCGGCATCGAGCAGCTCTTTCGTCATCACCTTGTATTTCAGCGCCAGCATCTCGGCACGGGCTTTTTCGTTTTTGTCGTAACGGCGGTTCATAAGGATCAGCACGAAGCCGATCAGCACGAACAGGATGAAAATGCGGATCATGGTTTGGGCGATCACCGGGTCAACGGCTAATAAAAACATCATTCTTCCACCAATCGTTTGTAGATTTCTCCCTTGGAGAAGCCGGTTTGTGCGGCGGCTTCTTTGGCGGCGGCGGAGGCGGAGCTTCCGTCGCCGATGAGGTCGCGGGCAAGGGAGACGGCGACCTCGAGTGTGAATTCCGGCTCGTCCTCAACCGGGACGGCGCCGGCAACGACCAATACGTATTCGCCGCGGGGCTCTTCCTCGCGGTAGCGGGCGGCGGCCTCGCCGAGCGTGGTGCGCCACACCTCTTCGTGGATCTTGGTCAGCTCACGGATGACGGCGACCGGACGATCCTCGCCGAAGACGTTGCGCAGGTCGCGGGCGGTGGCGCGCAGCTTGTGGGGTGCTTCGTAGAACACCATCGTGCGGGCCTCGTTTTGAAGGCTGTTCAGGTGGTCGGCGCGGCTCTTTTTGTTCGTGGATAAAAAGCCCTCGAACGTAAACCGCCCCGCCGGAAAGCCGGAAAGTGCGATCGCCGTGGTCGCGGCGGTCGGGCCGGGCACGACGGTGACAGGGATGCCGCGCTCGTGGCAGGCGTTGCACAGCGTTTCGCCCGGATCGGAGATCGCGGGCATGCCGGCATCCGACACGAGTACGAGGTTAGTGCCGGCTTCCATTTGCGCGAGCAGCTGCTCGCCGCGGTCGCGCTTGTTGTGCTCAAAATAGCTGACGAGCGGCTTTTTGATGCCGAAGTGGTTTAGGAGCTTCAGCGTGACGCGCGTATCCTCGGCGGCAATGAGATCGGCGTTTTGGAGTGCCTCGACGGCGCGCGGCGAAAAGTCGCCGAGGTTGCCGATGGGCGTGCCGACGAGCGTTAATCCGCCTTTTTGGTCACAAGACATAGCCAGCCGCCACTCTCCTTTCTGTCCACCACGCGAAAGCCGCAGGCGTTAAGTGCGGTCAGCACGTCCTGCTCGCGGGTGTCGATGATGCCGGAGACGAGGTAGACGCCGTCCTTCGCCAAAAAGCGGGGAACGTCGGGAGACAGCGCACAGATCGCGTCCGCTACGATGTTGGCGACGACGACGTGAAATTCGCCCTCCACCGCTTCGGCCAGGTTGCCGAGGCGGATGTCGTAGCGCGGCGCGGTCATACCGACGCGCTCGCCGTTTTCGATTGCGGTTTTGACGGCGACACCGTCAATATCGACACCGACGGCACTTTGTGCGCCGAGCAAGAGCGCGGCCATCGAGAGGATGCCGCTGCCGCAGCCGACGTCCAGCACGCGGGTGTCGGGGGTGATGTATTCCTCCATCGCCTCGAGCATCAGGCGGGTGGTGGCGTGTTCGCCGGTGCCGAACGCCATGCCGGGGTCCAGCGTTAAAACGGCGCGGTCGCCCACGTCGCCCGGCTCCTCCCACGAGGGGCAGATGAGCAGCTTTTTGCCGACCGGCTGCGGGTGGAAATACTGTTTCCAATTGGTGGCCCAATCCTCCTCACGGACGGAGCGGTCACCGAGCGAAAAGGGAATGTTCGCCGCTGAAAAACGCTCGCGCAAAAATTCGAGTGCCTCGGCGGGATTTTCCTCGGGGCTGATATACACGTGTACCACGGCGTTGTCGCGGTTTTTTGCCAAAAGGTCTTCGTCGATCAGGTCGATATGGGCGATTTCCTGCACCATTTCCTCTAAGTCGCCGTAATCCTCCACGTAGACGCCGCCGGTGACGACCATCGAGGCGATGGCGGCGGCACATTCGGCGTTTGCGCGGGGGACGGTGACGGTGATGTCGGTCCAATCCATGGGACACGCTCCTCTCTTAAAAGCAAAATAAACTAATGCGCACAATATAACCAATATAGTATACCAATTTTTTTCTCGATTGGCAAGAGGAATTTTTAACTTTTCGCCGAGAAGAGGGAAAAGGGTTGCGTTTGGCAAAAAAAGCGGGTATAATGGGTGGCAAGGAGGTGAGAAAATGCGCGAAGACGGTTTGCTGAAATGGTTTTGGCGCGCGCTCGGGTGGACGATCCCGGCGGTGATCGCGTTGCTGTTGACCGGCATTTTGCCGCTGGTGCCGGAATTTACCGAAACGGTGTTTTCCCGCGGCATCTCGCATTTTCTCACGACGACCGTCGGAAAGCTGGTGTCGCTGGTGCCGTTTTCGCTGACGGAGGCGGCGATCTTCGTCTTGATCGGCGGGCTGGCGCTTGTGTTCATTTTGGTCGTTTTTAAAACGGTGTGGCGGGCGCTCCGTCACGAGGAACAGCCGGAGAGTCACCCGCTGCGTATCCTGCGGATCTTCGGGTGGATCGTGTCGTTCGCCGTGCTGCTGCACCTGTGTGCGGCGGGGGCGAATTACCACCGACTTCCGGCGGAGGAGCTGTGCGGATTGACGGTGAGATCGACACCGCTGAATGACGAGCTTTTTGACTTGTGCGTAGAGCTTGCGGACCGCGCGAGTGCCGAGCGAGAGGCGCTGGAAACCGACGAAAAGGGGCGGGCGCTGCTGCTCGCGGACGTGGGCGAAACGCTCGACCGTGCCGGCGAGGGATATGCGCCGCTGGCGGAGGAATTTCCCTTCCTTGAGCATAACGTGACACGGGTGAAGCCGGTCACGCATCTTTCACACAAATGGTCGCAGATGGCGGGTATGAGCGGCGTGTATTTTTCGCTGTTTATGGAGCCGAATATCAACGTGGATTTGCCGGAAATCGAGCTGCCGTTTGCGGCGGAGCACGAGATGGCGCACCTGCGCGGGATCGCCAAAGAGGATGAGGCGAACTTTTTCGGGGCGATGGCGTGCTTCCGTCATCCCTCGGCAGATTATCGGTATTCCGGGTATTTGCAGGCGTATCTTTACTGCTCTAACGCATTGTACGACGCGGATATACAGCTGTGGGCAAAGGCGGAAAAGCATTGTTCCAAAGGGGTTTTGCGCGATCTCAAAGCGCAAAACGAGTATTGGGACAGCATTGACGGCGGCACGGTGGACATTCCCGGCGGTCAGCCGCTTCGCTACCAAACGGTGGAGCAGAGCAGCGCCAGCTATAACCGCGTGGTGCAGCTTTTGTGTGCCTACTATGACGGCGGAAACCGCTCGCTTTCCGGCGAGTCGTAAAAAAGACAAAACAAAAAGCGTCCGAGAAAATCTCGGACGCTTTTTTGCGTTTTTTCGGAATATTCAGAGAAAAAAGAGCAGGGGAGGCAGCCGCTATTACGCGACTTCGCTGACGCGGTCGGCCGTTTCGGCGGCAGCTTCCATCGGGATGATACCGTGGGTAGCATAGGCGATCTGACGCTCCGCACGGCGGCGGCGCGCCGCGCGCTGCTTCAGATACTGCTGCTGACCGTACAGCACAACGCCGCACGCGCCGAACATTCCCACGCGCAGCACGAGATACAGCACCACGTCCGTTGTCGTGGCGATAGAGGGCATGGTGGTGGAGAGGCGCAGATCCGCGAACGCCAAAATCGCCGGGAAGAACGCCGTCCAACGCACGAGAGACAGGCGGCCGTGGGAATAGATATACAGGGCGAGAAGGCCCATAGTCAACGCACCGATACAATACAACATTTTCAGTTCCTCACTTTCCTGTTCGGAGAAAAACGAACATTTGTTCCGAACATCTGTTCTTATTATACCCGCCGTTTCGAAAAATGCAAGTCTTTTTTTGAAATTTTTTGAAAAAATTTTTCAACCCGCGGGGAAAAATGACGAAATCTGTTGATACAGAGCGGTTTTTGCGGCTTCAACTTTTTGGAAATCCATCGCGTTTTTGTAGGGGATTTCGAGCCGATCGTGGGCAATTTTGGCATCAGCGAGGGCGCGAACGGCGGCGGAAAGCAGTTCGTGTTCGGCTTTTTTGTCGAACGCTGTTCGGTTTTTGTTCGACTTGAGAACGCCCTCGTCGTAGAGACGGGTGAGGTGCAGCGTGCGCGCGGGCGATGACACGCAAAAGCGGCGGCCGACGGTGACGAACGCGACGCCGACCGTCGGCAGCAGCAGGTGTGCGATGCGCTCGGGGGCGAGCGGATCGGGACAGACGATGCGCGGGTAGTCCCGCTTTGCGGCGGCGTCACGCAGCGCCGCAAGCAGCGCTGAGCCGGCGGAGCCGTAGGGATCGTCTAACGCGATCACGCGGGGACAGAGGGTTTCGACGGTTTCGGGGAGCGAGACGTACCCGTTCGGGGTGACGGCGGACAAAAAGCGCCGTTGTTCCCCGCAAAACGTAGGCGTAAACACGGGCGCAGACAGCTCCTTGAGGGTCAGCCGTACGGCGACGGCGGCGACCTTTTCCGGCTTCAGCGCGCGGTCGGCGAGGGAACGGCGGTCGGCTACTGTCTGCGCACACGCGCTCAACAGCCGGCGGGCGCGGCGGTGGGCGGCAGCGTTTTCGGCGACGGCGGCTTCGATCTCTTTTCGCTTTTCGGCGAGTGCGATCACGTCGAGCGCCTCGCCGAGCGAGACGATCTCTTCTTTTGTGCCCCACGCGGTCGGCTCGATGACGTGGGGAGCGGTGGCGTCGAACACGCATACGCGGCGGCCGGGGATGCAGATGCCGTCGAGCGAGTCGGGAGCGGAGGAGGAGAAAAACTCCTCCACCGTTTCGCCTTGCGCGCGAAAGCGGGCGGCAAGGGCACGCAGTAGGGTGGATTTGCCGGTTCCCGGGCCGGATTTGATAAGAAACGCGTGGGCGCGGGGGTCGGTGTCGTACAGGTCGCGGGGAAAGCCCAAAAAACCGTTTTCGGCGGACGTTCCCATAAAAAAGCAGGGAATACGGGGTTGCATTTTCGATCCTCTCCTCTCGTTTTTATCACCCTATGCGGCGGACAAAATTTCGGTGCAAAAAAACCTGTAAAATTGTGATTTTCTCTTGCAAATCGGGTTTAAAAGAGGTATAATAATCTAAATATTGTGTTTATATAAGAAAACGCACTTGAAAACTTTACCGAAAGGCGGTTCAAATTCATGGCAGACAAGCAAAAAATGGTGGACGCCATTACCTCGATGGATGAGGATTTTGCAAAATGGTACACCGACATCGTCAAAAAAGCGGAGCTTATTGACTACACGAGCGTAAAAGGCTGTATGGTCATTCGTCCCTACGGCTACGCGATTTGGGAGAATATGCAGAAGATCCTCGACGGGATGTTTAAGGCGACGGGACACGAGAACGTGTGTATGCCGATGTTCATCCCGGAGAGCTTGCTCAATAAAGAAAAAGACCACGTCGAGGGCTTTGCGCCCGAGGTCGCGTGGGTGACCCACGGCGGCAACGAAAAGCTGGAGGAGCGCCTTTGCGTGCGCCCGACCAGCGAGACGCTGTTCTGCGAGCATTACGCGAATATCGTGCAGTCTTATCGTGATCTGCCGAAGCTGTATAACCAATGGGTGAGCGTCGTGCGGTGGGAGAAAACCACCCGCCCGTTCCTTCGCTCGCGCGAGTTCTTGTGGCAGGAGGGACACACCATCCACGCCACGGCGCAGGAGGCGATCGAGGAGACCGAGCGGATGCTCAACGTGTATGCCACGTTCTGCGAGCGGGATCTCGCGATGCCGGTGGTCAAAGGCCGCAAGACCGACAGCGATAAGTTTGCCGGCGCGGAGGCGACCTACGCCATCGAAGCGCTGATGCACGACGGCAAGGCGCTGCAGGCGGGCACGTCCCACTATTTCGGCGACGGCTTTGCGCACGCGTTCGGTATTCAGTATTTGGATAAAGAGAACAAGCTCGTTTACCCGCACCAGACCTCGTGGGGCGTGACGACGCGTCTGATCGGTGCGATCATCATGACGCACGGTGACGACAACGGCTTGGTGCTTCCGCCCGCCGTGGCGCCGGTGCAGGTGGCGATCATCCCGATCGCGCAGCACAAAGAGGGCGTTTTGGATGCGGCGCGCGCGGTGCGCGACCGTTTGGCGGAGAAATTCCGCGTGAAGCTCGATGACAGCGACAACTCGCCGGGTTGGAAATTCAGCGAGTATGAGATGCGCGGCGTGCCGGTGCGCTTGGAGCTCGGTCCGCGCGACATCGAAGCGGGCAACTGCGTTTTGGTCACGCGCCACAACCGCGAGAAAACCGTGGTGTCGCTCGACAACCTCGAGGAAGCGATCGCGCAGAAGCTGCAAGAGGTGCGCGACGGCCTGTATGCCGCGGCGCTCGAAAACCGCGAAAAACGCACCTACGACTGCAAGACGATCGACGAGATCAATGCGAAGCTCGCCGAATGCGGCGACGGCTTTGTGCGTGCGTTGTGGTGCGGTGACGAGGCGTGCGAGGATAAGGTGAAAGAACTGACCGGTGTCGGCTCGCGCTGCATCCCGTTTGACGGACAAGGGCAGGAAGGCACCTGCGTTTGCTGTGGCAAACCGGCGAACACGCTCGTGTATTGGGGCAAGGCGTATTAAGGACTGCGACTGCATAGAATAAAGGAGATTGGTTATGGTTGACCAACTGAAAAAGCCGCAGGCGGGCGAGACCGTCTGCGTGATGCATACGAACAAGGGGGACATCTCGATTCGGATGTTCCCGGAGGCGGCGCCGAAAGCCGTCGAGAATTTTACGACGCTCGCGAAGAACGGCTATTACGACGGGATCACGTTCCACCGTGTGATCAACAACTTTATGATCCAGGGCGGCGACCCGACGGGCACCGGCTGCGGCGGTGAGAGCATCTGGGGCAAGCCGTTTAAAGACGAGTTTACCGAAGAGCGTCACAACCTGCGCGGCGCGCTGTCGATGGCGAACGCGGGCCCCGGGACGAACGGCAGTCAGTTTTTCATCGTGCAGGCGAAAGCGGTCGATCCGCGCTTGCTCGACGAGATGAAAGAGCTGGAGGCGCACGGCTTCCCGAAGGACGTGACCGAAGCGTATGCCGAGGTGGGCGGCACGCCGCACCTTGATTTCCGCCACACCGTGTTCGGACAAGTGTTCGAGGGTATGGACGTGGTGGACGAGATCGCCGCGGTGAAGGTCGATCGGCGCGACAAGCCGGTGGACGACGTGGTGATTTTAGGTATCGACGTGAAAGAATGGGCGGAATAAGACCCTTTTTATAACAAAGAACGGAGGAAACAACGATGAAACGTGTAGTGGCACTTTTGGCGGTTATGTTGATGGTGGTGGCGGTGTTTGCCGGCTGTGACAAAGCGGGCAACGAAAATTCCGGCGCGACTACGTCCGCTTCGGAGGATTATATGAGCCTGGATTATTCCAACGGTATCGGCACGGCGTATCCGGATAAGGATTACGGCTTCCAGACGGAAAAACCCGCGAAGGGTGAGGAGATCGCCGTGATGCACACGAATATGGGCGATTTTTCCATTCGTTTCTTCCCCGAAGCCGCGCCCAAAGCGGTGGAAAACTTTAAGACCCACGCGAAAGAGGGATATTACGATAATTTGACGTTCCACCGCGTTATCGCCGACTTTATGATCCAGGGCGGCGACCCGAACGGAACGGGTACCGGCGGTGAGAGCATTTGGAAAACGCCGTTTGAGGACGAGTTTGACCAAAAGCTTTTAAACATCACCGGTGCGCTCTCGATGGCGAACAGCGGCGTGAATACCAACGGCAGCCAGTTCTTCATCAACTTCCAGTCGGCGGAAAAAGCGCCGCAAAAAGAGGATTACGCCGAGAACACCGATGCGGCTATCCGCCAGAAAGCGGCGGAGTCGTATTATCAAAATTACGACTATATCAAGGGTCAATGCCCGACGCTGCTTGACTTTTTGAAACTGAAATTTGCTTATCCGGTGTATGACTGGATTCCCGCCGAGGTGTGGGACGTGTACGCCAAAAACGGCGGCTCGATCCACTTGGACGGCGCGTGGCGCTATGGCGGCGGTCATACCGTGTTCGGTCAGGTGTTCGACGGTCTTGACGTGGTGGAGAAGATTTCCAAGGTGGAGACGGACGCGAACAACAAGCCGCTTTCCGCCGTGATCATCAAATCCATTGACATCAAAGCCTACGAGGGATAAGTATGGTAAAAACCGTTACCTGCGACGGGCTGTCCGTCGCGTATACCGAGCAGGGCGAGGGTCCCGATTTGCTG
>JAZUKW010000064.1:0-12828 GCA_045643425.1 Acutalibacteraceae bacterium
CTTCTTCCCCTTCACCGAGCCGAGCGTCGAAGTGGACGTCTCCTGCCCCGAATGCGGCGGCAAAGGCTGCCGCGTTTGCAAGGGCGAGGGCTGGATCGAAATTCTCGGCGCCGGCATGGTGCATCCGCGCGTGTTGTCCGGCTGCGGGATCGACCCGAACGAGTATTCCGGCTTTGCGTTCGGCATCGGCCTTGACCGTCTGACCACCACCCGCTATAAAATCAGCGATATTCGTCTTCTGTTTGAAAACGACCTGCGCTTTTTACAACAGTTTGAAGGAGGGAACGTGAAATGAAAATCTCGTTAAGCTGGCTCAAACGCTACGTGGACATCGACGTTCCCGTGGAGACACTTTGCGACAAAATGGTGATGAGCGGTTTTGAGATCGAGGGCATCGAGGATCTCTCCGCGACCATGAGCAACGTCGTCGCCGCCAAAATCGTGAAGCTCGAAAAACACCCCGACGCGGACAAATTGCAGATTTGCCAAATGGACGTGGGCGGCGACGAGCTTGTCCAGATCGTCACCGGCGCACAAAACGTGTTTGAGGGCGCGATCGTCCCCGCCGCTTTGCACGACTCTCACCTGCCGAACGGTGTGCACATCAAAAAAGGCAAGCTGCGCGGCGTGGAATCGAACGGTATGCTCTGCTCCGGCGAGGAATTGTGCCTCAAAGAAGGCGATTATCCCGGCGCCGAGGTGTACGGTATTCTTATTTTGAAAGACGACGTAAAGGTCGGCACGGATATGCGTGACGTGCTGCATCTCAACGACGTGGTGGTGGATTTCAAAATCACCGCCAACCGTCCCGACTGCCAGAGTGTGCTGGGTGTGGCCCGCGAAATCGCGGTAGCGCTCAAGACCGAGTTCCGCAAGCCGGAAATCGCCTACACCACCGTCGGCGGCGACATCGCCGATTATATTAAAGTCACCGTGGACGAGCCGGACATCTGCCCGCGTTATATGGGCCGCGTGGTGAAAAACCTGCGCATCGGGCCGTCCCCCGACTGGATGGTGGACTGCCTGCGCGCTGCCGGTATGCGCTCCATCAACAACATCGTGGATATTACGAACTTCGTGATGCTGGAAACCGGCCAACCGATGCACGCGTTCGACCTGCGTGACGTGAAAAAGAACGAAATCATCGTTCGTCGCGCCAAAAACGGCGAAGAGATCGTCACGTTGGATGACAAGGCGCACACCTTGACAGACAATATGCTCGTCATCGCCGACGGCGAAGCTCCCTCCTGCCTCGCGGGTATCATGGGCTCGGCCGGAAGCGGTATCAAAGACGATACCACCGCGCTGTTCTTCGAGGCGGCGAAGTTCCGCCGCGACAGCGTGCGCAAGACCGCGCGCGCCCTTGGTATGCGCACCGAATCCTCCGCCCGCTTCGAGCACGGCGTGGATGCCGGCTCGATCCCCTACGTTCTCGACCGCGCCCTTTCGCTGATCGCGGAGTTGGATTGCGGTGACATCGTAGACGGAACAATTGACAAGTGCGCTGCCTTTACAGAGCAGCGCGTTATCAAAACCACCGCTTCGGACATCTGCGCCCTGCTCGGCGTGGAAATCCCGGTTGAAAAAATGGTGGAAATCTTAAACCGCCTCGAAATCGAGACGGTCGCAAACGGCGATGCGCTCACCTGCACCGTCCCGAGCTTCCGCGACGACGTGGAGGGTCGCGCCGATCTCGCCGAAGAGGTCATGCGCGTGTACGGTTATAACCACATCGTCGGTACGCCGATGCGCGGCGCGGTGGTGCGCGGCAAGCTGCTCCCCGAGCGCAAAAAAGGCGATGCCCTCAAGCGCCGTCTGTGCGAGCAGGGGCTGTCGGAAATCGCCACCTATTCGTTCATCAGCTCCAAAGCGCTCGACACGCTCGGTATTCCGGCTGACGATGAGCGCCGCAACGAGATCCACCTCTTAAACCCCCTCGGCGAAGAGTATTCGACCATGCGCACCCAGCTGTTTACCTCGATGCTGACGGTGCTTTCCACCAACTTCAACCGCAAGATCCCGACGGCGCGGTTCTTCGAGCTGTCCAAACGGTTTGTGCCGAAAGCGTTGCCGCTTTGCGAACAGCCGGATGAGCTGCCGCTTCTTTCGATCGGTCTTTACGGAGCGGATGAGGATTTCTTCACGCTGAAAGGCATTGTGGAGAGCGTGTTCTCCCTGTTCTCCTGCACTCCCGCCTACGAGCGTGCCGCCGAGCCGTTCCTCCACCCCGGCCGTCAGGCGAAAGCCGTTTTAAACGGTGAAACGGTGGCGACCTTCGGCGAGCTGCATCCCGACACGGCGGAGGCCTACGGCTTCGACACCCGTGTGTACGTTGCGGAAATCAAAATGGAAGCCCTTTACGCCGCAAAGCAGCCGGTCATTCTGTATAAGCCGCTTCCCCGCCACCCGGCGGTGGAACGCGATTTGGCGCTTCTTTGCGGTGCGGAGCTTCCGGTCGCCGCGATCGAGGATGCTATCAAAAAAGGCGGCGGAAAGCTGCTTGAGAGCGTCAGTCTGTTCGACGTCTATCAAGGCAAGCAGATCGAGGACGGCAAAAAGAGCGTCGCCTATAATCTGATGTTCCGCAAGGCGGACGGCACGCTGACCGACGCCGATTTGGAGCCGGTTCTCGATAAGATTTTCCGCCTTTTGGAGAAAATCGGATGCACGCTGCGCTCCTAACCCAAAATTTCCACTTGAAATTTTCAGGACTACGGTGTATAATGTGGGTGTAAACACTTGATTTGGAGGTAATTACGTATGTTATCGGATAAAGGAAAAACTCAAGAATTTTCTCTTAACCAAAAAGCCAAGACCGAAATGAAAGCCACCTTGACCGCTGTGTATGACGCTCTGCGCCAGAAGGGTTACAACCCCATTAACCAGATCGTCGGCTACATTCTGTCGGAGGATCCCACCTACATCACCACCCACAACAACGCCCGCAACTTGGTGCGCAATATCGATCGCGACGAGCTGCTGCGTATTTTGGTGCAATCCTATCTCGACAACTGATTTATCGTCACAAAAAATCCCGTGAACGGCGTTCACGGGATTTTTTTATATGGCTTCTTTCTCTAAACGCAGCGCCAACACCGTCACGTCGTCGGCGTGACCGTTCGATTGCAGCTTGCGGGCGGTCTCGGCGATTTCCTCCGCCAACGCCTGCAACGACGTTTTGCTTGGCTCATACGCCTTTAGCCTCTGTTCCACCCAGCCGATCCCGCCGACGTACACGCCGTCGGAAACCAGCAAAACAACGTCGCCCGCGGTGAGCGTGTCGTTTTGCTTTTCAAACCGCACGTCCCGCAAAATTCCGACCGGCAGCGACGACTGCTCGAACCGCGATACCCGCCCGTGGCTGAGAAGCAGCGACGTGGCGGCGCCCGCTTTCAGCGAACGCATTTTACCGGAAAACAGATCGACCGACATCACATCGAGCGTTGCCAAGCTCTCGTCGCCGGATTTCACCATCAGCGCGGAATTGACCATCCGCAGCACGCTGTCCTCGCCGAAGCCCGCTTTCAAAAGCCGCGCGGAAAGTCCCGCCGCCATCGCTCCGTCAACGGCAGCACGACCGCCGCACCCCATTCCGTCGGACAACACCGCTAAAAAGCGGCCGTTTCCGTCGCGAAACAGCTCGTAAGCGTCGCCGCAAAGCCGCTCCCCGCCGGCACAGATCCGCGCGGCACCCGTTTGCATATAATACCGCGACCGCTCGCTAACGGTGATTTTTACAAACGCGCCCACGCGATCCACCACCGGCGGCGCAAACTCCCGCCCGCAGGCGTCGCCGATACGCGCGAGCCATTCCTTTTGTCGAATTTTTGCAGCCATATCCACCGCCATGATCTCCACCTGCATACGGTTGCCCCGTCCCACGGTGCACACCGTTTCATGCACGTCCATTTTATATTCCTCGCACACCGCCCGTACCCGCGCGGCGGCGTCTGTATCCACCTGCTCGGTAACGCGGAAATCGTGGGAAAATTCCGCCAAAAGTTCCGCCATTCCGGAAAACTGATCGGTCACCACCGAACGAATCTCCGACAGCCGCCGAAACGCGCCCTCCCGCAAGCAATGGTCTCCGTAGCCGCGGTTGATCTCCCCCGCTACCTCCTCCAAACGGTTACAGCGGTGTTTTATGACCCCGCCGAAATCGCTTTGGATGACCCGCCCCTGCTGACGCAAGATCGGCGTTAAATGATTAAAGGCATCCATCGTATCGTTCAAGTCCTTTTCCCAACAGAGCAGCCGCATAGAACAGCTTTGACACACCGTATCGGACACCCCGTAATAGACGCTGCCGAGATCCGGCGCGCTGACGCCCGCCAGCTTTTTCGACACCTGATCCACCGTTCCCGCGACCTCGTCCATCGCTTTGGACGCCACGTTAAGCCTAAGCACCACCGAGCGGCGCAAGCCCTCGACCGCCGGTTTTTCTCCGGCGTTGTTGAAAAACCCGTGGAGTGTGCGCTCCGCGGCGGAAGGAAGCGCCAAAAAGAACAGCCCCGCCGCCAGCGTCTCGTATAAACCGGTCAAAACGGCAACGCCCTCTCCGGTCCCCACCGCCATGACCATCGACGCCACGAAAAACACCCCGGCACACGCCGCCTTGCCATACCGCGAGAATATCCCCGAAAGCAGACCACCGAGCGAAAACGCCGCTGCCAAATAAAGCTGCTCCGGCGAGGACAGCCCGGCGGCCACACCAAACGCGATGCCGGCAATACTGCCGCCGTGCTCCTTGCCGCAATACGCGCAAAGAAGCACCAGCGTGATCGCCGCTATGCGGCCGGGCGAAATGCCCCCGATCTCGAGCGGCGTCAGAGACATCAGCACCACCGCCAGCATCACCACGACCGCCGCCTGCTCGGACATAGTCGTGGGGCGCTCGCGGTGTGACCAGAGCACGCCTATCCCGGTTTGCACGAACGCGGCAAAGCCCGCCGCGAGCAGCGCGTCGCAGACAACAAGCAGCACCGCGTACGCCGAAAGTCCCGCGGCGGCCTCCAGCGCAAGGCCGGTCCCCAGCATCGAGATAAACGCCAAAATCGGCGCCACCCGTCGAACCGGCAATTGCGGAAAGCCGCCCAGCACCCACAAAAGTCCCCCGCACGCCGCGACCGCGACCGCATAGCGCAGCACGTCGATCGACGAATCCCCGAACAGATACCCGATCCCGCACGCCAAATACACGAGAAATGCACCGTTTCCGGAAAACGCCGCCGCCACGCCGACGCCAAACGGTGACAGCGTTTCAAACACACGGCTGTTGGCGCATAGCAGGCCTAATACCATCCCGCTGACCATCGCGCCCACGCGTCTCCACTGTTCCTCCCGCGTCGTCTCCTCGGCGGTTTCCTTTTTTACGGCTGCTGTTTTTTCTTTCAACGTCCCCACCATCCTTTTTTCTTTCAGTATAGCGGCTTGTCCGCGCCGTTTCGGTCGAAATCGCAAGGCGAGGGATGTTCTTTTTTCACTTTTTCCGTCACAATCGGGATGATTTTGAAAAAAAGAAAGAAATCCGCAAAAAAGGGTTTTCTTTTCGACAAAAATGCTTTATAATAAATAGCGTACAGACAGCGCTGACGGAAAGGATTGGAAAGCCATGGATTTTCAGTTTCAAAACGCAAAACACATTCACTTTGTCGGAATCGGCGGAAGCGGTATGAGCCCGCTTGCCGAAATTCTTCACGGCAAAGGCTACTATATCACCGGCTCCGATCGCAGCGAATCGGATAACGTGGAGCGGGTGCGCCACCTCGGTATCGACGTTAAGATCCCGCAGGTTGCCGAAAACGTCGAAGACGCGGATCTGATCGTGTATACCGCCGCGGTACATAGCGACAACCCCGAGATGATCGCCGCCAGCGAAAAGAATATCCCGATTTTGGAGCGCGCCAAGCTGCTCGGCCAAATCACCGCCACCTATTCGCAGACGATCGCCATCGCCGGAACGCACGGCAAAACCACCTCCACCTCGATGCTGTCGCAGGCGATGGTGGAAGCGAACGTCGATCCCACGCTGTTTATCGGCGGCCGTCTGCCGCTTATCAACGCGTTCGGCAAATCCGGCAACAGCGAGCTTATGGTGTGCGAGGCGTGTGAATTTATGAACCACTACCTCGAAATGACGCCCGAAACCGCCGTTATCTTAAACGTGGACGCCGATCACCTTGATTTCTTCGGTGACCTCGATAACGTCATTAAATCGTTCCATACGTTCGCCTCGAAAGCGACGGGATATATCATCTATAACAAATCCGACGCAAACTCCTGCAAAGCCGTGGAGGGGCTGACGAATGCGCCTCTCGTCTCGTTCGGTCTGACCGACGACTGCGAGTGGACGGCGAAAAACGTCCGCATCCACGACGGCGCTTATGCCGCGTTTGAAGCGTGGCACAACGGCGCGTTCTTCGCGGACATCACGCTCGGTGTTCCCGGTATGCACAACGTGCAAAATGCGCTGGCGGTCATTGCCGCCGCGGCGTGCCACGGACTGTCTGCCGAGGAGATCTCCTCCGGTATCGCGCATTTCCGCGGCGCCGGCCGTCGGTTCGAGTTTCTCGGCGAATTCAAAGGGATCACGATCGCGGACGATTACGCCCACCACCCCACCGAGATCACCGCTACGCTCAAGACGGCAAAAACGATGCCGTATAACCGCGTCATCGCCATCTTCCAGCCGTTTACCTTCTCCCGCACCGCGCGCCACCTCGACGATTTTGCCAAGGCGCTGTCGATCGCGGACGTCGCGGTTGTCACCGACATTCTCGGCTCGCGCGAGGTGAACGAGTGGAACGTCCACTCGGAGCAAATCACGGCACAGATGGAAAACGGCGTGTACCTCGCCGACTTTGACGCCACCACGCGGTTCGTGATTGAAAACGCAAAGCCGGGCGACCTCGTCATCACCATGGGCGGCGGCGACGTCTACAAATGCGCGCGGATGATCGCCAAAGAGCTGAACGCTTAAAACATAACAAAAAAGACCTCCGATATTCGGAGGTCTTTTTTATTGTTCTTTTTTATAGCGTTTGCGCAGTAGGCACAAACAAACGAGCAGTAACAGCGGAAACGCCACACCCGACACCACACCGACTTGCAGGTTGTTGTTTGCGGCTTGGGACACCGTTCCGACAAGCGCCGGGCCGACCGAGCCGCCGAGGTCGCCCGCGAGCGCCAAAAACGCGAACAGCGCGGTGCCTCCTTTTGGCAAAATACCCGCCGACAGACTGATTGACCCCGGCCACAGAATGCCGACCGCAAAGCCGCACACCGTACATCCGAGAAGCCCTAAAAGCGGCAGCTGCGCAAAGCCCGCCACGAGATAACACGCGACCGCCAACACGCCGGACACGGTCATATAGGTGACGAGGTCGATTTTTTCGCTGAATTTACTAAACAGCACACGGCTGAGTCCCATACAAACCGCAAACCCGCACGGCCCGATCAAATCGCCGGCAGATTTCGAAACGTGGAGCGCCGATTCCGCAAACGCGGAGGCCCATTGGGACATCGAGATCTCTGCCGCTCCCGCGCCGACCATCAAGAGCAAGAAAAGCCAAAACACCTTGGTTTTGAGCAGGTCTTTCGTGGTCATGCTCTCCCCTTCGTCCACGAGCGGTTCGATGGGGCACGTGGCGAAGTTATAGATGTTGTAAATCGGGATGATCGACCACAAAAGCGCTAAAATCCGCCAATTTTCGATTCCGAAACAGCGGAAAAACAGCGTGGAAAACAGCACCACCGCCGCAAAGCCCCAACAGTAAAACGAGTGAAGCAGGCTCATGTGCCCCTCTTTGTTCTCGAACGGACACGCCTCGATGATGGGACTGCTGAGCACCTCGATAAGCCCGCTTCCGACCGCATAAACGATGACACAAAGCAGCGTTCCGACAAAGGCGTTCGGCAGCACGTCCGGCAAAAAGGTAAGCCCGATGATGCCGAGTGCCGAGGTGACCTGCGCCGTTACGACGCAAGGGCGGTAACCGATCTTGTCCACCACCTTGGCGCAGAGGTAGTCCACCACCAGCTGCGCAAAAAAGAACACGGCGGAAATCAGCGCGATCCGGGTCAGCGAAAAGCGGTAGACGCTTTGGAACGTGACGTAGAGAAGCGGCAAAAAGTTTGCCGAAATCGCTTGCGTCACCGAGCCTAAATAGCCGGCAAGCAGCGTTTTTCCGTAGTGTTTATGTTCCATAGAAATTCCTCATTTCTAACTTGAACGCGGGGTTTAGTCCTCTTTTAGCCATGCTTTGACGGCGGCGAACGCCTCGTCCTCCCCCTCGTCGGCGAGCAGTTTTAAGAAATGCTCGATTTGGTCGGAGGTTTCGGGATGAATAAAGCGCGTCGCTTTTCCCGGCAGAAAATACTCGTAGGCAGACGCATCCGTATAGTCTTTCCCCTTATAGATCTTACTTGCCGCAACACGGTCGCAGAACATCTCGACGACGTAGCGTTTCGGCATCGGCACCGGGCCCATCGTGCGGGTTTCGGGATTATAATCCGTCCAATACTCGAAGTGGTGGCGGTTGCGGCCCTTGTGGTGGAGCCACGCACGCGAAAACCCGTAAAGGCGGCGCTCCTCTTCGTTGGGGCTGCGCGTACCTAAATAGTGTTTTGCGCCGGGGATAAACTCGGAGGGCGAGTATTTGGATAAATCGTGGAACAGCCCCTGCCAGCCGATTCCCACCTTAAAACAATGGCGGATCACGGCGTGGCGATGTTTTGTAATGGTGCGAAAATGCTTAATGGGATGGGCCATACGCCCCTCCTTTCTGCCGTCAGCGACGGGCAAAGTATTTGTAGAATTTGGAGTTTTCGTAGTTTTGCGCGGTAAAGTTGCGCACGCTGGAGGCGCTCTTTTCGTCGCTTCCGAGCGACTTGAACGTATCGTTATAGGTCACGAAATGACCGGCTTTGGCGCTTTTATAGATTCCGCGGGACATCTCAACCGCCGGTGTAACTGCACCGAAAAGCAAAAACACGACTAGCGTAATACAAATCAGCCGATCGACCGATCGCTTGGGACTGTTCCATTTATCGAACAAAAAGCGCACGATATACACGCACATCACCACAAGCGCCGGGATCGTCGCACGCATACAGAAATCCGCCGCCGCGCCCGTGAAGATCAGCGGGAAGAAGCACAGCATACCGAGGCACACCCAAAACGGCAGCTCTTTGCGGGAATGCCACACGATGAGCAGCGCCGCCAGCAAAAATTCCAGCAGCAAAAACGCGATAAACAGCAAAAGCCGTTTGGTGGACAATCCGCCGTCCGCGCGACCGCCGACGTTGAAAATCAACCGCGGCACAAAACGAAGCAGCTTGCTGCCGCTCTTGATCGTTGCCGCCGAGTTGCCGGTGAAATAGGCAAAGCATACCGGGAACACGCCGAGTACCGCCAGCACGTTGGACAGCGAGAAAAACGAGAACGCCATATACTTCGGGTGACGGCGCGAACGCCACAAAAACAGTGCGCCCAACGTCAACGCCAACACCAAAAATCCGTAAAACGGGATCGGCCCGCAAAACAGCGACATCATACCGATAAACACAAAATTTTCCGGCGTCTGCTCCCTAAACAGCGTCAAGGTACACAGCCACGTCATCACCGCTTGGTTAAATACCCAAAACAGCTGGGTGGTAAACGAGCTGTATTGCAAGAGGTGCCCGGAGGGGAAGCTGATTTTCTTCGCCCACCACTCGATGTGGATATTCTCCTCCACCAAGCGATCGAACATCCCGTTGATGCCGCCCGCCAGCCAGCCGACGCTGTCCATTCCGCTGAAGAACAAGAAAATCAGCGTCGCCGCCAGCACCTTTTTCCCGCCGGTGGCTTTTACGTTGAAGAACAGCATAAGCAGCACCAGCAGCACGCCTAACAGCGTCCAGATATACAAAGCGGTGTTGCCGATTTGCCATACCGTGGCATCGTTATGGATGATACCGCCGGCCGCCTTCGCCACAACCGCCGCCGGAAGCCAAAAGCCGATGTAATAGGCCAGCATTCCCTTTTTTCCGCTGTAAATGACCGGCCATTTGTAGTCGATGAGATCGTGAAAAACCGCGTTACGGTACGGGAAGTCGCCGGACTGATAAAACCCGCCGCCGATACCCGACCACCAAACCCACACGCCGGCCAACACCATGACCGCGATCATCACGACCGTCGGCACGCGCAGCTCCTCGACGGATTGACGGTTCAGCACCGCGCCCTCCGGCGCGGGCCGTTTTTTCAGCAAATCCGGGAAGATGACCAGCGTCAGGATAAACAGAGTGATCGTGGCGCTGATAAGCGCCGGCAAAAACGCCAGCCACGTCAGAGAGAAAATGATGAACGGCAATCCCATATACAGAAAAGCCGCAACGCGCACGTGCGCATACCGCAGGACGATCTCACCGCCGAAAAACGACGCCAACGAGTTCTTTTTCACGAATGTTCCTCCTCGTTGACCGTATCCGCGGCGACGGCTTCCGTCTTCCCCTCTGCCACCTGCTTTTTAAGGTTTTTTCTTTCTTTTTCGCCGTTGTTCGGTACCAGGATCGCATCCACAATCAGCAGTAGGAAGATCCCTTGGAACGCAAACACCGATACGAGCTTGTTGACCGCGCCGTAATGCGCGATCAGCGTCCAACGCATACGGTTCATATATTCCGGCTCCAAGCCATTCATCAGATGGGAGTTTTCCGCGATATTGCCGAGAAAGCCGTGCCAAATACACGGCAGCGGAATAAACATCAGCGCCAAACACAATAGGTAAAGATAATCGTTCCACCGGAACTTGGTCTTCTCGGTCAAAAACATAATAAACGGCACAAGGAAGAACGTCAGCGCATAGGTAGACGACAGCGAACGAATGTTGAAAATCAGATAACACAGCGCCGTCATCTTCTGCCAATCCTTCGGCAAAATAAACACCATCAGCGCCGCCATCAGCTCAAGGCACCAGAACACCACCGTACCGCAGGTGCGCGCGACACCTTTCGGTAAAAACACGTACAAAAGCTCTTGGAACGAATAGCCGGTGCGATAGGCGCGTACCGTGCCGGAGCGGTTAGAGTTAAAGTTAAAAATGTTCGTTACCAGTCGCCACAAAAGCTCCGGCCCGCCGAACGCGAAGATCGGCAGCGCAAACGCAATAATACCGTAGATGACAAGGCGGATCGCCTCTTTGTATTTCTTGTCGGTTAACAGCAACACGCCAAACACCGCCGGATAAATCTTCAGTCCCGCCGCCAGCGCCAATGCGATATACGACAGCTCTCTCACGAGCTTGCGGTCGTGGTTGCGGAAGAAGACGAAGAACATAGTCAGCGGGATCGCCAAAATAATGATGTTGCCGCGCTGGATCGCATACAGCATCGGGAAAGACAGCGCCGACGTGAGCGCGAGCGCCGCGGGCGCCGCTTTAAAGTTGCGGTGAAGCAGATAGCGGTCGATGATCAGATAGACCGCAAACACACAGAGCATGATCGACACGAAATATACCATCAGCGCGATGGGATCCGTGTTGCGCAGCGTAAAGCGATCGTCGAAGTCGGTAGCCACCAGCTCGCTTTTGAACATCTTGCCGATCGCGACGTATATCAGGTTGGCGAGCGGCGGATAGATCACGTTCTTTTCGTACCCACCGTTATGCGAGGCGTCGCGCACCGAGTTGAAAAAGTCCATAAACATATCGGAGCTTACCTGGTATTTGGGGGAATAGGAATAAAACAGCGAATACCGCACGGAATCGCCACGCGTCAGCATTCCCAGCACAACGTACATCAGCGCACACACGGCAAAGATGCCGTAATATAAATAGGCGTAGCTTTCTGCGTTGTTGCCGAGCGCGCGCCGTTTTTTCAGCCGTAGTTTCTTCATGGTTTATACTCCTTAAACGTCTGTGTCGGAAATCAGTCCTCAAAAAGCGGGGTGGAAAAATACCGTTCGGCGGTATCGGGAAGCACGGTCACGACCGTCTTCCCTTTGCCGAGCTTTTTCGCAAGCCGACGCGCGGCAGCGACGTTGGTGCCGCTCGAAATGCCGCACATAATGCCCTCGTATTTCGCAAGATCCTGCGCGGTTTTCAGCGCTTCTTCGTCGGAAATAATGCAAATATCGTTATAAATCTCGGTGTTGAGGATCGGCGGGATGAGGCCGTCGCCGATACCCATTTGCAGGTGCGTGCCGATGTTGCCGCCCGCCAAAATTGCGGCGTTTTCCGGCTCGACCGCCCAAATCTCCATATTGGGATACTGCGCTTTCAGCACTTCGCCGATACCGGTGATCGTGCCGCCCGTGCCGATGCCGGAGCAAAATCCGTCAATCGGCCCTGCCACCTGCTCCATAATTTCGAGCGCGGTGTGTTTTTTGTGGGTCAGCGTATTGTTGATATTCTCGAACTGCTGCGGCACAAAGACGTTCGGGTCGTTGTCGCGCATTTCGAGCGCCAAACGCAGGCATTCGTCGATGCACGCGCCGATGTCGCCGTCATCGTGGACGGTGATGACCTCCGCGCCGTAGTGCTTGACAAGCAAGCGCCGCTCGACGCTCACCGAGTCGGGCATAATGATGACGGTTTTATAGCCGCGCACCGCGCCGACCAGCGAAAGACCGATGCCCTGGTTGCCGGACGTCGGCTCAACGATGATGGAATTTTCGTTAAGCAGTCCCTGCTTTTCCGCCTCGCAAATCATATTGTACGCGGTGCGGGTTTTGATCGAGCCGCCGACGTTGAGTCCCTCGAATTTGACGAGAATCTCGGCGGAATCCGGATCGCACAGGCGGTTTAAGCGGATAATGGGCGTATGCCCGATCGCTTGCAGAACGTT
>JAZUKW010000065.1:0-12613 GCA_045643425.1 Acutalibacteraceae bacterium
AGCAAAATGCGGCAAAGCGCAATCGCCGCCGCGCCGGGCGTCGGAAGCAAGTACAAAGCGACCAGGGTGACGAGGTTGGCAAGCCCCAGCTTCACGCCGGGAATACCGAGCGAAAACGGCATCAGTGCCTCGACGTAGGACAGCACGAACGCGAGCGCCAACAGCACCCCGTAAAGGGGCAGATTTTTCTTCATTCCGCCCCTCCTCACACCACGAAATCCACAGCGGACGACCCGTCGCCCACTACAGTCACTTTCATCTTGTGCGGCAGGCAGACGATGCTCTCACCCGCTCGCGACACCGCGCGGCTCTTTTGGCAAATATGATTTTTGCAATCCGCCTCGCGCACGAACGCACGACCGTCCTCGATCACGACGAGGTTATATCCCGCCGCGGTCTCCACCCGATAGGTCGTGTCGTGCGACAGCGGCAGCGTCGCCACGGTTTTGTTATCCACCGTGATTTTTGCCGCCGCGCCCGCCGTTTTCGGTGCGGCAAAATGAAAGACGAACAGCGCTGCCGCCAAAAGCAGCAACGCTGATAAGAGCCACAGATCTCCGCGCTTTAAAAAGCGCGGTTTTTTCGTCTCATTCGTCGGATTCATCGTTTTCTTTTACCAAAAGTTCCGAAAACCCGCTCGACTCGGCGGTCGAGCCGTCCGCCAAAATCCAAAACGCCTCGACGTTGTCGGTTTTTTCGATCAGCGCGCGTCCCTCGTCGAGCGGAAGCAAAAACAGCGCCGTCGACAGCGCATCGCACAAACCCGCGTCGCTTCCGACAACGGTCGTGCTGCGAAACGTGCGTGCCGGATAGTTGGTTGCCGGATCGATCAGGTGGCAGTAGCGCTCGCCCTCCACCTCGAAATAGCGTTCATAGTCGCCGCTCGTCACAACGCATTGGTCGGCGACCTCTACGGCTTTCACGTAGCCGTTTCCGTCGGGATCGGCGATACCGACGCTCCATTTTCGGCCGTCCTCCTGCCGCACACCGATCACACACACGTTGCCGCCCATATTCAGCGCGCCGGAGCTTACGCCCAGCGCTTTTACGTACTCACAGCCCTTTTGCGCCGCATAGCCCTTGCCGATGGCGCCGACGTTCAGCCGCGTCTTCGCGTCCTTGATGAACGCGGTGCTGTTTTTGCGGTCGATGACCACGTCGTCTATGTTCGTATGAGAGGCTGCCTCCGAAAGCGAGTCCTCGTTCGGGAGAACGTAAACCTCCTCCTCGTCCGCCACCTCCTGCATATTGTGCCATTGGGCAAGCACCGTGCCGTAAGCGATATTCACCTTGCCGTCGCTCAGCTCATACGCCTTTTTGCCAAGCTCCAGCAAATCGAGAATCTTGCCGTCCACGATGACCGGCTTGCTCCCCGCCGCCATATTGAGCGCACGCAGGTTCACGAGCTCGTCGTAGTCGGTATAGATGTCGTACAGTTTATGATACGAACGCAGATACTCGTGGAGCTTTTCGGAGTATTCGTTGAACTGCGCCTCGCTTTCGGTATACGCGATAAAGGTGCATTCGGTATCAAACAGGTCGTAGTAGGTCTCCTCATACCGGCCGGGGCCGGGATCGACCGACACTTCGCTGTTCACCGACACCACCGCCGACACCTCTGTGCCGCTCGTGTTGTCACAGCCGCACAAAATTGCCGCGCACAGCACCGCGCACAAAAGCAACGCTATCGTTTTTTTCATCTGTTTCTCCTCCGATTCGCCCTCCAAACCGTAAAGGTGTTCACCTTTACGGTTTGGAGAAGCGGCTTGTTCATCTCGATTCCGTCAACGCGTCTCCCACGCGGCTGACTGCATCTTCCGCCATACTGACGACGTCGTCCGCCGCCTTGGACGCCTTGTCCAAAACGCTGTCCGACGCGGTCTGCGTGGCGCTCTTCGTTTTGCTCTCCTTCGTGTCGGCGCCGTCGATGGCTTTCAGCACGTTTTGCATCATCGCCGTCACGGAAATCGTGCATTTTTTCGCTAAATCGGTGTCGGCAGCGGGTTTTCCGTTTGTCAAGGGCGTAGCCTTTACTTGCGTGGCCGTCTTGCCCGTCACGTATTCCTCAAATGCCTTGGCAGACGACGTCCACTCCGCGTCGGTTTCGGTATCCGACGTGTCGTCAAGACCGGTTTTTTGGTCTTTTTTCGAGGGATACTCGCCCGTTTCACCGACAAACGCGCCGTCCGCCACGTTGATGCGGCGACCGGCCTCGTCCACGACGCAGTCGGTAACGACACCGCGCCCGTTCAGCGTCACCAGCGCGATTTGTACGCTCTCCCACACCGAGGAATCGCCGCCCTCATCGTCGGATGCGGTCAGCGACAGCGAGAGCACGTCCCCCGCCTGCGCGCCGCGGTCAGCCGCCATATCGCAGGCCTTGCCGATCGCGTCCAGATACGGAGACACCGTCAGCTCACAGCGCGAGCGCAGCGCCTCGTCGGTCGGCACGCCGTTGTCCAGCGGGATCTCCGCCACCTCGGCGGCGGTCTTACCGACCACGTAATCGCATAGCGCGTCAATTTGCTCGAACCACTCTTTTTCGAGCGGCTTCGAGGCAGAGAGGCCGTAATCATAGCCCATCGTATACTTGCTGCGCCGATCGGCCTCGCGGGTGATTTTTCCGTTTTGAAGCTTGGCATCGGTCTCAAGCTCGTCCACACGGCAGGCGGTGATTTTTCCGCCGTCACCCACCGTTACGGCGGCCGCCACCGTTTTCGCGGTCAGCGCATCGTCGGATACTGCCGTCGAATACACCGTTCCGAGGCCGGTTTTCACCGCCGCGGCGACGTTCACAGACGTCTCCGACTCGTCGGTGGTTTGCGGTACGTTCGACTTGCACGCGGAAAGCAGCGCCAAGAGCAACAACACCGCTGTCAAAATACTGACTGTTTTTTTCACAAAGATTCCTCCTTACAGTTGTCGGCGTTGCCGCCGCTGTAAGGTAGTATATCCATTATCGTTTCCGAATAACCTTCGTCGGACATTTTTCCACACACCAACCGCAGTTGATGCAATCGTTTTGATCGATATGCGCGATATTATTTTTAATCGAAATGGCGCCGGTGATACACTCCCGCGCACAAAGGCCGCAGCCGATACAGCCCGCCGCGCACATATCCTTGACCTGCTTGCCGCGCTCCTGCGACAAACACGCCACCACGTACTGCGCGTCGTACGGCACGATTTCGATAATATTTTGCGGACACGCATCCACACATTTGCCGCAGGCAACGCATTTTTCTTTATCGACAACGGCGACGCCCTCGACAATTTTGATCGCGTCGTATTCGCACGCTTTCACGCACGACCCGAAGCCGAGGCAACCGTAAGCGCAGGCCTTGGTACCGCGGCCGGGAACCATCGTCACACGGCGGCAATCCTCGTCGCCGTAATATTCATAAATATGCTTCGTGATCTCGCAGGTGCCGGAGCAGCGGACAAAGGCGGATTGCCGCACGAATTCCGCTTTTTTGCCGGTCAGCTCCGCCAAAATCTCGGCAACCGTCGGCCCGCCGACCGGGCAGGAAGCGGGACTTGCCTCGCCCTTGGCGATCGCCGCCGCCAGCGCGTCGCATCCCGCGTAGCCGCAGCCGCCGCAGTTGTTGCCGGGCAAGGCGGCGCGGATATTTTCGGTCAGCTCGTCTGTCGGAACGTGCAAGAGCTTATCGGCAAAGCCGAGCAAAAGCCCGATCCCGATCCCGAGACCGCCCAAAACGGCAGTCGCGATGATGACAGCAGTCGGCAAGATTGTCCCCTCCCCTTTTTTTGAGATTCGGTCGTTACAAGTTTACAAAAGAGAGCCGAAGCCGCAAAACGCAATGGCCATCAGCCCCGCCGTCAGCAGCGTGATCGGCATTCCCTTAAACGATTCCGGCACGTCGTTATTGGCGATTTTTTCGCGCAGACCTGCCATCACGACAATGGCGATCAAAAAGCCCAGCGACGTGCCGAAGCCGTTGACAACGGCAGTCAAAAACCCGTTTTCCTGCTGGACGTTTTGGAGCGCCACGCCGAGAACCGCGCAGTTCGTCGTAATGAGCGGCAAATACACGCCCAGCGCCGCGTACAGCGGACGGCTGAAGCGTTTTAACAGCATTTCCACCAGCTGGACCAGCGCCGCGATCACCAAAATGAACGCGATCGTATTCATATACGATAAGCCGAGCGGCACCAAAACGCCGTGATACAGCACCCACGTCAGCGCCGAGGCCAGCGTGACGACGGCCATGACCGCCGCACCCATTCCGGCGGCGGTTTTCAGTTGTTTGGAAACACCCAAAAACGGGCAGAGTCCCAAAAATTGACTAAGCACCACGTTGTTCACGAGCGCCGTCGTCAGCAAAAGAAGCAGCATCGTCGTCATACGCCGTTCCCCTCCTCTCGCTTCTGTGCGTCAGCCGCGCTGCCCACACAACCGGAGGGGCACGCCGCGCAATTGCCGGAGCAGGTACGGTGTTTGGCTTTCGGAGTGTTGGTGGCGGACGGCGCTTTCAGCTTGTTTTGGAGCGCTGTCAGACACGCCAGAACGAAAAACGCGCCGGGCGCCAGCGAGAAAATGGCGATTCGCGCCACGCTCTCCGGCAAAACGGTCAACCCGAAAACGGTGCCGTTGCCGAGCAGCTCGCGCACCGCGCCGATGCAAACGAGCGCCACCGTGAAGCCGAGGCCCATGCCGAGACCGTCGAACAGCGACGGCCACACGGGATTTTTGGAAGCATACGCCTCCGCACGGCCGAGGATGATACAGTTGACCACGATCAGCGGGATATACAACCCGAGCGCCGCATACAGCGACGGCACGTAGGCCTGCATGAGCAGCTGCACCACCGTCACGAAGGTAGCGACGATGACGATATACGCCGGCATCCGCACCCCGTCGGGGATCACCTTGCGCAGCGCGGAGATCATCAGGTTGGACATCACCAGCACCGCGGCGGTGGAAAGACCCATACCGAGGCCGTTCATCGCGGCGGTCGTCACCGCCAGCGTCGGGCACATACCGAGCATCAAAACGAAGGTGGGGTTTTCTTTGACAAGGCCGTTAAACAGCCGTTCCCACGCCTGCTTAAACATCGACCGTCACCCCGCTTTCCGCTTCCCTCACCACGTACAGCGCCGCACCGCACAGCTCTTTCAGCGCGGTGGACGTAAAGGTGGCGCCGGAAATCATATCCATATTCGCCGCAGAACGCAGTCCGACAAAGGTCTTTTGGTACTCCTTGTCGGCGCATTTGGCGCCGAGCCCCGCCGTCTCGCTGTGAGACAACACGGTAAACCCGGTCAGCGCGCCGTCGGCAGACACACCGACGGCTGCGGTAATTTCTCCGTTATAGCCGCTCGTGGTGGAAAGCGACGTGACGTACCCGACGGCAGCGCCGTTTTCGTCCACCGCACGCAGAACCTCGGACACGACCACACGCTTCAGCGACACACCGCCTTCTTTCACGCGGTCGTTCACGAACGTATCGTTGAGCGTATCCAGCAAGCTTTCCGCATCCTCCACGGGTTCAAACGACACGCCGGGATACACTTCTTGGTAGGCTTTTTGCTTCGCGTCGTCCGCCGCCTTAGCGATCGGCTCTTTCGTCAGCGAATAGACGAAGGAGAGCGCCAGCCCTGCCACCAGCGTAATGGCGAAAAGGATCAGCGCATTTTTTATGAGGTGTTCCTTACGCTTCATCAGGACCGACCTCCTTTACCGAACGCCCGCGGCATCGTGACCTTTTCGATCAGCGGGACCAGCAGGTTGGCGATCACAATAGAGTAGGACACGCCCTCGATGGACTTGTTGCCGAGAACGCGGAAGGTCGCGGTCAAAAATCCCAAAAGCAAGCCGTATACCAGCCGACCGCCGTTCGTAATGGGACAGGTCACGTAGTCGGTCGCCATAAAGCAAGCGCCGAGCATCAGACCGCCGCCGCAAGCCTGCGCCGCCAGATAGGACAGCATCGTCATATCCGCGGGAACCGCGCCCTTACACAGCGCGAACACCCCGCAAAACGCCAACGTCGAGCCAACGTACGCCACCGGGATATGCCAGGTGATCACCCGACGGTACAGCAGATACACCGTACCGATCAGCACCGCCGCGACCGACGTTTCCCCGATACAGCCGGAATGGGTGCCGAGGAACAGCTGCCACACGTCCACCGCGCGGCCGGCTTTCAGATCCATCAGCGGCGTCGCGGAGGAGATCGCATCCACCGCGGCCTGCGCCGTATGAAGCGGCGGATACGCGGTCATCGGCTGGGCAAACGACAGCACCAAAAAGCACCGCGCCCCCAGCGCGGGGTTCATAATATTTTGTCCGATACCGCCGAACAGCTGTTTCACCACGAGAATGGCGAACACGCCGCCGCAAAGCGGCACGTACAGCGGAACGGAGGCCGGCAAACAATACGCCAGCAGCAGACCCGTTACCACGGCGCTGCCGTCGTTCAGCGTCAGCGGGCGCTTCATTCCTTTTTGGAAGATAAACTCCGTCAGCATACAAGAGATCACGCTGACCATCATCACCCACAGCGCACGAACGCCGAACAGATAGATGCCGCACGCCCCGCAGGGCAGCAGCGCGATGATCACGTCCTGCATAATGCGGGCGGTCGTCACCTCACAGCGAATGTGAGGTGCAGAGGAAACGTGGATTTTGTTCGTCATGCCTTCCCCTCGCTTTCTTGCAGCGCACGGATACGCAAAATCGCCTTTGTCCGGCGGCGCGCATATTGGAAGCTTTGCGTCAGCGGGATCTTGGCAGGACAAACGTAGGTGCACGAGCCGCATTCGATACATTCCATGCCGTTGAGCGCGATAAAGCGGTCGAAATCCTCCGCCTCGGCGGCGGCGTGCATCGAGCGGGGCACCAGCAATTCGGGACAAGCCCGCAGGCAGCGGCCGCAATGGATGCAGGCGGTGGTGGTATTGTGTGACACCTCGTCCTCCGCCAGCGCCAAAATGCACGAGGAGGTCTTGACCACCGGAATATCGAGCGAGAACAGCGAAATGCCCATCATCGGGCCACCGGAGATCACCTTTTGCGGTTCACAGTTTAATCCGCCGGCCGCCTCAACCACGTGGGAATACAGATCGCCGCAGGCGACGCGGAGATTACACGGCTCGTTGACCGCGTCACCGGTCACGGTGATAACGCGGTGGGTCAGCGGAAGACCGTCGCACACCGCCTCGTCGATCGCCACCACGGTGGCGATGTTGTTCACAAGACAGCCCACCTCCGCGGGGAGCTGGCCGGCATGGATGTCCCGACCGGTCACGGCGTGGATGAGCATACGCTCGTCGCCTTCGGGATATTTGGTTTTCAGCGCCGCGACCGAGATGCGTGGCTCGTTCGCCACCCGCTCGGAAAGCAAGCGGATCGCCTCCGGCTTGTTCTTTTCGATCGCAATGACCGCGCGCGCGTTTGGGAACAGCGACAGCACGATATGCAGGCCGCGGATCAGTTTTTCCGGCTGTTCCAGCATCAGGCGGTAGTCGGTGGTGAGATACGGCTCGCATTCCACGCCGTTGGCGATAATGGTGTCGATCGCCTCCGGCTGTTTCGGATTCAATTTCACGTTGGTGGGAAACCCTGCGCCGCCGAGACCGACGATGCCGGCCGCGCGAACGATCTCGCGGATCTCGTTGGGCGACAGCTGGGTGTAGTCGCGTTTTTGACCGTACCCCTCGACGGTTTCAAACAGGCCGTCGTTTTCCACCACGACCGCATCCACCGTCTCGCCGCGCACACCGAGGAACGCACCGACACGCTTTACCGTGCCGGACACCGCGCACACAATGTCTGCGGAGATCGCGGAGGTCGCGTGGGCAATCGTCTGCCCTACGAGCACGCGGTCGCCCTCCGACACAGCGGGAGACGCCGGCGAGCCGATATGCTGCGCCAGCGGATACGCCAAAACCTCGCCCGGCTCTACGTCACGGATCGCGGCGTTTTCTGCCCAATGCTTGTTGTCGTTGAGATGCACACCGTGTGCAAACGAGCGAAGCATACCGTCGCCCCCCTTCCGCAAAAATCATACAGTCAAGTTCGGCAGCCGCCGAACGTCCATTCCGGATAAGTATACCATAAAGCCTGAAAATCTTCCAACACTTTTTGGATAAATATAAATATTTAGACGATTTATGCAACTTTCCGCATTCCGCCGCATTTTTTAGCGCTTTTTCCGTCGTTTTCAGTTGACAAATCGCCCTCGATTGCGCTAATATATAGAAAGATATATGCAAAAGGAGGGGATTTCCCCATGACCAATATCCCGGAGCTGTTCGGCTCGATGGTATTCGGCGACGCGGCGATGAAGCGCTATCTGCCCGAAGACGCCTACCACGCGCTGAAAAACACGATGGAAAACGGCAAACGCCTCGATCCCACTCTGGCCAACGTCATCGCCGCGGCGATGCGCGATTGGGCGGTGGAGCGCGGCGCGACCCACTATACCCATTGGTTCCAGCCGATGACCGGTATTACCGCCGAAAAGCACGACAGCTTTTTGATGCCGGACGGTCAGGGCGGCGTGATCATGGAGTTCTCCGGCAAAGAGCTGGTCAAGGGCGAGTCGGATGCCTCCAGCTTCCCCTCCGGCGGTCTGCGTGCCACCTTTGAGGCGCGCGGCTACACCGCGTGGGATCCCACCTCCTATGCGTTCATCAAAGACAATACGCTGTGCATCCCCACGGCGTTCTGTTCCTTCGGCGGCGAAGCGCTCGACAAGAAAACGCCGCTTTTGCGCTCGATGGAAGCGGTCAACCGCGAGGCGCTGCGCGTGCTGCATCTGTTCGAGGTCGGCAGCCGCAACACCATCAACATGGTCTACCCCACCGTCGGTGCCGAGCAGGAATATTTTCTCATCGACCGCGCGATGTTTGACGCCCGCCGCGACCTGATTTTCACCGGCCGCACGCTGTTCGGCGCCAAGCCGCCCCGCGGACAAGATCTGGACGACCACTATTTCGGCACGATCAAGCCCCGCGTCGCCGCGTTCATGCGCGATCTGGACGAGGAGCTGTGGAAGCTCGGCGTTTATGCCAAAACCGAGCATAACGAGGCGGCTCCCGGCCAACACGAGCTGGCACCGTTCTATAACAAAGTCAACATCGCCACCGACCACAACCAGCTGACGATGGAAACGATGAAAAAGCTGGCCACCCGCCACGGCATGGTGTGCCTGCTCCACGAAAAACCGTTCGAGGGTGTCAACGGCTCCGGCAAGCACATCAACTGGTCGCTGCAAACCGATACCGGCGAGAACCTGTTTGAACCGGGCGACACACCCCACCAAAACGCGCGGTTTCTTCTGTTCCTCTGCGCCGTTCTCAAAGGCGTGGACGAGCATCAAGACCTCCTGCGCATTTCGGTGGCCGGCCCCGGCAACGACCACCGTCTCGGCTCCAACGAGGCGCCGCCCGCCGTGGTGTCGCTGTTCCTCGGCGACGAGCTGACCGAGATTTTGACCTCGATCGAGGACGGCACCCCCTACGACCCGAAAGAGACCGTGTCGATGAAGGTGGGCGTCCACGTGCTGCCCCGCTTCCCGAAAGACACGACCGACCGCAACCGCACCTCGCCGTTCGCCTTTACCGGCAACAAATTCGAGCTGCGTATGCTCGGCTCCTCCGCCTCGGCGGCAGGCCCCAGCATCGCGCTCAACACCATCGTGGCGGACGAGCTGGCGCAATTTGCCACCCGCCTCGAATCGGCGGCGGATTTCCAGGCGGAGCTGCACAACATCATCCGCGACACCATCCACGCCCACAAGCGGATCATCTTCAACGGCAACGGCTACGACGACAAATGGGTGGCGGAAGCCACGCAGGGTCGCGGTCTTTTGAACCTGAAAACCACGCCCGACTGCCTGCCCTATTGGGTATCCGGCAAAAACGTGGCGCTGTTCACCCGCCATCGCGTGTTTACCGAAAGCGAACTGCGCTCGCGGTGCGAGATTTTGCTCGACAATTACACCAAGGTGCTGAACATCGAGGCGCTGACCATGCTCGACATGGCGCGCAAGGACATTTATCCCGCAGCGTCCGGCTATCTGCGTAAGCTGTCCGAAAGCATCCTGCTGCGCAAAACCGCTCTGCCGGAGGCGGCGATCGCCACGCCGGAGGAAGCGGTGATTGCAAAACTCGCCGCGCTGCTCGAGACGTTCGGCAAAGAAATCGACGTGCTGGACGACGCGCTGTCGAAAACCAAGGAATGCTCCGACGCGTGGGAGCTGTCCGTCTACTACCGCGACTACGTGCTGCGCGCCATGACCGCCCTGCGCAAAACCGCCGACGAGATGGAGATCCTCACCGCCAAGTCGGATTGGCCCTTCCCCACCTACGGCGATATTCTGTTCAGCGTTTAACGACCGTTTGGGCGGCTTTCTTTCGGGAAAGCCGCCTTTTTCTAAACGAAAAGGAGTGTTTTTTATGGACAAATCCGCCATCCTCGCCCGCGTGGATCACACCCTGCTTTCGCAAACCGCCACGCGAGACGAGCTGTATGCGCTTTGCGACGATGCGCGCCGCTTTTCCTGCGCCTCCGTCTGTGTGCCGCCCGCTCTCGTGAACGCCGCGTTCCGCTATATGAAAGGGCGGTTCCCGGTCTGCACCGTCATCGGTTTTCCGAACGGCTACAACACCACCGCCTCCAAAATCGCAGAAACGCGCCTCGCCATCGAGGACGGCGCGACCGAGCTCGATATGGTGGTGAATTTGGGAATGGTCAAGGAGGGCGATTTTGCCTCCGTCACCGCCGAGATCGCCGCGCTCAAAGCGGTGTGCGGCGATCTGACGCTTAAAGTCATCGTGGAGACCTGCCTTTTGACCGAAGACGAAAAAATCGCGCTGTGCCGCTGTGTTTCGGATGCCGGCGCGGACTTTATCAAAACCTCTACCGGCTTCTCGAAGGGCGGCGCGACCGTCGAGGATATTCGACTGTTTAAGGCGCACGTCGCGCCGAATGTCAAGATCAAAGCCGCCGGCGGCATTCGCACGTTCGAGGCCGCCGAAGCGCTGATCGAAGCGGGCGCCGACCGCATCGGCGCCTCCGCGCTTGTGAATCTTGCAAAAGAAGAAACGGCTTAACGAAAAGGAGTGTTCACTATGTTGCCTTCTACCCCGCATATCAAACTTTTGAACGACCGCGGCTTTGCCAAAACCGTGCTGATGCCCGGCGATCCGCTGCGCGCAAAATATATCGCCGAAACGCTGATGACCGACGCCGTCCTCGTCAACGACGTCCGCGGCGTGCAGGGCTATACCGGCTTTTTCGACGGCAAGCCCGTCTCGGTGATGGCCAGCGGCATGGGAATGCCGTCCATCGGCATCTATTCCTACGAGCTCTTTACGAAATTCGGCGTCGAAACCATTTTGCGCGTCGGCTCGGCGGGTGCGCTTGCCGACGGACTTCAGCTGGGCGATCTGGTGGCCGGCCTCGGTGCCTGCACCACCTCGAATTACGCTTACCAATACGGTCTGCCCGGCACGTTTGCACCGATCGCCGACTATGAAACGCTCAAAAAAGCGGAGGCGGCGGCAAACGAGGCGGGGCTGACGCTTCACGTCGGCAACCTGCTCTCCTCCGACGTGTTTTACTCGGACAACGGCGAGGAAAACGCGCTGTGGAAGAAGATGGGCGTGCTGGCGGTGGAAATGGAGAGCGCCGCTTTGTATATGAACGCGGCGCGTCTCGGGAAAAAGGCGCTGTGCCTTTGCACGATCTCCGATATGCTGTTCGACCCCTCCAAAACCATGACGCCCGAGCAGCGTCAGCTGGGGCTGGAGAATATGCTTCGCCTGGCGCTCAAAACCGCCACGGCTGACTGAAAGGAGCGCGTATGATAAACCGTATTTTTTGGATCGTCCTTGACAGCCTCGGCATCGGCCACGCGCCGGATGCCGCCGCCTTCGGCGACGAGGGCAGCCACACGCTGAAAAGTGCCTATTCCGACCCCGTTTGCAAGCTTTTGAACCTTCAAAAAATGGGGCTTTTCAACATCGAGGGCGCGGATTGCGGCGAAGCCGTCGCCGCTCCCACCGCCGCGTTTTGCCGCCTGACCGAGCGCTCCGGCGGCAAGGACACCACCTCCGGGCATTGGGAGATGGCGGGCCTCGTTTCCGAGACGCCGTTTCCCACCTATCCCGACGGCTTTCCGCCCGAGGTGATCGAGGAATTCTGTATGAAAACCGGGCGCGGCGCTTTGTGCAACAAGCCTTATTCCGGCACAGAAGTGATTAAAGACTACGGCGAAGAGCACCTGAAAACCGGCGACCTCATCGTCTACACCTCGGCGGACAGCGTGTTCCAGATCGCCGCCCACGAGGACGTTGTGCCGGTCGAAACGCTGTACGACTATTGCCAGATCGCCCGCGACATTTTGCAGGGCGAGCACGGCGTCGGCCGCGTGATCGCGCGCCCGTTTGTGGGGACTTGTGCCGCCGATTTCCCCCGCACGCCCCGCCGCCACGACTTTTCGCTGACGCCGCCGAGCGATACCGTGCTGAACCTTGACGAAAGCGCGGGACTCGACGTGTTTTGGATCGGCAAGATCCGCGACATCTTTGCCGGCAGCGGCATCACGAGCGCCAACCCCACCACCGGCAACACCGACGGTAT
>JAZUKW010000066.1:0-5029 GCA_045643425.1 Acutalibacteraceae bacterium
CCTTTTGCGGAATCTCGCCTATATAATTGGGATATATTACACGCGCGTATAAGAAAAGAGCCGGCTGCAAACGCAACCGGCTCTTTTTGGCTGGGATGGCAAGAATCGAACTTGCACGGGCAGAGTCAAAGTCTGCTGTCCTACCACTAGACTACATCCCAAGGTGGGGTGGGTGATGGGAGTCGAACCCACGACCTCCAGGGCCACAACCTGGCACTCTAACCAACTGAGCTACACCCACCATAATTTGGCGCGCCTGAAGGGATTCGAACCCCCGGCCCTCTGCTTAGAAGGCAGATGCTCTATCCAACTGAGCTACAGGCGCAAGTTCAAAGTGGAGCGGGTGATGGGAATCGAACCCACGCAACCAGCTTGGAAGGCTGGGGCTCTACCATTGAGCTACACCCGCATTTCCCCGAAATTTCAGGCAAAGGTTATCATACCACACCTGCACCACCGTGTCAAGCCAAAATTATACAAAAAAGCGCCGAACCCCGATTTTTTTTGGGAATTCGGCGCTGATGCTCTGTAATATTGTCAGTTTAGGGTCAGGATCGACCAATACCCGGTCGTCTCGTCATACCCGATACCGATGCGGGTATACTCGCTGCCGAGCCATTCGCTGTAATCGCCGCTCGGCGCCCACACGTTCAGCGCGTCGGTCAGCGTTTTGCAGGCGGAGCAGAAGCCCACGTGGTTGTTGACCGTCTTATACGTAATTCCGTACTGCGCAAGCACGGTGGTGTATTTGCTGCCGTCCGGGCGGGTAAAGGACATCTTGCCGAGCTTGCCCTGCTCTTTGGCGAGGGTCGTCGCGGCGTTTTTCAGCGCCGTCGAGGTGGTAAACGCCTTTAGTCCTTTGTTCGTGCGCGCCTTGTTGATGGCGTTAAACAGATCGGTCGTCATTTTTGCGGTTGTTTCCGGATCCGCCGGGAAGGTCGCGCCGGTCTTGGTGAAGAACAGCTGCACCCAGCTGTGGGTCGTCTTGTCATAGCCCACGCCGATGTGGGTGAAGCTGGCGGTAAGGATGTTCGCCTTGTGCCCCTCGGAGTTCATCCACCCGGTCATCACGTCTTCGGCGGTAAGATAGCCCTTGGCGATATTCTCGCCGGCGGCGATATAGCTGACGCCCGCCTCGTCGAGCGCGGTAAAGCTGGATCTCCCGTTCGGGCGCACGTGATCGAACACGATCGGCACTTCTTTCGCACGCACGTTTGCGGCGGCGCAGGCTTTTTCATCCAACTTCAGCGCCGACTGCCCCGCCTTGGCACGTTCCGCGTTGACAAGCGTCAGGATCTTTTGCTGTTGCGCGGTAAACGGCGAAGCGACGGTCGTTGTCGGTTTCTTCGTGGTCGTCGGCTTCGTGGTGGTCGTCGGGCGCTTGGTGGTCGAAACGGTGCCGTTTTGCACCTCGTAGCCGGCAAGCATCAACCGCATAAGAAGCACGTCTTTCATATTGATTGCGCCGTCGAGATTTAAGTCGGCGTTGGCTTCGTCCACAAACGGCGCGAGATCCGCCAAAAATTTGCGTGTGACCAGCACGTCCTTCGCGTTGAACGCACCGTCGTCGTTGGCGTCGCCCTGCACCCCGGTAGACGTTGCCGCCGTAGCGGTGGCAGTCTCCTCCGCCGCCGTCGGCAGACAGCACGCGACGCACAGCAGACACAGCGCCGTCAATATACAAATACAGCGTTTAAAATTCGTCATTTTCTCTTCCTCCGTTTCACGGAACGCGCGGATAAAACCGCGTACGGTTCCCCTCCCCGACAAACGCGCCGGAGAGCAGCCGGATACGCACCTGCGGCCGCGTCGAAGCAAACGGCCGAAACGCCTCCGCATCCGTGGGAGAGGCGGTGCTGTTGCCGGCAGAAAACACGTCCGAAAACAGCGCGCGTTCCCGCCCGCCATACGCCTCAAAAGCGGCCGCGCAAAACGCGGCGGCAACCGCGGCACGAGCGCGGGCATACGCCTCGGCTCCGCCCGTTTCCTCGACGGAAAGGGACAACATTCGACGCAGCTGCGCAAAAGAGAGCGCGACCGCGGCGGCGCTGTTTTCGCTGTTACCCACAGTATACACGACTGCGGGCGGATTTGTAAAGAGTAAATTATTGCAAAGCGAGGATGCCCATTGGTACAGCCCGCTTCCCGCGTCCGAAACGTCAACCGATAGTATACAGTCTACGGGAAATCCGTTTTGGCGAAACGCCGCGAGCGTGTCGGAAAGTCCCACCGCGCCGCCACCGGCGAAGATCGTCCGAAGCGGTTGCTGTTCCTCGTTTTCGCGTGAAAACACACACTCGCGCGGCACCGCCGTTATACACACGTCGCCGCCCGCTTGCCACCGCATAAGCAGGAACGCCTGGCCACCGCCGCGGTCGCAGGGAACGACCAAAAGTGTACGCGCAGGCATCGCCTCAAACGGCGTCGGTTCGACCGTTTTCGCGCCCGCGCCGCACCCGCTCATTCCGAGGCACACCGCGCAAAGAGCGGCAACGATTCGTCGTTTCATCGGATCACCCCCTCGTTTTCGGCAATAGTATGCGAAAAAATCGCGGTTTTACACCGAAAAAACCGAAAAAACGCTTGACATCTCTTATTAAAGGGAATATAATAGGGCTAATCTTTGTTTTTTGTAATTTTAACCTAATTATTTAAAGGCAATGACGGAACGGCGCAGGTGCGAAAGTTTCAGAGAGTCGGCGGTGGCTGTGATGCCGGCACGGAAACACTTGCGTGCTCTTTCCCGAGCCGCGTTTCTGAAGCCCGTTCGGGTGGGTAGGAAGCGCCGTCGGCCGCGCGTTAGGCGGTGTTGAGTGACCGACTGTTGTCGGTAATGTGGGTGGTACCGCGGTAGATTTATCGTCCCAGAGCTTCGGCTTTGGGACGTTTTATTTTTGGAGGAAGATCGCATGAGAAAAATGATTCGCATTGCAGACGTTACGCTGCGCGAAAACGCGTCGCTGACGTTCAAAGAAAAAATCGAAATGGCCAAACAGCTTGAAAAGCTGTGTGTGGACGTGATCGAGGTGGCGCCGCTCGGCGACGCCAAGGCGGACGTGCTGGCGCTGCGGACGATGGCGACCATCGTCCAAGCGGGCGTGCTGTCCTGCCCCACCGGCCTGAACGAGCCGGAGATCGATGCGGCGTTCGACGCGATCCGCGACGCGAAGCATCCCCGCCTGTCGGTGACGGCGCCGGTGTCCAGCGTCCAGATGGAATATCTTTGCCACAAAAAGCCCCAGCCGATGCTGGAGGCGATCGCCGCCGCCGTGGCGCACGCCAAGACGCTGTGCGATGACGTGGAGTTTGCCGCCAAAGACGCCACCCGCGCCGAGCCGGAATTTTTGGTTTCCGCCGTCAAGACCGCTCTCGAAGCGGGCGCGACCTGCGTAACCCTGTGCGACACCGCCGGCGAAAGTCTGCCGGAGGAAATCGCCTCTCTGATCAAAGCGGTTTCGGCCGCCGTGCCGGAATGCGAGGGCAGGCTGGGCGTGGAGTGCAGCGACGCGCTGCATACCGCGCAGGCGGCGGTGTTCTCCGCGATCCTCGCCGGTGCGGTCGAGGCAAAAACGGTCGTCAGCGGCGACGGACTCCCCCGCTTGAGCGAGCTGGCGGAAACCCTGCGCATCAAGAGCGACGGGCTTTCCGTTTCGTTTAAGGTCAACACGCTGGAGCTGCAATCCGCCGTGTTCCGTATGAGCAAATGGCTCAACGTGAAAGAGACAAAGGATCAGCCCTTCGACAACGAGCTGCGCGGCAGCGCCGCGGCGGACACGATCCTCACCGCCGGCGCCACGATCAAGGACGTGACCGCCCTTGCGAAAAAGCTCGGCTACGATCTCTCGAAAGAAGATACCGTCAAGGTGTTTGACGAATTCACCCGCGTGGCCGGCCGCAAGGACGTGAGCGCCCGCGATATGGAAGCGATCATCGCGTCCACGGCGCTGCAAGTGCCGGAAACGTACCGTCTCGTGAGCTTTGTCTCCAACAACGGCAACACCATCACCTCGACCTGCAGCGTGTCGCTCGAAAAAGAGGGCGAGCTGCTTCAGGGTGTCGGCGCGGGCGACGGCCCGATCGACGCGGCGTTCTTGACGATCGAACAAATTCTCGGCCACCACTACGAGCTGGACGATTTCCAGATCCAGGCCGTGACCGAGGGCCGCGGCGCCGTCGGCGAAGCGCTCGTAAAGCTCCGCGCGGACGGACGGTTGTATTCCGGCCGCGGCGTGTCCACCGACATCATCGGTGCGAGCATCCGCGCGTATCTCAGCGCGCTCAACAAAATTGTGTATGAGGAGAGAGCCTAAATGAAACTCTCGTTTTCCACCAACGGGTGGCACGGATTCGACTTTGACGAATTCACCGCTATGGCCACCGACCTCGGCTTTGACGGCATCGAGCTTCACAACGTGGGCTCCGACGTGCTGTCCGGCCCCGGCGCTCCGTTTTCCGCGAAAAAGCGTGTCGCGACCGCCCGCGAGCTGTGGCGGCTCGGCCTTTCCGTCCCCTGCATCGACGTGCTGGGCGATATTGCCGACGGACAAGCTACCGCGGGTGTTGCCGCCGAAACAAAACTGATGATCGACGTTGCCGCCGCGATCGGCGCGCCGTATCTGCGTATCCACGCAGGCGCGCAGGGAGATGACGACGCCGTCATCCGCTTTATCGCGTCGGTGCTTCCCGACGCGGAAAAAGCCGGCGTGTCCCTGCTGATCGAAACGGTCGGCATCTTCGCCGACACCGCTCGCCTCAGAGGGGTTCTCAACCACTTCGCGAGCGACGAGGTCGCCGCTTTGTGGGACGTGCATCATCCCTACCGCTTTTCGGGCGAAGACCCGGAGGAGACGGTGCAAAACCTCGGCGCGTATATCAAGCACGTGCACATCAAAGACTCCGAGCAGACCGAAAACGGTCTCGCCTACTGCTTGCTCGGCGAGGGCGACCTGCCGATCGACGCGATCGTGGGCGCGCTCCGCTCGGTCAACTACGACGGCTTCTTCTCGCTCGAGTGCCTGCCCGATTGGGT
>JAZUKW010000067.1:0-2487 GCA_045643425.1 Acutalibacteraceae bacterium
AAAAAGATTCTTGCTCTTACCGTCGCGCTTCTTCTTTGCGTGACTCTGTTCACCGCCTGCGGCGGCGACAGCAAACTGACCGTGGAAAAAGGCAAACTGCACATGGCGACCAACGCCGCGTTCCCGCCCTATGAGATGACCGACGACAAAGGCGGCTTCGAGGGTATCGACGTGGAAGTGGCGACCAAGATCGCCGAGAAGCTCGGTCTTGAGCTCGTCGTGGACGATATGGACTTCAACTCCGTTATCGCCGCGGTGCAGACCGGCAAATCCGACATCGCGATGGCGGGCCTGACCGTCAACGAGGAGCGCAAAAAGAACATCGACTTTACCGACACCTATGCCACCGGCAAACAGGTGATCATCGTGGTCGAGGGTTCCCCGATCAAAACGGCGGACGACCTCTTCGCGGACGGCGCCAAATACGTTGCCGGTACGCAGGAGGCGACCACCGGTAACATCTACTGCTCCGATGACCTCGGCGAGGATCGTACCGTGGCGTACACCAACGGCGCGACCGCTATCCAGGCGCTGCTCACCGGCAAGGTGGACTGCGTGGTTATCGACAACGAGCCGGCGCAGCAGTTCTGCAAAGCCAACAACACCCTGAAGATCCTCGACACCGAGTACGTGACCGAGGACTACGCGATCGGCGTTTCCAAAGAGAACACCGAGCTGCGCGACAAGGTGAACGCGGCGCTCAAAGAGCTGATCGAGGACGGTACTGTGAAAGAGATCCTCGGCAAATACATCGTGGCGGAATAATTCCCCACGTCTCCGTTATCTAAAAAGAGGGCGGCAAATTGCCGCCCTCTTTACTGACGTTTTTAGCAGGAAATGAGGTTTCGATTATGGCAGAATTTTGGCAGGGACTCTGCGAGGATTTCGCCCAAAGCTTTTTGGTCAACGATCGCTGGAAGCAGTATCTCATCGGTCTCGGCGTTGCGGGCGAGGTAACGCTCGGCGCGCTGATCCTGGGTGTGGTGCTGGGTATTCTTGTGGCCGTTGTGCGGACGCTCAACGATCAAAAGCGCCCGAAAGAGCGGTCGGCGGTGCTGAAGTTTTTTAACTTCCTTTGCAAAGTGTATACCACCATTATCCGCGGTACGCCGATGATGGTGCAGCTGCTCATTATGGGTTTCGTTATTTTCTCGTCCAGCCGTGAGCTGGTGCTGGTGGCGATCTTGTCGTTCGGCATCAACTCGGGTGCGTACGTGTCGGAAATCATCCGCGCCGGCATTATGTCGGTCGATCGCGGACAGATGGAAGCCGGACGCAGCCTCGGTATGGGCTACGCGCCCGTGATGCGGCATATCGTTATCCCGCAGGCGATCAAGAACATTCTGCCGTCCCTCGGCAACGAGCTGATCACGCTGTTTAAGGAGACCTCGATCGTGACGGTCATCGGACTGCGTGACCTGACGAAAGTGGCGATCCAGGTGCAGGCCAAGACGTACCAGGCGTTTATGCCGTTTATCGGTATCGCGATCATGTATTTGGCGGTCGTGCTGGTGCTTACGTGGCTTTTGGGGATTCTCGAAAGGAGGTTGCGTGCCGGTGATAAGCGTTAAAAATTTGTCGAAATCGTTCGGCGATTTGGTGATTTTGGACGATCTGTCCGTGGACATCAAGCCCGGCGAAAAAGTGGTGGTTATCGGGCCGTCCGGCTCGGGTAAATCCACGCTGCTGCGCTGCCTCAATATGATGGAAATTCCGGATTCCGGCGAGATCATCTTCGACGGCGAGGATATTACCGCGCCGGGAGTGAACCTCAATCTCGTGCGGCGGCAGATGGGTATGGTGTTCCAGCATTTTAACCTGTTTGCGAACCTCACGATTCGCAAAAATATCACGCTCGCGCCGGTGCAAACCGGGCTGATGACCAAAGAGGAAGCGGACGCCGAGGCGGAGCGCCTTTTGGAGCGTGTCGGGCTGCTCGATAAGATCGACGCGTATCCCGCGCAGCTGTCCGGCGGCCAAAAGCAGCGTATCGCCATTGTGCGCGCGCTGGCGATGAAGCCGAAGCTGATGCTGTTCGACGAGCCGACCTCCGCGCTCGACCCCGAGATGGTGGGCGAGGTGTTGGACGTGATGAAAGAGCTTGCGCACGAGGGGATGACCATGGTGGTTGTGACCCACGAAATGGGGTTTGCCCGCGAGGTGGGTACGCGCATTCTGTTTATGGATGACGGCCATATCGTGGAGGAAGCCGAGCCGGCGACGTTTTTCGCCAACCCGCAGCACCCGCGTTCGATCGAGTTTTTATCGAAAGTTTTATAAAATCAGACGACCAAAGAAGAAATTTCTTTGGTCGTCTTTTTTTGCAAAGGTAAAAAAAGACGAAAAATGTGCATATATGCAGTATATTTTTGAGAAAACACTTGACATCTTATTATTTTATAGTATAATGAGCGCATAAATATTCGCGTTTATGCATAAATGTGGGGAATGACCTATGACCAAAGTGTTTATCGACGGAAAAGCGGG
>JAZUKW010000068.1:0-10877 GCA_045643425.1 Acutalibacteraceae bacterium
TAACCTCATTGTGGGCGACAAAATCGTGACCGCCGACAATGCCGCCGATATCTTCGGTGACGGCACGGCTTCGTACGATTCCTCGACCAACACGCTGACGCTCGACAACGCCGATATTACGACCGGTTATGAGTGGCATACGCTCGAACACAACTACGCTTCGATTTATGCGGACGGCGATTTGAACCTCGTTGTCAAAGGCGACAGCAAAATCACCTTCAAATCGAAGGAAACGGGCTTTGTCGACTCCATCCATGTGAACGGCGACTTGACGGTTTCCGGCGACGGCGACTTGACGGTTTCCGGCGGCGATACGGCGATTTTCTGCGAGAACGATGTAAAAATCTTCGCCGAGGGCGCATATTCCTTTGAAGGCAACACCTTCGGTGCGATGGTGAACGGCGAAACGCAAATGCTGCCGAACACACCGGGCGCGACGGTCCGTTTCAAGGGTACTGGAAAATCGAAATTATGCGATTCCTTTGATTACTACGATTTTGACCTGACCGGTAACGATGTTGACGAAACTTACACCGCTCTTGAAAACACCGACTACAACTTGTATGTGGGTGGTGTAGAAGTGACTGCCGCCAACAAAGACGATATCCTCAACGACGGCAAAGTCTCCTATGACCCGGAGACCAAAACGCTGACGCTCAACGGCGCGACGATCGACACGCTGAACGACAATCTTAACGGCGGAGATTCGCTTATCCTTTCCGGCAAACCGCTGACCATCTGCCTCATCGGCGACAACCTGTTTGAGATGAAAGGCATGGATACATGGGCTGCCGCTGTGCTATGCGACTGGGATTTGACGGTGACCGGCGAAGGCTCGCTGAACATCAAAAACGACAATCCGTGCAACGACATCTCTCAAAACGGTCTGTGGACGTATTACAATTTGACGGTGGATATCGGCGGCGCGTTCAACGTCACTTACGGCGATTCCGATGCTGAAGTGTATGTCTTGTATACCGCGAATGGCGATATCTACTTCGCCGCCGGCGAGACGAATATCCAAATCGGAAAATGTCAATCTGCGGATGTGTTTGAGTCCGACAACAATCTGACCATCGAAAACGCCGGCGACTTTACGGTGACGGTGGGCGAGACGACGGACGGCTGCGACTTGGTGTATGCCTACGGTGGCAAAGCGTTTATCAAAAACTCCGGCACGATGACGCTGACCTCCGGCAAGTCGTACGGCTATAACTACGGTATCGATGCGAACGAAGACTGCATCATCCTCAATGACGGCGACTTTACGCTGGACGTGGGTGACGGTGAGAAATCTCTGTACGGCATCGACTGCGAGAATTTGAGCATTGTGAGCAACAAAGCGCTGACCGTTAAGACCGGCGAGTCCAAATCCAACTGCTGTTACGCGTTGTACGTAAACGATAAGGCGACCTTTATGTGCAGCGGCACGGTGGATATCGAAGCCGGCGACAGCGACGACTATTCGAGCGCTTTGTGTGCCGAGGACATCCAGATCGCGGGCGATGCGAAATACAACTTCAAAACGGGCGATTCCGCAAGCGGCTATGCCGAAGGTATGTACGCCACTTCGCTGCGTATCGGAAACGAAGCGGACGTGACGATAGACGTTGGACTGACGAACGGCAATGACTACTATGGATACGGTATTTGCGCCGACGACGTGGTTGTTACCGATGCGGCGACCTTGGACGTGACGGTGGCGGACGCCCCGAACGGCACGGCTTACGGTGTGAGTGGATATTATTCGGTGGAATTCAGCACTGCCGGCAACGTGAGCGTGAAGGTCGGCGATGCCGCGAATGCATCTTACGGCATTGCCGCGGAGAAGGTCATCATCGGCGGCACGGCCGAGGGTAACACGATTTCCGTTGAGGCGAAAACCGCGGCGTTCACGAATGCTCCGGCGTATACCGAAAGTGCCTACAAGGTGACCGGCAATCTGAACGCGGAGGACACGATGGAAGACATCACCGCCGAGGATACGACCAACTGCAAAAAGGTGCTGTTTACCGCGCTTAAAGATGCGCCGCCTATCGTTGTCGGCCTTATCGGTGACGCGAACGACGACGGCGCGGTCAATATGAAAGACGTGCTGACGCTGCGCAAAATGCTGGCGGGAATGGAAGTGTCTTACAACACGGCGAATTCCGACTGCAACAGCGACGGCGAGGTCAATATGAAGGACGTGCTGATGCTGCGTAAGTACTTGGCGGGTCTCATTGAAACCTTACAGCCGGTCGTGTAAAATTTCCTACAAGAAACGGGCAAAGTTAAACGACTTTGCCCGTTTTCTTTCATTGACAAATCGGGAGGATTCGTGTATACTGACTATGTTCGGATATTTTTAATAAAAATGCGAGGAGAACAGCTATGAAATCGAAAAAAATGCGTATTTTGGCGTTGATGATGGCGGCCGTTATGGTGATGGTCACGGTGCCGCTGGTTTCCGTTTCCGCTGAAAACGAAAAGGTGGTCACCGTTTTGTGCGGCGACGCCAACAGCGACGGTGTTGTCAATATGAAAGACGTGCTCGTCTTGCGTAAATTTATCGCGGGAATGGGCGAGCCGGCAGACTACGATGCCGCCGACGCGAACCGCGATGCGGACATCAATATGAAAGACGTGCTGGCGGTGCGCTTGTACGTGGCGAATTTGCAGACGCTCCCGACCTATTCCTACACGATCCCCACCACAACGACTACCGCGCCGACGACGATCCGAACGACTAAAGCGACCGTTCCTGCGCCGGAAAACGCGCGTGAGGACTGGGATCCGAAATCCGGCATCGACTACGACGATCCGGCCATCAACTTCATCGAGGGAACGAACAAGACCCTCGGCGTATGGTGGTGGGTGCCGCAGTATAACGAAAACAATATCCGCAACTATATGGAGCTGTTTAAGAAAAACCAGGTGACCGAAATCTACTACGAATGCTATTCTTGGCTGTACGGTAGCTCCGGCACGCGCTCGCAGCTGCATAACTTCATTAAAATCGCCGAGGAGTACGGGATGCGCGTCGCCGCTTTGTATGACGATCAGGGCTCGATCACCGGCGGCGGTCCGTTCAGAAACTGTGTGAGCGGCTTCTTGACCTACAAGAACGAGTATCCGGACGACGCGCTGTATGCGATCCACTGCGACGTGGAGCCGCGCAACTCGGAGTCGCAGCTGAAATCGTACGTTACGAAGTTCATTCCGCAGGTCGCCGATGCGCGTGCGCAGGGCGTTCCGGTGGAGCTGGACGTTGCCTGCGGCTGGGAGGCGAACGGCCGCGATTTGGAATGGAACGGCGTGACCGGTATCTATAACATCATCGCCGCCAACTGCGATACGATCTGTATGATGTCTTATCGCGACAAATTCGCGGACATCTACGGTTGCGGCGCTAACATCATTCCCGCCGCCGAGGTCTACGGCACCAAAGTGGTGTTCGGCATCGAGCTCGGTAACTCCGGCGAGGGTGACCACGTCGATTTCCACGACGAGGGCATTTATACCGCGTGGTCGGAGCTGTATAAGCTCAACAACAAAATCAACACCCGTGATCTGGAGAGCAAATTCCCGGTCGGTTTTGCCATCCACTCGGAAAGCACGATGCGCGCGCTGCGCCTGCATTGGGGCGACTACCTGAACTAAAAAACACAAATCCCGCTTTGAGTATTCAAAGCGGGATTTTTACGGAGGACGTATGACGAAAAAACAACAAGCAAAAGGTATTGCGATGCTGACGCTGTGCGCGCTCATTTGGGGCTCGGCGTTCGTGGCGCAAAGCAACGCGATGCAATACGTGGAATCGTTCACGTTTCAGTCGGCGCGCTCGTTTTTAGGCGCGCTTGTGCTGCTGCCGTGGATCCTTGTGCGCCGCAAAAAGGGAACGGCGACCAAAAGCGACAAAACGACCTTTCTCAAAGTGGGACTCGCCTGCGGCGTGACGCTTTGTATCGCGTGCTGTTTACAGCAGTTCGGCATCTACTATAACGACTTGGCGGCGTCTATCGCCGGCACCGCGACCGACGGCGCGGTCGTCGGTAAAGCGGGCTTTGTGACGGCTTTGTATATCCTGCTTGTGCCGCTCTTTGGGTTGTTTTTAAAGAAAAAGGTCGGCGGCAAGGTATGGGTCGGCGTGGGGCTTGCGCTCGTCGGACTCTATCTTCTTTGTATGACCGGCAAAACGCGCCCGGATTTCGGCGATATTCTCGTGTTCGGCAGCGCGATCTTCTTCGCGATCCAAATTCTTATTGTGGATAGTTTTATCGACCGGGTGGACGGGGTAGAGCTGTCCTGCTTCCAATTTGCGGTGGTGGGCGTGCTGTCCGGGCTCGGAATGCTCGCGTTCGAGCAGCCGTCGCTTTCGGCGGTGTGCGGCGCGTGGGTGGAGATCCTCTATGCCGGCGCGATGTCGAGCGGACTTGCGTACACCTTGCAAATCCTCGGCCAAAAGTATACACCGCCGACGCTCGCCTCGATGCTGATGAGCCTCGAATCCGTGTTCGCTGTGCTTGCCGCGGCGCTCCTGCTCGGGCAGATACCGACGTGGGTTCAGGTGTGCGGCTGTGTGTTGATGTTCGCCGCGATCGTGCTGGCGCAGCTTCCGGAGAAAAAGAAAGCAGAATAACAAATATTGTGCCCAAAAGTGCAAAAAACACTCTTTACATTCGGCAAAATGTATGGTATCCTTATGCGTGTTATTTTATGAACAAGAGGGGATGTCCTTATGAGTACAACGAAAAACCGGAAGAAAGTTCTTGCTATTGTCGCGGCGGCGGTCGTGGCGGTCGCCGCGATCGTGCTGCTGTTGATTTTCGTCATTATTCCGACCGTCAAATACAATGCGGCTATGAAATTGTATGATGATGGGGAGTATCAGTCGGCGTATACGGCGTTCAAGGGGATGGACTATAAAGAAAGCAAAGCCTACGAAATGGAATCCCTTTACATGGCGCAAATGGAGAATATTTCCGATGTGAAAAAAGACGATATTATCAAGTTCGGTCAGTATGAGCAGGACGGCAACGTGAAAAACGGCAAAGAGGAAATCGAGTGGCAGGTGCTGGACGTGAAGGACGGCAAGGTGTTTGTTGTCAGCCTTGATGCCCTCGAAGCGAAAGCGTACCATTCGCCGTGGGAGAACGTGACGTGGGAGACCTGCACGCTTCGCAAGTGGCTGAACGACAGCTTCTTTAATACCGCGTTCGGTCCGCAACACCAAACACTCATTCCCACCGTGACGGTGCCTGCCGATGCAAATCCGAATTATAAAACGAACCCCGGCAATGATACGAACGATAAGGTGTTTTTGTTAAGTTTGAAAGAAGCGGAAACGTATTTTCCCGATAGTTATGAAAGACGTTGCGAAAAGAGCGAAAAAGTGCATCGTGCCACGGATGACGAGACCTGCCACAACGACAGTTGGTGGTGGCTGCGGACACCCAGCTTTCGCCAAAACGAAGCCGTTATTGTCAGGCAATATAACGCGACCAGTGATTTCAGCAACCTCCCTGTTTGCAACACCTACGGCGCGGTTCGTCCGGCGATGTGGATCGAATTTGAAAAAATATACGACTGATAAAAAAGACCGTCTGCGGACGGTCTTTTTTTGATGCTCCTTGCATAAGGATATACAAAATCCGATGATGAAGGAGCGAAAGAGAATGGAATTTTCCGTTACGAAAGCGCAGATCACGACCGCCGACAACCGATTTTGCGCTACCGAAGAAAAGTCGGTCGAGCTGGACGTGGTGTTGCCCGATTATTGCCCGGACGTGGCGCAGATTTTACATTGTGAGCTGGTGCCGACGGTGTCGGCGAGCGGGTTTAACGGTGACAAGCTGACCGCCGACGGTGTGGCGCTTTTGCGGGTGCTGTATCTTGACGAGCAGCGCCGCCGCGTTTATACCTACGAGGCGAGCCAGGCGTTTTCCGCCGCCTTTTCGTTCAAAAGAGGGCAGAGCGAGGCGGACGCTGTCGTGACGGCGGCTGCCGATTTCGTCCATTGTCGCGCCGTCAGCCCGCGCCGGCTGGACATTCACGGTGCGGTGCGCGTATGTGCCGGCGCGGAGGCTTCGCACGAGACGACGGTGCTGGACGGCGTGGAGGACGAGACGGTGTTTTCTAAGCCCGAGACGGTCGCGACCGCCGTTTTGGCGGGGATGGCGCAAAAGCCGTTTTCCGTCAGCGAAACGCCGGCGTCCGCCGACGGGGTTGCCGCAGTTCTTCGCAGCAGTGCCGTGCCGGTGACGACCGACGTAAAGGTGCTGGCGGGCAAGGTCATCGTCAAAGGCGATTTGTACGTGGATGCGCTGCTTTGCGGCGAGGGCGACGAGCCGTTGCTTTCGGAAAAACAGTTTGTGTTTCCGTTCAGCCAGATGTTGGACGTGGCGGGAACGGACGAGACGACGGTGGTGGACGTGCGCGTGGGCGTGACGTCCCACAGCCTGCGCGTGGAGGAGGACGCGAGCGGTCGGGTGCTGTATTCCAACACGAAGCTGCTGCTTTCCGCCCGCGCATATCGGGAGGAGACAGCGACCGTGTTGACCGACGCCTACTCGACGTCGATGCCGCTGTCGGCGGCGACGGAGGAGTTGACGCTGTGTCGCCCGCTTGCGCCGATTTACGAGCAACTCGACTGCGAGCAGACGCTGGAGCTGCCGGAGGACGTGAGCCGCGTGCTGTCGGTGTGGTGCGACGTGAAAAACACCGCCTGCAAACAGACGGAGGAGCGTGCGCTTGCGGCACGACTTCTCGTGCATTTGCTGGCGCAGACGACGGGGGAGCAGGTGACGTATTACGAGCGGGAGATCGAGGTCGAAACGCCGCTGTCTTCGGCAGGGACGGACGAGGAGATCGAGGCGGCGGTGATCAAAACCGACGTGACCGGCGCGCAAAACGGTGATTTAGCGGTCAAGGTGACGCTGTCGCTGACGCGCCGCCCCTTTGAACGCCATCGAACGACGGCGCTGACCGCGGTGACGGGAGACGAGGCGGCCGCCTATCCCGCAGAGGAGGCGGCGGTGAAGCTTCTGTATGCCGACGAGGGCGAGAGCCTTTGGAACGTGGCGAAAGCCGCCCACACGTCGGTGGAGGCGCTGAAAACCGAAAACGAGCTGGACGGCGACGTGCTTTTAAAACGCACGATGCTGCTCGTTCCGCTGGTATAAGAAAAAGGCTCGGAAACGACGTTTCCGAGCCTTTTTTAGTTGATTTATTCGTCTTTCGGCTTGTCGCCGGTGGTTTTGTTGAGGATCAGCACCGCGAGCGCCAACAGTCCCAAAACGACGAACACGCCGATAAGCCCTTGGCCGATGACCGACAGCACGGTGGAAAGCGGCGTTTTCATAGTCCATAATAACAGCATACGCGTTCCTCCTTACAAAAGTCCGGATACGAGGTGGAGCATCAGACCGCCGGCAACGACGGACGCCACCTGGCCGGAGACGTTGACACCGATGGAGTGGGGAAGCAGGAAGTTTTGGCTGTCCTCCTCGCGCCCTAACTTGTGGACGATACGCGCGGACATCGGAAATGCCGAAATGCCCGCCGCGCCGATCATCGGGTTGATTTTTTCTTTTAAGAACAGATTAAGGAATTTCGCGAACAGCACGCCGCCGGCGGTATCGAAGATAAACGCCACGAGACCGAGACCGAGGATGAGCAGCGTCTCCCACGTGAGGAATGCCTCCGCTTTCATACCGACCGCGACGGTGATGCCGAGGAACAGCGTAACGAGGTTCGCCAGCACGTTTTGGGCGGTTTCCGAAAGGCTGTTCAAGACGCCGCATTCGCGAATGAGGTTACCGAACATCAAGAAGCCGATCAGCTCCACGCTGTCCGGCGCGATTACGCCGGTGATGACGGTCGCCAAAATCGGGAACAGAATACGGGTGAGCTTGCTGACCGATTGCGGTGCGTAGGGCATCCGGATCCGTCGCTCGTTTTTGGTGGTGAGCAGCTTGATGATCGGCGGCTGAATGATCGGCACAAGCGCCATATACGAGTAGGCGGCAACGATGATCGCCGGCAGATATTTCGAGCCGAGCTCCTGCGCCACGACGATCGAGGTCGGGCCGTCCGCCGCGCCGATGATCGAGATAGACGCCGCGTCACGCAAATCGAAGCCGCACACGCTCGCCATCGCAAAGGTGAAGAAGATACCGAACTGCGCCGCCGCGCCGAACAGCATCAGCTTGGGGTTCGAGAGCAGCGGGCCGAAGTCGATCATGGCACCGATGCCGATAAACAAAATCAGCGGCAGCAACTCCTGCGATTTGACGCCGACGTCATAGAGAAACGTCAGGTTGTGCAGCCCGTCGGCAAGCCCCGGCAGGTTGACTAAAATCGCACCGAAGCCGATGGGAAGCAGCAGCGACGGCTCCATTTCCTTTTTGATGGCGAGGAAAATAAGCACACCGCCGATGACCCACATGGTCATCAGCTGCCACCAGCTGCCGTCCTGAAACATCGACAGCAGGTTTTGAACGAGCGGTTCAAAAAAAGTCATGCAAAGCACCTCACAGCAGTTTGTTCATCGTAAGACCGGTGATAAGTTTCGGATAGAAATAGGTCGATTTTTGGGGCATTTTTTCGCCCTCGCGCGCCACCGCGCTGATTTCGGTCACGCGGGTGGGATTTAAGATAAAGCACGCGTCCGCGCCACCGTCGGTGAGGGCTTTTGCCTCCGACGCGTCGCGGGTGTAGGTGAGCTTGCCGCCCGCCGCCATCGCCGCCTTGTCGATACCGCAAAGGCGCTCGAGCAGGAGGGAGTGGAGCAGCGTCACGTCCAGCTCGCGGAGCGCTTGAGACGCGTTCGGGAGCAGGGCTTTCATTTGGTCGAGGTCAGATACCTTGAGCAGCGCCGCCTTCGTGCCGTCGTAGTAGCCGAACGCTTTGCCGCCGGCTTCATATACCGCCGCAAGGCGCGACTCAATATCCTCGAACTTGGCAAGGGGGAGCACGTCGCACACTTTCGAGGCTTCTTTGAGGAAATTCATGCTGTCGAAGCCGTCGATGTTGTGAATCACGCGGTGGGTGGGGAACACGACGAGCCCGTCGTGCTGCATCGCGCAAAGGAACATCATCACGCGGTCGGACGAGCCGGTTTCGGTACCGTCGGCGCGAAGGTGGTCGCGATAGCGCAGCGCGGTCTCATAGCGGTGGTGGCCGTCGGCGATGTAAAGCTTTTTGTCCTCGAACAGCTTGCACACGGCGCGCACGTCGTCACCGTCCGGCACGACCCACAGCGAGTGGATGACGTCGTCCGCATCCGTAAAGCGGGCGGCGGGCTCGGCGGCGCAGAATTTATCGAGAATGGCATCGACGGCGCGGTCGGGATCGTCGTACAGCGAGTAGATCTGGCTGAAATTGCAGCCGGTGGCGCACATCAGATCAAAGCGGTCTTGTTTCGCTTTGGAGAGGGTCTCCTCGTGCGGAAGCACCACGCCCGCCGAGAACGGTTGCAGCTCAACGGTGCAGGTGAAGCCGCGCAGGGTGTAGGGCTTGCCGTAGGCGACGAATTCCTCTTGGTAAATATAGAGCGCGGGCGCGTCGTCCTGCTTGAGCGCGCCGCAGTCGAGCCACGCTTTCAGCGTGTCGCCCGCGACCGCGTAGGGGTTTTCGCCCTCGCGGGGAAGCTCCAAGCGGATGATGTTTTTCTCGTTCGTGCCGAGAAAGGCGCGGCGCTGTTCGTCCGAGATAATGTCGTAGGGCGGGCAGCACAGCTCGTCGATGTCACCGGCCGCGGCGGTAAACCGCAGGGCGCGGAAGGGTGCGATGTTTGCCATAAAGATTCCTCGTTTCTTTTATAGAGTTTTTACAAATACCCCTTTATTTTAACCGCTTTTATCTTGTTCGTCAACACTTTTCGGGAGAATTTGAAAAAATGGCTCAATTCTTGTCTTTTTAGCAAAAAACGATTGCAATTTTTCGGAGAATATGGTAAAATTTCTATGTTCTAAATTTTATCAAAAAAGGTGGTAAAAAACTATGGGAACTCTTAAAGGTGCTTGCATCATCGGTCAGTCCGGCGGCCCGACCTCCGTCATCAACGCCAGCGCGTACGGCGCGATCAAAACCGCGCTCGAAAGCGAGGAGATCACGGCGGTCTACGGTGCTCTTAACGGCATCAAAGGCGTGCTGAACGACAACCTCATCGATATGGGTAAAGAGGATCCGAAAGAGCTGGAACTCCTCAAATTCACCCCGTCTTCGGCGCTCGGCTCCTGCCGCTATAAGCTGAAGGACCCGGATGACGACGATACCGATTACAAACGCATCCTCGAGATCTTCAAGAAATACAACGTCCGCTACTTCTTCTACAACGGCGGCAACGACTCGATGGATACCTGCAACAAAATCTCGAAATTTATGCTCCAAAACGGCTATGAGTGCCGCGTGATGGGCATTCCGAAGACCATCGACAACGACCTCGACGGTACCGACCACTGCCCGGGTTACGCCTCCGCCGCGAAATACATCGCCACCTCGATGATGGAGATCTATCGCGACGCCCGCGTGTATGACACCGGCATGATCACCGTTGTGGAGATCATGGGCCGCAACGCCGGCTGGCTGACTGCCGCCGCCGCTCTCGCCGGTGCGAAAGGCAACGGCGCCGACCTCATCTATCTGCCGGAGGTCGATTTCGATATGAACTCCTTCCTGGAGAAAGTCCGCGAGATCTACGACCGCAACGGCAAATGCATCGTTGCCGTGTCCGAGGGTATCCACGATAAAGACGGCAAATACATCGCCGAGTACGCCACCTCTTCTGCCCAGCAGAAAGACAGCTTCGGCCACGCGCAGATGGGCGGTCTTGCCGCTTACCTCGCGTCCGTTGTGCAGCGCGAGACCGGCGCGAAGGTCCGCGGCATCGAGCT
>JAZUKW010000069.1:0-11246 GCA_045643425.1 Acutalibacteraceae bacterium
GCGACACGGTGCTCGGTATGGGACTGCCGAGCGGCGGTCACCTCTCCCACGGCACGAAATTCAACATTTCGGGCAAACACTTCAACTCGGTCGCCTACGGCTTAAACGAAAAGACCCAGCTCATCGACTACGACGAACTGCTCCGCCTCGCGAAAGAGCATAAGCCGCAGTTGATCGTCGTGGGCGCCTCTGCCTATCCGCGCATCATCGACTTCAAGCGCTGCCGCGAGATCGCGGACGAAGTCGGCGCGTATCTGATGGTCGATATGGCGCACATCGCCGGCCTCGTTGCCGCGGGTGTGCATCCGTCGCCGGTGCCGTATGCCGACGTCGTGACCACCACCACCCACAAAACCATGCGCGGCCCGCGCGGCGGTATGATCCTCTGCAAAGCGGAATACGCGAAGCAGGTGGACAAAGCCGTGTTCCCGGGAACGCAGGGCGGCCCGCTTATGCACATCATCGCCGCCAAAGCGGTCATGCTCGGCGAAGCGCTGAAGCCCGAGTTCAAAACGTATCAAGAGCAAATCGTCAAAAACGCCGCCGTTCTCGCCAACGAGCTGAAAGCCGCCGGCTTCGACCTCGTGTCGGGCGGCACGGATAACCACCTGATGCTCCTCGACCTGCGTTCGGTGGGCATCACCGGTGCGGAGCTGGAAGCCCGTCTCGACGAGGTGCACATCACCGCCAACAAAAACGCCATTCTCAACGATCCGCAGCCGTCCTCGATTACGAGCGGTATGCGCCTCGGCACGCCGGCGGTTACCTCGCGCGGCTTCAAAGAGGCCGAAATGCGCGACATCGCCCGTTTCATCAAAGAAGCCACCTTCGATTTCGACGCGACCAAAGACCGCATCACCGAGGAAGTCATCGCGCTGTGCGAGCGCTTCCCGATTTATACGAAATAAACCGACCTAAGATAAAAAAGGAGAATGCTTTATGGGACCTTTTATTGTGATTGGTATTATCGTTGTTGTTTTTCTGGCGCTGTCCATCCGCGTTGTGCCGCAAGCGCACGAATACGTTGTGGAATTTCTCGGTAAATACCGCAAGACCTGGGGCGCGGGCATTCACTTCCTCATCCCGTTTTTTGAGACCGTCTCCAAGCGCATCACGCTGATGGAGCAGCTGCTCGACGCGCCGCCTCAACCGGTCATCACCGAGGACAACGTCACCATGCAGATCGACTCGGTCGTGTATTTCCGCATTTTCGACGCGAAGCTGTACGCCTACGGCGCGGTCAACCCGATCAGCGCGCTCGAAAACCTCACCGCGACCACCCTGCGTAACATCGTCGGCGAGCTCGACCTCGACGGTACGCTGACCTCCCGCGACGTCATCAACGCGAAGATGACCGAGATCATCGACAAAGCGACCGACGAGTGGGGCATCCGCGTTACCCGCGTGGAGCTGAAGAACATCATCCCGCCGAAAGAGATTCGCGACGCGATGGAAAAACAGATGAAAGCGGAACGCGAGCGCCGCGAGACCTTGCTTCAAGCCGAGGGTCACCGCGACGCGATCGTCACCCGCGCCGAGGGTGAAAAACACGCCGCCGTCCTCGCCGCCGAAGGTGAGCGCGACGCGCGTATCGCCCGCGCCGAGGGTGAAGCGAAAGCGATCCTCCTGCAAAAGCAGGCCGAGGCCGCCGGTATCCGCGCTTTGATGGAAGCGAGACCCAACGCCGCCGTGCTGGAGCTCAAACGCTACGAGGCGCTCATTAAAGCGGCGGACGGTCAAGCGTCCAAAATCATCATCCCGACCGACGTGGCCGCCGGCGTTGCGAAAAACGTCGTGTGGAACGAAACGACCGGCATCGGAAGCACCACCGCGCCCGCGCCGAAAGCGCCGCCCGCACCGGAGGTTGACCCCTGCTGTGACCGCTTTAAAGACAACGAATAATAAAAAACACACAAAAAAGACCGACTCGAAAGAGCCGGTCTTTTTATTATAGTATATATTCCTTTATTTCGTCGCTTCGCGGAAATCGTAGATCGCGCCGAACGCGCCGCCGCCGAACGGTCGGGCAATCACACCCTGCACCCCTTCGGCAAAAGCGAAGCTGCGCGCCGGATAATAGAACGGCAGGCAGGGCAGCACACGGTAGAGCTGCGCCTCCGCCTTTTGGTAGTCGGCGCGCTTGCCGGTTTTTACGGCGGCTTCCAGCGCCGCCGTAAACGCCGTATCGTCCGACAGCGCCGCGAGCGCCTGGCCGACCGTCTCGCCGCCGCTGTCCCGCGCACAAAGCGCCAGGTCATACTCGCCCGCTTCCACCCGCTGTCGCAGCGCGGAGGCGGAAAGCTTTTCGATCTTCAAATACAGCGAAAATTTCTTTTGCCACGTCTGCAGGATCTCTTTCGCGAGCGCGACCGACAGCTCATCCTCGCCGCAAAGAAGCGCCAGCTGTGACAGCCCGCTCATATTCGGCGTTTTTCCCGCTTTCACCGAGCCGAACGTATCCGTTTCGCGCACGTAGGGCTCGCCGCCGCAGCGCACGTCGGGCGCCACAAAGCCCGTCGCGGTGTGCTTGTTTTCTTTTTCCCACAAGCCGGAAAGCTTTTGGCGGTCAAGCGCCGCGCACAACGTCGCGCGCACCGCCTCGGATTTGAGCGCCGCGCAAGCGGGGTTGATCCACAGACCGTATACGCTGTCGTACACCGTTTCGATCGTACAGCCCTGCCGCGCGGCATCCGCCGCCTGCTCGTCGGTGAGCGCCGCCGCATCCAGCCCGCCGGATTTGAGCAGCTGCACCACGTCCTGCTCGTCGGTACCGAGCACGTAGCGCATCCGATCGGGCAGAATCGTGTCCGCAGCATAATAATGGGTATTTTTACATAAAATAAGGTATTCCCCGTGGCTCCAGGAGTTCAGCATAAACGCGCCGTTCGACAGCGTGTATTCCTGCTCCATACCGTAGTGACCGGCAGATTTCTCAAAAAAGCCGCGATGACACGGAAAAAAGGCGTTGGACGCGGTTTTTTCGAGAAACGCCTCGTCCGGCGCGGTCAACGTCACCGTCAGCGTGCGGTTGTCCTTTGCCGTCGCCGTTTTTACCTCTTTATAGAGCGCGGCGAGCGGCGAGCGGGTGGCGGGGTCTTTCCCGCGCTCCACCGCAAAAACGAAGTCGTCCGCCGTCACCTTTTCGCCGTTGCTCCACGTCGCGTCGCGCAGCGTAAAGGTATAGGTGCAGGCATCCTCGGACACCGTCCACGACGCGGCGATCCCCGCGATCGGCTTTCCGTCCTCCGAAAGACGCGTCAGCCCCTCCATCGTGGCGGCCAGCACCTCTACCGACGCGGCATCCTGCGCCATTTGGGGATCCAGCTGAAGCGGCTCCGCCGCAAGCGGCAGCCGCAGCGCCGTACCGTACTTTGACCGGCGCGCGCCGCAGGCGGTGGCCGTCAGACACACCACACCGCAAAGAAGCACGGCAAGCACGCGTTTTCCACCCGTTTTCGTCACGCGACCACCTCCTTTTTTGTCGTATGCAAACGGATTTTTTCTATGCGTATCTTACCACGTTTTTCCCGAAAATACAAGGGTTTCGGGGCGTTTTCCGCTTTTGCGCTCCCAAAAGGGTGCTATTTTTTGCTACATTTCACAAAAATTTCGGGGTTTTCGGCAATTTGCGGCAAAAGCGCGGCAAAAGGTGCTCCGCGCCCTCTTTTCGTGGCAAAAATTCCGCAAATCACCCCTTACAGCGGGTTTGCGGCTCTCTCAAGCGGCACGGAGTGGCGTTTCTTGTAAAGTCAAAAACCTTTACTTCGGTTGTGCATCTTTCACAAAAATCGTCACCCTCTTTCGTTTGACAAAGCAAAAAAAGACGGCTATACTACCAAACGTAGCCAGCAAACACTCCCGCTGCCGGGCGTTTCGCCCTCCTCTTTTCTCTCAATTTTTGCAGCGCGGGAAAGAAAGGAAATGGCCATTATTATGAACACATCATTAAAAGGCGCCCTCCGACGGCTGCTGAACAACCGCGCGGTTTCGTTCGGCTCCATCGTGGTGCTGTCGCTTGTGTTGACCGGCGTGATCTCCGCCCACCCCGCGATGAGCGAGGTTCCGGCGGCCGCCGCGCCCACCGAGCAACAAATCGCCGTCACCTCCGCGCCCCTCACGGTCACGGTCAAGGCAGACGGCAAAACCTACACCGTGACGCCGGACGGCAAAACGGTGGCGGACGCGCTTGACGCCGCACACTTGTTCCTCGGCGAGGACGACAAAGTGTCTCCGTCGGCGACGACCTCTCTCAAGGACGGACAGGAAATCACCGTCACCCGCATTTCTTTTGAGGAGCGGGTGGAGCTGGAGACCATCCCCTTTGAGAAAAAAGAGGAAACCACCGCCTCTCTCGACGAGGGCGAAAAGAAAAAGAAGCAAGCCGGCGCTGACGGCGTGCGGGAACGCGTCTTCTGCGACAAGATCGTGGACGGCGTGGTGGAAAAATCCACCGAGCTGCGCTCCTCCGTCGTGACCGAGGCCACCCCCGAGATTTGGCAGGTCGGCAAGAAAAAGAGCACCCCCGTCACCAAGCCTGCCGGCGTCGTAACCCATGCTTCCGGCAAACCGACGAGCTATAAATCCTGCTTGTCCGGCACCGCCACCGCGTATACCAACGACCGCGGCCTGGCAGGTGAGTGGACGGCGAGCGGCCTTGCCGCCCAGCGCGGCGTCGTTGCCGTCAATCCGGACATCATCCCGCTCGGCACCAAGCTGTATATCGCCTCCCCCGACGGCAGCATCGTTTACGGCTATGCTGTTGCCGGCGACACCGGCGGCGCGATGTATAGCGGCGAAGCCCTCGTAGACCTGTTCTACGATACCTATGAGGAATGTATCCAATTCGGCCGCCGCACGATGAATATTTATATTCTGGAATAAGCTTTTTGAAACACCCGTTTCTCTTTTGAGAAGCGGGTGTTTTTCTGTCGTTCCCGACTTGTTTTTTTCAAAACAGCGTGATATAATAAGATGATATTTATTTTAAAGAGAGGAGCGTTGACCGTGAGCGACACCATCGTGGCGATCTCTACCCCCACCGCCCCGGCGGGGCTCGGTGTGGTGCGCCTTTCGGGTGACGATGCCCCCGCGCTGGCGGACAAGCTGTTTCGCCCGCTGGATGCCGGTCGCGCGCCCTCATCGCTTTCCGGCTATACCGCCGCTTACGGCCACGTGTTCGACGAAGACGGCGATTTTGACGACGCGGTGGCGCTCGTGTTCCGCGCGCCCCACAGCTATACCGGCGAAAACGTCGTGGAGCTTTCCTGCCACGGCGGCGTCTATCTGCTGCGCCGGTTGGTACGCGCCGCGGTAGCGGTCGGCGCTCGTCCCGCCGAAGCGGGTGAGTTCACCAAACGCGCGTTTTTAAACGGCAAAATGGATCTGACCGGCGCGGACGCGGTGATGGATCTCATCGGCGCGCAGGGGGCGCTGGCGGCAAAGACCGCGCTCGCCGCGCGCGAGGGCGGTACGTTCCGCGCGCTCGCCGCTGTCAAGGCCGACTTGTTGGCGGTCGCCGCGCAAGCCGCCGCCTACGTCGATTATCCCTACGAAGACATCCCGGAGCTTTCCGGCGACGCGCTGGCCGCGACGTTTGCCGCCGCCGAAAAAGCGCTCTCGAAGCTTCTTTCCACCTTTGATGCCGGTCGCGTGCTGCGCGAGGGCATCGACACGGTGATCGTCGGCCCGCCGAACGTGGGCAAATCCACCCTGATGAACCTCTTGTCCGGCTGTGAGCGGAGCATCGTCACCGACGAGGCCGGCACCACCCGCGACGTGGTGGAGGAAACGGTGCGGCTCGGCGACGTAACGTTGCGCCTGGCGGACACCGCCGGCATCCGCGGCACCGATAACCAAGCCGAACAATTGGGCGTTCAGCGGGCGCGGGATCGACTGCATTCCGCGGCGCTTGTGCTCGCGGTGTTCGACGGAAGCGCGCCGCTTTCAAACGACGACCGCGCCCTTGCCGAAGCCGCCGCAAAAAGTCCTCTTGTCATCGGCGTTCTCAACAAATCCGACCTGGGAACGGAAAACGAGGCGTTTCTCCGCTCCCTTTACTCCGAGCTGGTCGTTCTCTCCGCCAAAGACGGCACCGGCGTGGACGCGCTGTCCGACGCGGTCGCCCGCGTGACGGGGCTTGCACAGCTCACGGGGGACGAAACCCTCCTGTCCACCGAGCGGCAATACGCCGCCGCCCGACGGGCACTCGAAGCGGTGCGCCGCGGAGCGGAAGCCGCCGCCGCAGGGCTTACACCCGACCTCATCGGCGTGGATCTGGACGAGGCGATCGCCGCTATTTCCGAGCTGACCGGCGAGCGCGTCAGCGACGCGGTGGTGGACGAGGTCTTCTCCCGCTTCTGTGTCGGCAAATAAACCAAAATCTACCCCTTTTAGCCAAAACCTACCCCCTTATTTTCTGATAGCGGCAAAATCGCGGCAACTGTGCCGCGTTAAAATCTTGTTTACACTTTTCTTCCGAAGGTGCGGTATACTTGGTACGTTCGGAAAATCTTTATAAGGAGCGCGAAAGTATGATCGAAGTTTCCCATTTGACCAAACGCTACGGTCAGCACGTCGCGGTGCGCGATTTGAACTTCTCGGTCGCGGACGGCGAGATCTTAGGGTTTCTCGGCCCCAACGGCGCGGGAAAATCCACCACGATGAATATGCTGACCGGCTATTTGTCCGCCACCGCCGGCACCATCACCGTCAACGGTCACGACGTGTTGACCGAGCCGAACGCCGTGAAAGCCAGCATCGGCTATCTGCCGGAGCTGCCGCCGCTGTATTTGGATATGACGGTGAAAGAGTACCTCAACTTTATGTACGATCTGAAAAAATGCACGCTGCCCCGCCAAAAGCATTTGGCGGAGGTGTGTCACCTCGTCAAGATCGACGAGGTCGCGGATCGCTTGATCAAAAATCTCTCCAAGGGCTACCGTCAGCGCGTCGGCCTGGCGCAGGCGCTCGTCGGCAACCCGCCGGTGCTGATTTTGGACGAGCCCACCGTCGGTCTCGACCCCAACCAGATCATCGAGATCCGCTCGCTGATCAAAAGCCTCGGCAAGCATCACACCGTCATTCTCTCCTCCCACATTCTGCCGGAGGTGGAGGCGGTGTGTGACCGCTTGATCATCATTGCCGACGGTCAGATCGTGGCGGACGGCACCCCCACCGAGCTTGCCAAGGCGCAGGCAGACGATCGCCGCCTGACCGTGGCGATCGAGGGCAACGAGGCGGAGATCTCCGCGCTGCTTAAAGGGCTGCCCGGTATGAAATCTGTGGTGGCGCTCGGCAAAAAAGAGGAGGGCGTCTACGCGTTCCGTCTTCAGCCGCTGCCGGACGCGGATATTCGACGCGACCTGTTCACCCGCCTTGCCGACGCCGGCATGGTGCTGCTCTCCTCCCGCTCGAACGAGCCGTCGCTCGAGGAGCTGTTCATTTCGCTGACACACGGCGACAACTCGAAGAAGAAAGAAGGTGAGGACGAATGAGCGCTGTTTTTAAACGCGAGCTGCGCGCTCTCTTTACCTCTCCCATCGCCTACTTTGTCCTCGCGATTCTGTTCGCCATTTCCGGCTACTACTTCTACCTCGCCAACATGGAATTCGGCTATCGCTCGCTCAACTACGTGTTCTCCGCGCTTTACAGCTACGCTTGCTTCTTGGTGCTTCCCATTTTGACCATGCGGCTGTTCAGCGATGAAAAACGCCAAAAGACCGATCAGGCGCTGTTTACCGCCCCCGTCAGCCTCACCGGGATCGTGATGGGCAAGTTTTTGGCGGCGCTCGTGGTGTTCGTCATCGGCATCTCCATTACGCTGGTGCTGGCGCTGGTCATCTCGTTCATCACCAACCCCGGCTGGATCACCGTCATCGGCAACTACGTCGGCCTCATCCTTTACGGCGGGATGCTGATCGCGGCGGGACTGTTTTTCTCCTGCCTCACCGAAAGCCAGCTGGTCGCCGCCCTTTGCACCTTTGCGTTCGAGCTGGTGCTGTCCTCCGTCAACTATTTGACCTCTGTTTTCGCGGACAATGCGTTTGTGCAAAAAGCGGTCGAGTTCCTCTCGGTCTCCGACCGCTACGCCCACTTCACCGCCGGCGCCATCCGCTACGGCGACGTCGTCTTTTTCCTGTCGATGCAGGCGCTGTTTTTGTTCTTGGCGGTGCGCGTGTTAGACCGCCGCAAATGGGCGTAAGAAAGGGGTGTGCGTGATATGGATAAGAAAGACAATCTGACTCCCGAGCTCGAGGAGCTCGAAGCGGTCGAGGCCGCCGAGTCGAACGAGAAAAAACCGAAAAAAGAAAAGCTTTCCGACGGCCGCCGTCTGCGTTACGGCTCGCTGGCGACGGCGCTGACCGCCGTTGTCATCGCCGCCGTGGTGCTGCTCAACGTGCTGGTAAGCGCGCTGGACGTCAAATTCCCGCTGACGATCGATCTGACCGACGACAAGGTGCTGACGCTGTCTGACGACACCAAAAAGCTCGCCCGCTCGGTGAGCGAGCCGGTACGCATTACCGCGTGTATCAACGAGGAGTATTTCTCCGCCCCCAACACCGGCAACAAAGAGATGGACACGGTGCTGGCTCAATTCTACTCCACCGTAAAGCAGCTGAACTCCCTCTCCGACGGCAACATCACCTATGCGTTTATCGACCTGACGAAGGACGTGGCGGAAGCCGCGGCGCTCTCGTCTTACGACGTGGGTGACGGCGAGATCCTGTTCACCTGCGGTCAGCGCTCGAAGGTCATCGGGCTGGACGCGCTGATGGAATACGACGACAACTATAACCAATACCTGCAATATCAGCAGTACGGTATGAGCTATACCGGCGACTACACCTTTGTGTCGCTGGTCGAGCCGGCGATCGTCTCCGGCATCCAGGCGGTGCTGAACACGAGTTTGGAGCCGGTCACCATGCTGGTGGGCCACGGCGAGGATCAAAACGTCATCAACGCCGTGACCGAGGTGCTGCAAAAGAGCGGCTACGAGGTGCTGACGCTCGACATCACCACGATGGAAAACACCTTTGACAAAAACACCACCATGGCGATCCTGCCGGCGCCGTCTACCGACTATTCCGCCGAAGAGCTGGCGCTGTTGCGCTCGTGGGCGAACAACAACGGCTATATGAATCACCAGCTCACCTACGTCGTCAACTATACGACCTACCTGCCGTCGCTGTCCGAGTTCTTCGCGGACAACTACGGTATCGAGGTAACGCCGTATTGGGTGAGCGAGACCTCGAACAGCCGTCTGTTCGGCAACGGCTCCACCTACACCTTCGGCGATCTGGCGGAGACCGATTACACCGACGCCGCCGAAAAGGCGATCAAAGCGCCCGCGACCGCGGCGCTGAAGCTTTTGTGGGATCAGGATAAGACGCTGGCGAAATACGTGCTGCCGGTCGTGACCTTCCCGGATTCCGCCAACCTCATCAACTACCAAGCCTATACCGAAGCGTATCAAAAGCTGCTGGCGAACGCAGGTGACGTGAACGACCTGTCCACGAACCAGAAGAAGGATCTCCAAGACCAGCTCGACGCGCTGTTGGCTGCCAACACCGCCAAGGCGGACGCTTATCCGCTCGTGGGCATGGCGTATTCCCGCACCGAGGCGACGGTGGACGGCATCGAGTCCTCCACCTCCGCGCTGGTGTGCGGCAGCGCCGGTATGCTCGCCACCTATCTGACCGATACCGCCTCGAAGAACGAAAGCGCCTTTATCCAAACGTTCGACGGCATCAACGGCAACAAAACGACCGTTTCCATCATCGGCAAGAGCCTTTCCACCGCCACGGTGGACTTCGGCTCGGAGGGTGTGAAAAAGCTGATCGGCCTCGGACTGTTCACCCTGCTTTTACCGATCAGTATGCTGGTGTGCTGTCTCGTGGTGTTCCTGCGGAGGAAGAACTTATGAGCGACAAGCAAGAAAACCTCACTCCCGCCGAGGAAGAATCCACTCTGTTTACCGCCCCGCGGACGGTGGAGCCGAAAAAGCACGTGAAAAAGCGCGTAGTGACGCTGCTGATCACGCTCGCGGTGCTGCTCGTTTTGGGCGGCGCAGTCGTTGCCGCCTATTTCGGCGGCGTGTTTGACGAGGCGGAGACCTCCGAGGTCTCTGAGGAGACGTCGGAGGAACAGCTTCCGTCGCTTGCGGATTATTCCGCGACCGGCATTTCCGCAATCGAAAAAATCACGGTCACGAACGACACCGGCAGCTTCTCGCTGGTGCCGAACGGTGACGGTGCCATGGCGGTGGAGGGCTACGGCGATCTGCCCCGCGACGCCGAAGCCGTGGAAGCCCTTTTGGTGCAATACACCGCCGTTACTCCCGATGCGGTCATCGCCGAAGACGCGACCGCCGAACAGCTCACCGCCTGCGGCCTGGACAAGCCCGCGATCACCGTCACCACCCACTATACCGACAAAAAAACGCTGACCGTCGTTTACGGGCGGCTGGCGTCCGGCGCGAGTGCCGGCTATTACGGTATGGAAAAGGGCGGCAAAACCGTGTGGCTGTTCCGCGAGGATTACTACCAAGCCGCGATGCACGAAGACACCTACTATCTCGGCAAAACGCTGCTCTCGGCGCCCTCGCCCAAATCGGACGACAGCGTCGGTGCCGCGAAGCTCAAATCCTTAACGCTTTCCGGCGGCGACCGCGACGAGCCGGTGCTCTTGCGATATATCACGCCGGACGACGACGAATCCGCCAAGCTGTGCGGCAAATACGTGCTGGAAAAACCGTATTTCCGCCCCGCTGACAACGACGTTGTCGGCAGCTGGGATACCTCGTTGTGCGGGCTGTATGCCGCCACCGTCGCGGCGGTACGTCCCACGGCGGCGGAGCTTGCCTCCTTCGGGCTTGCCACCCCGCGCACGACCGCCGCGCTCACCTTCGGCGTGTATGCCGCCACCGATAACGACGGCAAGAACCTCGACGAGCCGCTTTGGTATAACGAGATCTCCTACACGCTCTCGCTCGGCAACCGCACCGACGACGACACCTATTACGCAATGGTGGACGGTGTGGACGTTGTGTATACCGTCAACGCCTCGACGGTTCCGTGGGCCACGTCCACGTATGAAAGCCTTGTGAACAAATCGCTGTTCTTGCAGTATATCACCACGCTGTCCGGCATCAACACCACCGTGAACGGCAACCCGTATACCTTCCGCCTGAACCACGGCACGAAGCAGGACGAAAGCGGCACCGAAACCGCCACTCTTTCCGCCACCGT
>JAZUKW010000070.1:0-23691 GCA_045643425.1 Acutalibacteraceae bacterium
TTCACCGACTACGCCAACATCGATAAGGCTCCGGAAGAGCGCGAGCGCGGTATCACCATCAACACCGCCCACGTCGAGTATGAGACGGCCACCCGTCACTATGCTCACGTCGACTGCCCCGGCCACGCCGACTACATCAAAAACATGATCACCGGTGCTGCTCAGATGGACGGCGCCATCCTGGTTATCGCTTCTACCGATGGCCCGATGGCTCAGACCAAAGAGCACCTTCTGCTGGCCCGTCAGGTGAACGTGCCGTACATCGTGGTCTTCATGAACAAAGTTGACCAAATGGACGATCCGGAGCTCCTCGAGCTGGTCGAGATGGAGATCCGTGAGACCCTCGACGAGTACGAGTTCCCGGGCGACGACACCCCGATCATCAAGGGTTCCGCTCTGCAGGTTCTCGAGTGCACCTCCACTGATGTCAACGATCCGACCTATGCGCCGATCCTTGAACTCATGGAAGCTGTTGACTCCTACATCCCGACTCCGGAGCGTAAATCCGATCTGCCCTTCCTGATGCCGATCGAAGACGTTATGACCATCTCCGGCCGTGGTACCGTTGTTACCGGCCGTGTGGAGCGTGGCGCTTTGAAAGCCGGCGAAGAGGTTGAGATCGTCGGTCTGAAAGACGAGAAAGCCAAGACCGTCGTTACCTCTATGGAGATGTTCCGCAAGACCCTCGACTACTGCGAGGCCGGCGACAACGTCGGTGCGCTTCTCCGCGGCGTGGGCCGTGAAGAGGTCGAGCGTGGCCAGGTTCTCTGCAAACCGGGTTCCATCAACCCGCACACCAAGTTCCACGGCCAGGTTTACGTCCTGTCCAAGGAAGAGGGCGGCCGTCACACCCCGTTCTTCAACAACTATCGTCCGCAGTTCTATTTCCGTACCACCGACGTTACCGGTGTTATCTCCCTGCCGGCCGGCACCGAGATGTGCATGCCGGGCGATAACGTCGAGATGGACGTTGAGCTGATCACCCCGATCGCCATCGAGGAAGGCCTCCGCTTCGCTATCCGCGAGGGCGGCCGTACCGTTGGTTCGGGCGTTGTCACCAAGATCAACGAGTAATTTACTCGCCTGATTTGGCTCAAATCGCTTAAAAAAGACCGACACGTTCGCGTGTCGTTCTTTTCCTTTTTCGGGCGAAAATCCCGTAAGATTTTTTGCGAAAAATATGCGAAAACCGTTGAAAAATCGGGATTTTTGAGGTATAATGAAAACAGCAAAAATCGAAAGAGGGATTCAAAATGAAACGTGTGTTGTTACCGATTTTCTGCGCGCTTGCGCTTTTAATTTCGTGTCTTTTTATAGGCGGCTGCAAGAAAGAGCCGGAGGAGGTTTCGACTCCGGCGCCGACGACGACGGCGACCGAGGCAGCTACCACCACCGAAGTGCCCGATCCGCATCTCCAAAACCCATACACCGGCGAAATGGACATCGACCCCGATGCGTCCAGCCGTCCCGTGGGTGTGATGATCGGCAACAACCCCGCGTCGCGTCCGCAATTCGGTATTGAAGACGCGGATCTGTATTTTGAAATCGAGACCGAGGGCGCGATTTCCCGTATTATGGCGGTGTGGGCGTCCGCGGAGAGAATGCCGGAAACGGTCGGCCCGTGCCGCAGCGCACGCACGCCGTTTGTGAAAATCGCAAAATCGCTCGATCTTGTGTATCTCCACGTCGGCGGCAGCACCACCGGCAAAGCCAAGATCAACGCGCTGGGCCTCGCGGATATTGACGGCAACGTGAATGAAACCGTGTTTTGGCGCGATCAAGGGCTTATCCGCTCCCGCGGCTATGAATACAGTATGATGGCGACGGGCAGTCAGGTGCTTAACTACATCAAGAGCGCGGATTATCGACAGACGACCGAAAGCGGCGCGTTATTCACGTTCGGCGAGAAAAAGGGGAGCGGCGCCGGAACCGTGGCGTCTATCGACGTGACCGGCACGCAGACGGTGATTTTCAAGTACGATGCCGCGACCGGGCTGTATACGAAGTCGAACTACGATTGGGACCCGCAGCAAGTCCACAAGGTCTATAACGAGAACGATACGCTCGTGCCGATCACCGTGACCAACGTGCTTGTTCTGTACGCGCCGAAATATATGGAGAACGGCACCACCTGCGACTTTACGCTCGGCGGCGACGGACTTCTTATCACCGGCGGCACCAGCCGCGAGATCACGTATTCGAACGACGGAACCGGCTTCACGTTTGCGGAAGCGGACGGCAGCGAGATGATCGTCAACCCCGGAAAAACCTACGTTTGCGTGGTAAACACCGCGCTTCGCGGCAGAACCGACCTGCAATAAAGTAGTTTTCAGCGCCCTCTGTTTTCCGAAAGGGAAACAGAGGGCGTTTTTTTATAAAAAACTGCGAAAAAAAGCCAAAAAACTTGCGTCGGATAATTGCACTTTTCGGAAAGATGTGCTACAATATATGATGTATAAGTATTTGTGGGAGTTTGTGCCGAAATGAGGTGAGCACCGTGAAAATACTCGGGATCGACCCCGGTTATGCCATTGTGGGATGGGGGCTTATCGGCTTTGAGCGTGCGCGGTGTAAGCCGCTGGCGTTCGGCTCGATCCAAACCCCTGCCGGGATGGAGTTTTCTCTGCGTCTCGAACAGATTTACGAGGAAATGAATCTCCTGCTCGAACGGTATCATCCCGATGCCGCCGCGGTGGAAAAGCTGTACTTCAAAAACAACAAAACCACCGGCATCGACGTGGCGCAGGCGCGCGGTGTGATCTTGCTGGCGCTTCATAAGGCGGGCGTTCCGTTTTATGAATACACGCCGCTTCAGGTGAAAAGCGCCGTCACCGGCTACGGCCAGGCGGAAAAGGCGCAGGTAATGGAAATGACCCGCCGGCGTTTGGGGCTTGCAGAGGTGCCGCGCCCGGACGACACGGCAGACGCGCTCGCCATCGCCATTTGTCACACCCAGCAAAACGGCACACCGCTCAAACAGCGGGTGCAGAAGCTCTCGAAAGAAGAATAAAGGGGGAACGCAAAATGTTCTATTCCTTAAAAGGAACGCTCGACTATTTTGACGCGAATATCGCCGTGGTGACCTGCGGCGGTGTGGGATTTCGCTGCCGTATCACGGTGAACACCGCGCGACAGCTGCCGTCGGTCCGTCAAGAGGTTTTCCTTTACACCCACTTGAACGTGCGGGAGGATGCGCTGGAGCTGTTCGGCTTTGCAGAGCAGAGCGAGCTTGCCTGCTTTAAACAGCTGACGACCGTCTCCGGCGTTGGCGCGAAGGTCGCGGGCGCGATTTTGTCCGCGCTGACGCCCGATCAGGTGGCGTCCGCTGTGGCGATGGGGGATTATAAGAAATTCACCCTCGCGAGCGGTGTCGGCCCGAAGATGGCACAGCGTATTGCGCTGGAGCTTAAAGACAAGGTGATCGCCTTTACAGACGGAACGCCGGTTCCTGCGGGAATTCCGTCCGCTTCCGGCAACGCCGAGGCGGCGGTGAAGGCGCTGACGTCGATGTTCGGCTTCCAAGCGGGTGAAGCGTCTGCGCTGGTGGCGAAGTTAGACAGCGAGCTGTCGGTGGACGAGATGGTCGCCGCCGCGCTGAAACAACACGGAAAAGAAATGCGCTGACGAACGTCGGCTTTGAAAGGGGGCATCGCCCGTGGCAAACAACGATCTTATCTCGTGGGAGGCGCAGGACGCCGACACGGATTTTGAAAACCGTATGGTCACGACCGAATACATTCCGGAGGACGAGGGGGACAACCCGCTTCGTCCGAAAACGCTTGCGGAGTATATCGGGCAAGAGAAAAACAAAGAGAATTTGTCGGTGTATCTCACCGCCGCAAAACAGCGTCACGAGGTTCTCGACCACGTGCTTTTGTACGGCCCTCCCGGACTCGGCAAAACGACGCTTGCCGCGATCATCGCGCAGGAGATGGGGGTCAACTTCCGCGTGACCTCCGGCCCGGCGCTCGAGCGCGCGGGGGATTTGGCGGCACTTTTAATGAGCCTTGATCCCGGCGACGTGCTGTTTATCGACGAGATCCACCGCCTGCCCCGCACGGTGGAGGAAATCCTCTATCCCGCGATGGAGGACTTTACGATCGACATTATGAACGGCAAGGGGGCGGGCGCGCAGTCGATCCACTTGCCGCTCGACAAATTCACGCTTATCGGCGCCACAACGCGCGCAGGACAGCTGTCTGCGCCGCTGCGTGACCGCTTCGGCGTGGTATTACGCCTCGAACTGTATACGCCCGAAGAGCTCGCGCAGATCGTCGAACGCTCGGCGCGGATCCTCGACATTCCCTGCACCCACGACGGTGCGCTGGAGCTTGCGTCCCGCAGCCGCGGCACGCCGCGTATCGCCAACCGCTTTTTGCGCCGTGTGCGCGACTTCGCGCAGGTGTATAGCGGCGGCGTGATCGACCGTGATGCGGCGAAGCTGGCACTCGATCGCCTCGAGGTGGATGAGCTCGGCTTGGATGCGCTCGACCGTCGGATGCTCACCGCGATGATCAAGCATTACGGCGGCGGCCCGGTCGGTTTGGATACCGTGGCGGCGGTCATCGGCGAAGAAGCGGTGACGATCGAGGACGTCTACGAGCCGTATCTTATGCAAATCGGCTTCTTGAGCCGCACACCGCGCGGCCGCGTGGTGCTTCCCGCCGCGTACGAGCATTTGGGACTTTCGCATCCCGCTGCGACAGAACAGCAGACGCTGTATTGACTTGAATAAAGGAGGTGCCGCTTGTGCGCACCGCGGAAAATTGGAAAGAGTATACGCTTTTAGATGCGTCCGGCGGCGAACGCCTTGAGCAATGGGGCGACATCGTGCTCATTCGTCCCGATCCGCAGGTGATTTGGGATACTCCAAAAACTCACCCGCTTTGGAAAAAGGCGCACGCGCGCTATCTCCGCTCGAAGACGGGCGGCGGACAGTGGGAGGTCTACCGTCCCATTCCGGACGATTGGGCGATCCACTATAACGATTTGACGTTTCATTTAAAGCCGATGGGCTTTAAACACACCGGCATTTTCCCCGAGCAGGCGGTCAATTGGGATTGGATGCGCGAGGCGATCGAAAACGCCGGAAGACCCATTAAAGTGCTGAATTTGTTCGGCTACACCGGCGCGGCTACGCTCGCGTGTGTCGCCGCCGGAGCGCACGTGACCCACGTGGATGCCGCAAAAGGAATGGTCGCGTGGGGTAAGGAAAACGCCGTGTCGAGCGGGCTTTCGGACAAACCGATGCGCTGGCTTGTGGACGATTGCTTAAAATTCGTCCTGCGCGAGCAGCGCCGCGGCAACACCTATGACGCGATTTTGATGGATCCGCCGTCCTACGGGCGCGGGCCGAACGGCGAGATTTGGAAGCTCGAGGAACAGATTTATCCATTCGTGTGCGAATGTGTGAAGCTGTTGTCGGACACGCCGCTGTTCGTGCTCATCAACTCCTATACGACGGGACTTTCGCCGTCGGTGATGAAATACATTCTCGGCAGTCTCATTAAAGCCGAGGGAACGCTGTCGGCGGACGAGATCGGTCTGCCGGTGCAGGCGACGGGGATGACCTTGCCCTGCGGCGCTTCCGCTATTTGGAGAGGAAAGTAAACTATGATTTTGATAGAGGCAGACAAACTGCGCTTTCAATATGAAAACCCCGACGAGCCGCCGAAAACGGTGCTCCGCGACGTGGATTTGACCATCGAGCGGGGCGAATTCGTGGCGCTCCTCGGGCATAACGGGTGCGGCAAGTCTACTCTTGCGAAGCATTTTAACGCGTTGCTTTTGCCGACGGGCGGAACGCTGCTTGTCGAGGAGATGAACACCGCCGACGAAGAGCTTTCGATGGATATTCGCCGTAAGGTGGGTCTTGTGCTCCAAAACCCCGACAACCAGCTTGTTTCGACGGTGGTGGAGGAGGACGTGGCGTTCGGGCCGGAAAACCTCGGCATTGAGCCGGCGGAAATCCGCCGTCGTGTGGATGACGCGCTTAAAATGGTGGATATGTACGATTACCGCACCCACGCGCCGCACAAGCTGTCCGGCGGTCAGAAACAGCGCATCGCCATCGCCGGCGTGCTGGCGATGAAGCCCGACTGTATCGTGCTGGACGAGCCGACCGCGATGCTCGACCCGAAGGGTCGCCGCGAGGTGCTGGAGACGGTGCGCCGCCTGAACCGCGAAAGCGGGATGACGGTCGTGATGATCACCCACTATATGGAAGAAGCTGCCGCCGCGGACCGCGTCGTTGTGATGAACGAGGGCCGCGTGTGGATGGACGGCACGCCGCGCGAGATCTTTTCGCAGGTGGAGGCCTTAAAAGAAGTAGAATTAGACGTTCCGCAACCGACCGAGCTGTGCGCCGAGCTGCGCGCGCTCGGATGGGAGCTTCCCGCCGACGTGTTGACGGCGGAGGAATGCGTTGACGCGATCGCGTCGTATTTGGAGGACCGTGCATGACCGTTTTGGAAACGCACAATTTAACACACGTCTACGCCGAGGGAACGCCGTTTGAAAAAACGGCGCTTGACGACGTGTCGCTCTCGATCGAAAAGGGCGAGCTCGTCGGCATTATCGGGCATACCGGCTCGGGCAAGTCGACCTTTGTGCAGCACCTAAACGGGTTGCTCAAACCGACGAGCGGGCAGGTGCTGCTTGACGGCGAAGACATTTGGAAAGACCCGAAGCAGATTCGCCGTGTGCGTTTTCGCGTCGGGATGGTGTTCCAATACCCCGAATACCAACTGTTTGAGGAAACGGTGTATAAGGACATCGCGTTCGGCGCGAAAAATATGGGCCTTTCGGACGACGAGGTGGATGCGCGCGTGCGCCGCGCCGCCGCGTTCGTGGGTCTCAAGGACGAGCTTTTGGATAACTCGCCGTTCGATTTGTCCGGCGGTGAAAAGCGCCGTGCCGCGATTGCCGGTGTGATGGCGATGGAGCCGGAGGTGCTGATTTTAGACGAGCCGACTGCCGGTCTTGACCCGAAAGGCCGCAACAACCTGCTTTCGCAAATCGAGGCGTATCGCAAAGCCAACGGCACGACGGTGCTGCTCGTTTCCCACAGCATGGAGGACGTGGCGCGGCTCGCCGACCGCGTGCTCGTGATGCACAAGGGCAAGCTCAAAATGCTCGCGCCGACCGACGAGGTGTTCTCCCGTGCGGAGGAGCTGGAGGAAATGGGCTTGTCCGTGCCGGCTGTGACGAAAGTGTTTATGGGACTTAAAAATCGCGGCATCGACGTGGGGCAGAACGCCTACACCGTCGAAAGTGCTGTGTCGGCGCTGGTCGCCCGCTTCGGGAAAGGGGGCGGCGAGGATGCTTAACGACATCACGATGGGACAGTATTTTCCCGGAAACTCTTTGCTTCACCGCCTCGATCCGCGGGTGAAGCTGCTCGTTACGTTTGTGTATATCATCGCGGTGTTTATTCCGCAGAATTGGACGGGACTTGCCGTCGCGGTGGCGTTTTTGGTGTTGTGTGTGGCGCTGTCGCAGCTTCCCGTGCGGCTCATCACCAAGACCTTTAAACCGATCATCCCGCTGATTTTGCTCACGTCGATCCTCAACGTGTTTTATCTCGACAGCGGCAACGTGTGGTGGGATGCGGGCTTCTTTAAGCTCACCGACCACGGTGTATATACCGCGATTTTTATTGCAATTCGCATTCTCTGCCTGATTGCGGGCAGCTCGCTGATGACGTATACGACCACGCCGACGGCGCTCACCGACGGGTTGGAGCGGCTGTTAAGCCCGCTGCGCACTCTTCACGTGCCGGTGCATGAGCTCGCGATGATGATGACGATCGCGCTGCGCTTTATCCCGACGCTGATTGAAGAGACGGATAAGATCATGGCGGCGCAAAAAGCCCGCGGCGCGGATATGGAAAGCGGCGGGATGATGCAGCGCATCCGCGCGTTTTTGCCGGTGCTGATCCCGCTGTTCGTTTCGTCGTTCCGTCGCGCCTACGATTTGGCGACGGCGATGGAATGCCGCTGTTATCGCGGCGGCGAGGGCAGAACGCGTATGAACCGTCTGCAAATGCACGGGCGTGATGTTGTGTCGCTTTTCGTGACCGCCGTGTTTGTGGCGGCGCTGATCGCGCTCAATATCGTGCTTCCGTCCACGCTGTAAGAGGTGGCATTATGACACGGTTGTTTTTAACGCTCCGCTATCGCGGGACGAATTACCATGGCTGGCAGGTACAGCCGAACGGCGTCACCGTGCAGGAAACGCTGCAAAACGCCATTGAAGCGGTGACCGGTGTGCGCGCGGGCGTTATCGGGTGCAGTCGCACCGATGCGGGCGTTCATGCGGAGAAATTTTGCTGTACCTTCGATACCGAAAGCCCGCTTCGCGGCGAGCGGCTCGCGCTTGCGCTCAACGCCAACCTGCCGTTTGACGTTGCGGTAAGTGACGTGCGCGAAGTGGCGGCGGACTTTCATCCCCGTTACGATGCGCGCGGAAAGCGCTACGTCTACCGCATCTGGAACGGGCGTCAGAGAAACCCGTTTTATGAGGAAAACGCGGTGCATATCGCTGTGCCGCTGGATGAGCGGAAAATGGATACCGCGGCAAAGGATTTTCTCGGAACACACGATTTTGCTCCGTTTTGCGCCGCCGGAAGCAGCGTGGAGGACACGGTGCGCACCGTGACGCGCTGTGACGTGGAGCGCTTTGGCGACCTCGTTACCGTTACGGTGGAGGCGGACGGATTTCTCTATAATATGGTTCGCATTATGGTGGGAACGCTGCTCGATATTGCGAGCGGTCGGCTTTCCGCTGATGTGATCCCCGCGATTTTTGAACAAAACGAGCGGGAGGCCGCCGGAACGACGGCTCCTGCCAAGGGACTGACCCTACAAGACGTGTTTTACGACGTATAAGCACGCGACATTTCAGGAAAAGAGGGATTGTTATGGCTCGTGAAAAGGATATTCGCATCAAACGTACCCGCCGCAAGGAGCAGGGGACGGAGGAGCAACAGCCCGAGCCGCGTTTTGCCGGAATGCAGCGGGAAAACGAGGAGGAGCAGGCGCAGCGCGAGGCAGAGGAGCGTCGCAAAGCGCGCAAAAAAAAGCGTCCGAAGAAGAAAAAACGGCTTATCGTGTTTTTGATTTTGCTGGTGCTGCTTGTGTTGGTGATCACCAATTGGAGTTCGCTGAAGCCCGACAGCGTGTGGACGTGGATCAACGTGGTGGTGACCGGTGGCGAAACGGGCGACAAATATCCCGTTCAAATCGAAGGCAGCAACGTGCTGGCGGTCAAGCCGATCGGTAACTATTTGCTGGTGGTGAAGCAAAACACCCTGACGGTGTATAACCAAAGTGCCGGCACCGTGTTTTCCCGCACCCACAGCTTTGCCGACCCCATTGTGGACGTGTCCGGCAACTGCTTTATGATGGCGGAGACCGGCGGCAACCGCATTGAGGTTCAAAAAATCGGTCGCAAGCCCCACGAGATGAAGACCGAAAAGAAGATCGTGACGGCGGCGGTGTCTGATAACGGCTGTGTGGCGGCTGTGACTACGTCCGACAAGGGCTACGTTTCCGAGATCAAGTTCTTTGATACGAAGGGCGACGTCGAGTTGACCTGCAAACGCCCCGACCTCTATCTGACCGGTATTGACCTGCGGCATGACGCGCGTCAAATGACGGCGATCGGCCTTGCGGCGCACGAGGGTACGCCGCAGTCAACGGTGCTTGTGTATTCCACCTCGTCGGAAAAGAATCCGAAAGAGATCACCGGAAACGACGTGATGCTGTGCGACGTCCGGTATCTCGACGGTGATACCGTGGCGGCGGTCGGTGACGACCGCGTGTGGATCGTCAAAGGCTCGAAGAAAGAGCCCACCGAGGTGAAGTTTGAGGATCGCAAGCTGCTGAGCTGGACGACGACGGGCGAGCGCATCGGCGTTGTGCTGCAAAGCTACGGCGCGACCGACGGCGGCGAGCTGATGTCGATCAACAAAAGCGGCAAAACGCTGTATACCGCCGCCTTCAGCGGCGATTTCCGCTCGATTTCCCCGGCGGGAAGAGAGTTCTTCCTGCTGGCAGGCAACCAACTGATGACCACCAACAGCAAGGGTGAAGCGAAGTATCAGGAGGTTGTCACCGATGCGCTGCGCGTATGCCGTGCGTTCGGCAACGACGCGGCGGTGCAGGGTCTGACGACTATTGAACGGTATGAATACTAAAGCATAAAGGAGGGGAACCGACTTGTACTTTGTGTTAGACGTGGTATGCGTCTTGATTATGGCGGTGTGCGTGGCGCGCTTTATGAAAGCGTCCATTCCCGCTGCGCTGATCAAAACGGCTTGTGTGCTGCTTTCGGCGGCGGTGGCGGTAGTCGCCAGCATTCCGTGCGCCGTTTTGGTGGAAAAGCTCGCGGTGGCGCCGCTGATGGAGCGCTCCGCCGCCAACGCGCTCGCGGATATGGTGTCCGCGCCCCACTTGGACAGCGGTCGGGAAACGGCTAAACAGCTGAATTTAGACGAGCTGGTAACAGATTGCCCGCCCGCTTTTGAAAAGTGGGTGGAGCGGTATCACGGTGACGTGCCTACCGTTTGCTACCGTTACCGCAGCACCGATGCCGAAAATATGCTGGTGACGCTTCTGTCTCCGCAAACCCAAAAGGTGTCGCGTGCGCTTTCGTATCTGGTGCTGTGGATCCTGATTTTCTTACTGCTTCGGTATTTCGTGTGGCGGCTGGAGCTGAACAGCGCACCGCCGCAGCGTAAGCGAGGCGACCGCAAGAATTTGATTCCTCCGCTGATCGGCCTGTTATACGGCGTCAGCGTTGTATGGGGGATCGCGGTATTATTACAATGGATGATCCCGCCGCTCGACGGAATCGTTCCGTTGGCGTCGGTGGATATGTTGACCAAAGGAGCGGTATATCCGATCATGCGCTTGATCGACCCGCTGTATTGGTTGGCAAAAATATAAACACATATTTTTTAAAGGAGAGATTGGTATGGCGTACGTTTTTGACGGTATTGCAATCGTGTTGATGCTCGGACTCGGCGTGGTGGGTGCGCTGCGCGGCTTCTTCAAGACCATTATGGAGATCGTGGCGGTGGTCGCGGCGCTTATGCTGGCGGCTCAGTTTGCGACGCCGCTCGCCGAAAAGATTTACGACGGTTTGTTTGAGGCGGACCTCAAACGCGCCGTTGAGGTGCAGATGGCGGATTTTGAGGGCAACGCCAAGGAGGGCGTGGCGAGACTTTTGGAGGTTATGCCGGAGAAGCCGAAGCAAATGATGGAGAAATACGGCTTGATCGACGTGGATTCCTGCCTGAAAAAAGCCGACGTCAATGCCCGTACCGAGGGTAAAAAAGCGATCGACGAGGTGATCGAAAAATCCGTGCGTCCGGCGATGGTCAACACGCTGACCGGCGGCTGCTTCCTCGTGCTGTTCGTGGTGCTGTTGGCGCTGGCGATCTTTGCGGTGATCATGCTCAACCGCGTGTGGTCGCTGCCCGGACTGAATGCGATCAACCGCATCCTCGGCTTCTTGGTCGGTGCAGCGGAGGGCGCTGTGCTGGTCTTTATCCTCGCGAACATTCTGTCGCTGTCCGCCGTGTCGACGGTGGCGGCCAAAACGACCGATCCGTGGATCACGCCGCAAACGCTGGAGGAGACCTATATCGTCAAGCGCTTTGAGGTGAAGGACAATCAGATGCTCAACAACATCAAGGATTGGGCCACGTCTACCGCGAAGGCCGAAGCCGAAGCGCAGGCAGAGGCCGCGAACAACTAAACGAAACGGAGTTACCTTGTTATGGTAAAAATAAATTGGATTTGGAACGTGCCGAACGTGCTGTCGCTGTTCCGTCTGCTTCTGGTGCCGTTTATCGCCGTCACCTACCTTTACGGTGAAACGACGTGGGCGGTGGTGGCGCTGGTGCTTTCCGGCGTGACCGACGTGGTGGACGGCTTTGTGGCGCGTCATTTTAACCAAATCACCGACCTCGGAAAAATTCTTGACCCGTTGGCGGATAAGCTCACCCAAATGACGGTGGCGCTGTGTCTGACCATCCACAATCTGGAGCTTTTGCCGCTGCTCGTTATCTGCGTATGCAAGGAGCTTTGCCAGATGGTGGGCGGTCTGCTGTTGCTCGGCAAGGGCGAGGCGATTCGAGGCTCGAAATGGTACGGCAAGCTTGCGACGGTGCTGTTTTATTCGGTGGCGGTGTTGCTGGTTCAGCCGGTGGTGGATATTTCCCACACCTGGCAACTTATTTTGGTCGGCGCGGTGCTCGTGGCGATGCTGGCGGCGTTTTTCAACTATCTTGCGATCTTTGTCAAAACGTCCCGCGCCGCGAAAAAACCGGATGCGGACTAAACGGATCTTCTCTACGAAAGGACTAAACTATGCTTTGTGCTCGGTGTAAAAAAAGAACGGCGATGGTGTTCGTCACCCGCATGGAAGACGGTAAAAACGTCAACGAGGGCTATTGCCTTCCCTGCGCGCGGGAGCTGAATATCGGCCCGATCAACGATATTTTAAAGAAAATGGGCATCTCCGACGATGAGCTCGATGAGATGGGTGACCAAATGGAGTCCATGATGAGCGGTATTCTCGGCGACGGAGAAGACGGCGATTTTGAGTTGGGCGGTACGGCGGCGGAATCGATTTTGCAAAAGATGTTCGGCGCTGAAAAGCCGTCGGATGACGATGAAGACGACGAAGACGACGAGTCGGAGGAGAAGCCGTCTGACAAAAAGACGAAAAAAGCCGCCAAAAAGCAAGAGAAAAAATCCAAATTCCTGGGTCAGTATTGCACCGACCTGACCGCGCGCGCCCGCAAGGGAGAGATCGACACGATCATCGGCCGCGAGCGGGAGATCTCGCGCACGGTGCAGATTTTGTCCCGCCGCACCAAGAACAACCCCTGCCTGATCGGTGAGCCGGGTGTCGGCAAGACCGCTATCGTCGAGGGGCTGGCACAACGGGTGGCGGCAGGAACCGTTCCCGCGAAGCTGAAGGACAAACGGATCTTGCTTCTCGATATGACGGCGCTCGTGGCGGGCACGCAGTTCCGCGGACAGTTTGAAAGCCGCATCAAGGGGCTTATCTCCGAGGTGAAAGCGGAGGGCAATATCATCCTCTTTATCGACGAAGTCCATAATCTCGTGGGCAACGGCGACGCGGAGGGGGCGATGTCGGCGGCGAATATCCTGAAGCCGGCGCTGTCGCGCGGCGAGATTCAGGTCATCGGTGCGACGACCTTTAACGAATACCGCAAATATATCGAAAAGGACGCCGCGCTCGAGCGTCGATTCCAGCCGGTGACGGTGGAGGAGCCCTCTATTGAAGAAACGGTGGAGATGCTCAAGGGTGTCCGCGAATTTTACGAAGCCTATCACGGCGTCAAGGTGAACGACGCACTCATCCGCCGGGCGGTACAGCTGTCCGAGCGGTATATCACCGACCGTTTCTTGCCGGACAAAGCTATCGACCTGCTGGACGAGGCGTGCGCCGCGCGGATGCTGAAAAACAAAGCGGCGGAGGAGTACGACTGCGTCTGCCGCGAGATCGACGCGCTGCAAAAGCAGGAGCAGGCGGAAAGGGAGAACGATGCGGTCGATTACGAGAAAATGGCATCGATCCACACCGACATCCTGCGGTTGCAGGATACGGCGAACGGCTTGCGTGCCGCCGCGACCGAAGCGCCCGTTACCGACGAGGATCTGGCGGGCGTGATCGAGCTGTGGACGGGTATTCCCGCCTCAAAAGTGCAGGAGGATATGCTTCCGAAGCTGTCGCGGCTTGAGGAGCAGCTGAAAGAAAAGATCAAAGGACAAGACGAGGCGATCGCGCTTGTCGCGGCGGCCATTCGCCGCACGCGGGTACAGATAAGCCCCCGCCGCCGTCCGGCGTCGTTTATCTTTGTCGGGCCGACCGGCGTGGGTAAAACGGAGCTTGTGAAGGTGTTGGCAGGTCAGCTGTTCGACACGCCCGAAACGCTGATCCGTCTCGATATGTCCGAGTTTATGGAAAAGCACGCGGTATCCCGCATCATCGGTTCGCCTCCCGGCTACGTCGGCTATGACGAAGCGGGTCAGCTGACCGAAAAGGTGCGCCGCAAGCCGTACTCGGTGCTGCTGTTCGACGAAATCGAAAAAGCGCATCCGGACGTGCTGAACATCCTGCTGCAAATTCTCGACGAGGGGCGTGTGACGGATGCCCACGGTCGCGTGGTCAACTTTGAAAACACCGTGATCGTGATGACCTCCAACGCCGGCAGCAACGTGAGCGAAAACCTGCTCGGCTTCGGCAAGACGGAGGAGCAGGGCGCCCGCGACAAAGCGGTCAAAGCGCTGTCGGATTTCCTGCGGCCGGAATTTTTGAGCCGTGTGGACGAGGTGGTGTATTTCCGCCCGCTTTCGGTGGAGGAATACGCCGACATTGCCGATTTGATGCTGACGGAGCTTGTCGATCCGCTCAAGGAGCGCGAGATCGCGTTCTCGTGGGATCGCGCCGTGTGCGAGTTGCTCGCGAAAAAGACCCACGGCGGCAAGCGCGGTGCGCGTGATCTGCGCTCGGCGATCCGCCGCGAGGTGGAGGATGTGATCGCCTCGAAGCTTGTCGAGCAGTATGACGTGCCGCCGAAAGCGTTTACGCTCTCGGTGGGTAAGGACGACAGCCTTGTCGTTTTGGCAAAATAAACTGAGAAAAGCAGGTCGTTTGACCTGCTTTTCGAGTTGAGGTGAGCAAATGAACAGATCGAAAGTTACCACGCTGCTGCTCTTGCTTGTTTTGGTGCTGGGCGTGATCGCGTTCCCGATCTTCGCGCCGGAAAAGCCCCAAAGCGAGGACGTCAGCGAAGCGTCGGTCACCACGCTTTCGGCGGACAGCACGACGGCGGCGACTGAACCAACCGCCGTATCGTCAACGGCGAATACTACCCGCAAAACCACGGTCCACAAAACGGCCGCCCGCAAGAACACGACCGCGCGCCAAACCACCGAAGCGGTCACGTTGGTGGACGAAAACGGCTACTACTATGACCTGGAGCACGTGGTGTTGTATCTCGACATATACGGCCGCCTGCCGCAAAACTATATCCCGAAAAAGCAGGCGCAGGCGCTCGGCTGGAGCGGCGGCTCGGTAGAACGGGTTAAAGACGGCGCCGCTATCGGGGGTGACCGCTTCGGCAACTACGAAAAGATCTTGCCGACCGGCGTGTCGTATACCGAATGTGACCTGGATACCGACGGCGGCAAATCCCGTGGCACAAAACGGCTGATTTTCTCGAGTGACGGCCGCTACTACTATACGAAAAACCATTACAAGACCTTTACCGAATACGTGATACGCGGGGGAAGGGTGGAGCCGAAATGATCGAAGTCACCTTATGTGCGCGGCGGCTTTCAAAGCCGAACGTCCACGACTATTTCTCTCGCAAATTCCCGCTTCCCGACTACTACGGCAACAACTTAGACGCGCTGTACGACGTGCTCACGTCGCTTCCCGAAACGACCGTCAAGGTGCGCGGAACGGTGCAAAACGAGCAGGGCGAGCGGATCCTCGCGGTGCTGCGCGATGCCGCCGCCGCGAACGAACACCTGACGCTTATCGAAAAATGACAGAAAAAAACACCCGACCGTCGGTCGGGTGTTTTTATGTATGTTTTAAGCGTCTTTTTTCAATTCTTCGGAGTGCCTTTTGAGCAATTCAAAGGTCTCGTCGCTCAAATCGTGTTCGATCTTGCAGGCATCCTTGGCGGCAACCTCGGGGGAGACACCGATGCGCTCGAGCATTTCGGCGATCACCACGTGCCGCTCATAGATCCGCTCGGCGACCTCTTTGCCTTTTTCGGTGAGCCACACGCAGCTGCAGCCTTCTTTGACGATAATATAGCCGTCGAGCTTAAGACGAGCCAATCCGCGGCTGACAGAGGGTTTCGAGAAGCTCATGTATTCCGCAATATCGACGGCGTGGACGTGCGGCATTTGTTTGGAGAGAATGAGGATGGTTTCGAGGTACATCTCGCCGGATTCTAATAATCTCACAGTAGGAAGCCCCTTTCAAATTGAACGTAAAGTATAAATTCCTCATCGCAAATATTCTACCATAAAGAACCAAAAATGTCAATTGTTTTTTCTTTTTTGATTTTTCGTCACATTTTTTTCTTTTTTAGTTTTTTCTTGTTGCCTTTTTCGTCCACGATATAGGTGTTGTCGAGCTGGGCGCGGAGGTTTTGGGTATAGCCGCGGATATATTCGGCGCGAAGCGCGGCTTGCTCGGCTTTTTCTTCCTCGGTCAGCCCGACTTCGCGGGATTTTTTCGCCAATTCGTTGATGCGGGCGATGCGTTCTTCGGTCATATTTTTCACCTCGACGACCACTATACCACAACTTTTCGCTTTTCGCAAGGCGTAAGTATATAAAATACTTGAAAAAAATAAAATAATATGATACAATTACCGGTAAGTGTTTTATAAGGGGGAGTAGGCTTGAAATGGGGACTTATCGGCGCCATGGAGGAAGAGATCGCGGCGCTGTTGTCGGCGATGACCGACGTTGTATCCGAGACCGTCGCCGGCCGCGCGTATTATAGCGGTAAGTTGGGTTCTGCCGACGTGGTGCTGACACAATGCGGCGTCGGCAAGGTGTGCGCGGCAATGGCGGCGCAGATCCTCGTTGACCGCTACCGTGTGGACGCGCTCGTCAACACCGGTGTTGCCGGCGGGCTTGCCAAAGGCCTGCAGGTGGGGGACATCGTGCTTTCCGAATCGGCGCTCCACCACGATTTTGACATTACGGCGTTCGGCCACGTCCGCGGCTATATCGGCGGCGGAGGGGACGATACCGTGCCTACCCGCTTTTATGCCGATCGCGCGCTGATTGACCGCTTTATGAAAGGCGCCGAAAACAAGACCGGCCACCGCGTGCTTTGCGGGACGGTGGCAAGCGGCGACGTGTTCGTGGACGATACGGCGCTGAAGCTTCAGATCCGCGACGAATTCGACGCGACCGTTGCCGAAATGGAGGGCGCGGCCGTCGCCCAGGTCGCGACCGCGAACGGTGTTCCGTTCCTCATCGTCCGCGAGGTGTCCGATCTGGCGGAAAACGATGCCGCCGGTTGTTCGGACAACTTTTTGGAAAAAGCCGCCAGGCGCTCGGCAAAGCTGCTGATCGCCATGGTGAACGTATAAACGAGTAAAAACAGAAAGCGAGGGAAACCTTATGCAAGAAATTAAAATAAACCCCCATACGAACGTATTGGAGCAAGACCCGTACAGCTTTGAGCTGCAAAACGTGCAGGAGCCGGAGCTGTTCCGCGAGATGTTCCCGTATACGGAAGTGCCGAAGATCGCTTACAACTTCCGCCGCGTGCCGATGAATATGCCGGAGCATATCTATATCACCGACACCACCTTCCGCGACGGCCAGCAATCCCGCACGCCGTATACCACGAAGCAGATGGTGGACATCTACAAGATGCTCCATCGCCTTGGCGGTAAAAAGGGCATCATCCGTCAGACCGAGTTTTTCGTTTATTCCGAGAAAGATCGCGCCGCGCTGCAGGAGTGTATGGATCTCGGCTACGATTTCCCGGAGATCACGACGTGGATTCGCGCCTCCAAAAAGGACTTTGAGCTGGTGCGCAACCTGAACATCCCCGAAACGGGTATTCTCGTCAGCTGCTCCGACTACCACATCTTCCGCAAGATGAAGCTCAACCGCAAGCAGGCGATGGATAAATACCTCGCCGTGGTGGAGGAAGCGATCCAGGCGGGGCTTCGTCCGCGCTGTCACTTTGAGGACATCACCCGCGCCGACTTTTACGGCTTTGTGGTGCCGTTTGCGACCGAGCTTATGAAGCTGTCCGACCGTTACGGTGTGCCGGTGAAAATTCGCGCGTGCGATACGATGGGCTACGGTGTGCCGTTTGCGGGCGTGTCGCTGCCGCGTTCGGTGTCGGGTATCATTTACGGTTTACAGCAGTATTCCGGCGTGCCGAGCGAGATGATCGAATGGCACGGCCACAACGATTTCTATAAAGGCGTTGCCAACGCGTCTACCGCGTGGCTGTACGGTGCGGGCGCGGTCAACTGCTCGCTGCTCGGTATCGGCGAGCGCACCGGCAACGTGCCGCTGGAGGCGATGGTGTTCGAGTATGCCTCGCTTAAGGGCACGATGGACGGCATGGACCCGACGGTCATCACCGAAATCGCCGACTATATCGTGAAAGAGACCAACTACGATCTGCCGCCGATGACCCCGTTCGTCGGCTCGCACTTTAACCTCACTCGTGCCGGCATCCACGCGGATGGCCTGCTGAAAGATGAGGAGATCTATAACATTTTCGATACCAAAACCCTGCTTAACCGCCCCGCTTCGGTCGCGGTGAGCAACACGTCCGGTCTCGCCGGCGTCGCCTGCTGGATCAACCAATTTTTCCGCCTGCCGGATGACGAGCTGGTCGCCAAAAACGATCCGCTGGTCGTTTCGATCAAAGAGTGGGTGGACGAGGAGTACGAGCAAGGCCGTATCTCGATGATCAGCGACGACGAGCTGCTCGAAAAGGTGCGCGAATCCAAAGATCCGCGCTTTGCGAAACTCTGCAAAAAATAAAAAGGGGATATTTCGATGAAAACGCTTTCGATCGAAGAACAATACGCGCTTTGGTGCGAAAACGCGGCGGATGACGCCGATTTGGGCGAGGAGCTGCGCTCTGTTGCCGGAAACGACGAGGAGATCCGCGACCGCTTTTATCGCGAACTCGCGTTCGGAACGGGCGGCCTGCGCGGCGTTCTCGGCGCGGGCTGTAACCGTATGAATATCTACACGATCCGCCGCACGACCAAAGGACTTGTGGACTTTCTGAAAGCGCATTACGCGGCGGCTTCGGTCGCAATTTCCTACGATTCCCGCGTGAAATCCGACCTCTTCGCGAAAGAGTCGGCGCGGGTGCTCGCGAGCGCGGGCGTGCGCGTTTTTATCGTGCCGGAGCTTGCGCCGACGCCGGTTTTGTCGTTTATGGTGCGCGAGCTCGGTTGTCAGGCGGGCATTATGGTCACCGCGTCGCACAACCCCGCGAAATACAACGGCTACAAGTGCTACGGTGAGGACGGCGGTCAGATGACCGAGGTTGCCGCCGGCGAGGTGATGGATGCTATCGCCCGGCACGATATGTTCGAGAAAACCGACCTGCTCTCGTTCGACGAGGCGGTGGAACAAGGCCTCGTGACCGTGGTGGGAGACGAGCTGATGAACGCCTTTCTCGACCGCGTGCAGACCCAGCAAATTCATAAAGACGTGTGCGCAAAGGCCGGACTTTCGGTGATTTACACGCCGCTTCACGGCGCGGGCAACAAGCCGGTGCGCGCGATTTTAGACCGTATCGGGCTTAAAAACGTCACCGTCGTGTCGGAGCAGGAGCTGCCGAACGGCAACTTCCCGACCGCGCCGTATCCGAACCCGGAAATTCGCCAGAGCTTCGAGTGCGCAATGGCGCTTTCCAAAACCGTTCCCGCGGATTTGCTGCTTGCGACCGACCCCGACTGCGACCGCGTGGGTATCGCCGTGAAAGACGGCGACGATTTCACCCTGCTGTCCGGCAACGAGGTGGGCTGCCTGCTTTTAAACTATATTCTGTCTTCCCGTCAAGCGGAGGGGACGCTGCCCGCAAATCCCGTCGCGGTGAGTACCATCGTGTCGTCTAAGATGACCGCCGCGATCGCCCGAAAATACGGGTGCGAAATGCGCTACGTGCTGACCGGATTCAAGTATATCGGCGAGCAGATCACCGCGCTGTCCGATGCGGGCACGCCCGAGCGCTATCAGCTCGGTTTTGAAGAAAGCTACGGCTATCTCGCCGGCACCCATGCCCGCGACAAGGACGCGGTGGTCGCGTCGATGCTGATTTGCGAAATGGCGTCTTACTATCGCTTGCAGAGCAAGTCGCTTTTAGACGTGCTTTGCGAGTTGTACGCCGAGTTCGGCGTGTATGAGCATCAAATGCTCAACGTGATGTTTGAGGGCGAAAAGGGTATGTACGCGATGCGCGATTTGATGGCAAAGCTGCGTGCCGATTTTCCGAAATCGCTCGGCGACAAAAAGACCGTGCGGTTTGCCGACTACGGCGCGCGCGAGTCGCTGGACGTCGTGACCGGCCAAAAAACGCCGATCACACTGCCGCAGTCGGAGGTGCTGGTCTTTGATTTGGAGGACAACGCGAGCGTGATCGTTCGCCCGTCCGGAACCGAGCCGAAGGTGAAAGCCTATATCACCGCCACCGGAAAGACCCGCGAGGAAGCGGTGGCGCTTGCCGAACGGCTTAAAGCGGATGCCAAGTCGTTGATCGAAGGATAAGAGGGGAGTATTATGACGAATTTTTTGATTCGTTGTTTTGTAAAAAATTCAGAGAACGTGAAAGACCCGACCGTGCGCTCGGCGTACGGTAAGTTGGCGGGCACGTGCGGTATCGCCGCGAACGTGTTGCTGTTTTTGGGCAAGCTGTTTGCCGGTGTGCTGTCCGGCGCGGTTTCCGTGATCGCGGACGCGTTCAACAACCTGTCGGATGCGGCATCCGCGGTGATCACGCTGCTCGGATTCAAGCTGGCGGAAGCGCCGCCGGATGACGAGCACCCGTTCGGCCACGGGAGAATGGAATATCTGTCCGGCTTGATCCTCGGCGTGCTGATCCTGCTTGCCGGTTTTGAGCTGGGAAAATCTTCCGTGGGGAAAATCATTCACCCGGAAGCCACCGATGCTTCGTGGCTGGCGCTGGGAATCCTGATCGCCGCGATCGTGGTGAAGCTGTGGATGGCGCTGTTTTATAAGAACATTGGCACGCGCATTAGTTCCGATACCGTGCTCGCTACCGGCAAAGACAGCCGCAACGACGTGCTTTCCACCTCGTTCGTGCTGGTGGCGGTGCTTGTGGAAAAATTCCTCGGGCTTAAAATCGACGGCTACGTGGGACTTTTGGTGGCGGCGTTGGTGCTGGTCACCGGCATTTCGGTGATCAAAGAAAGCGTGTCGCCGCTTTTAGGTCAAGCACCCGACCCCGAAATGGTGGAGGCGATCCGCGAGATGGTGCTGTCCTACGACGGCGTCGTGGGTATCCACGATCTGATGGTGCATAACTACGGCCCGGGGCGTGTGATCATTTCGCTTCACGCGGAGGTCCCCGCCCACGAGGATGTTTTAAAAAGCCACGACGTTATCGACTGTATCGAGGCGGATATGATGGAGCGATTCCATGCCGTCGCCTGCATCCACATGGATCCCGTCGAGGTGGGCAACGAGGAGGTCGATCGCTTAAAGGTCTTGACCGAGACGGTGCTCGGCGATATTGACACGCGTCTCTCGCTGCACGATTTTCGCGTTGTGTTCGGCGAGACGCATACGAACGTGCTGTTCGACGTGGTGATCCCCTTCGGCTATGAGGGAGAGGCCACGCTCAAGGACGAGATCCAGCGGCGGCTGCGGATGACCGATCCGCGTTTGAACGTCGTTTGTAAGCAGGAACACCAATACCACGGATAAGGAGTAAAACGATGCCGAAAAAACCTTTTCTGGAAGCGGGCAAAGTGGTGGGAACCCACGGCGTCCACGGCGAAATGCGCATGGAATGCTGGTGTGACGGCCCGGAAACGCTGTCCAAGATCCATACGCTGTATTTGGACGAGGGCGGAAGCCAATCGGTGAAAATCCAAGCACGCCCCCACAAATCCATGGTTCTTCTTAAAGTGGAGGGTGTGGATACCGTTGACCAGGCGGAGACGTACCGCGGCCGCGTGTTATACCTTTCCCGCAAGGATGTAAAGCTGCCGGAGGGACGCTATTTTATCAGCGATATTATCGGGCTTGAGGTGAGAGACGCCGCCACCGGTCAGGTGTACGGCGAGATTTTCGACGTGTCGACCATCGGTATTCGCAACTTGTATCACGTGAAGGTGGCGGACACCGGGTGCGAGGCGATGATTCCCGCTGTGCCGGAATTCGTGAACAACGTGGACGTGGACGGCGGTTTTATTGAAATTACCCCCATAAAAGGACTTTTGTACGATGAGGATTGACGTTTTAACGCTGTTTGACGAGATGTGCGATCGGGTGCTTTCCGAAAGTATTCTCGGCAGAGCACAGAAAAAAGGAGTTCTGACGGTCAAGTGCCACCAGATCCGCGATTATACGACCAACCGCCAAAACCAGGTGGACGATTACCCTTACGGCGGCGGGCAGGGAATGATCCTCAACGCCCAGCCGGTGGCGGATTGCTTTCGCGCCGTGTGCGAGGAGGTGGGCTGCCGCCCGCACCTCATTTATATGTCGCCGCAGGGGAAGACGCTGACCCAACAGCGGGCGCTGGAGCTGTCGAAAATGGACAATATCTGCGTGCTGTGCGGTCATTACGAGGGAATCGACGAGCGCATTATCGACGCGTTCGTGGACGAACAGATCTCGATCGGCGACTACGTTTTGCCCGGCGGCGAGCTGCCGGCGCTGGTGCTGGTTGACTGCATTTCGCGTATGGTTCCCGGCGTGCTGTCGGAGGATGCGTGCTTTGAGGATGAAAGCCACTTTTCCGGGCTTTTAGAATATCCGCAATACACCCGTCCCGCTGTGTGGGAGGGGAGAGAAGTGCCGGATGTGCTGCTCACCGGCCACCATGCCAATATCCAAAAATGGCGTCATGAGCAGTCGCTTTTACGCACCGCGGCTCACCGCCCCGATATGCTCGAACGGGCTGATTTGACCGACAAGGATCGCGCTTTTTTGGAAAAAAACGCCGAAAAGGACGAAACCGCCGCCGAATCGGACGAGAATTGACGGCGTGTCGCACAAAAACAAGCTGATTTGCTTGTAATTATTCACAAAACTTGCGGCTGCGCTATGGGAAATTTGTTGCACTTATACAAAAATGTATTATCGGTTGGTTTGTTTGTCGAAAATGCGTTGACGAAACAGGCTTTTGTGGTATAATAGTAATATAAAATCTGAGGCAGAAAAAGGCGTTGCCTTGCTACGAAAAGGAGATTTCGCTTATGTGCACCAAAGACGTTATGGTTCAAAACCAGGTTGGACTTCATTCCCGCCCGGCCACCTTCTTCATCCAAAAGGCCAACGAGTTTAAATCGTCGATTTGGGTGGAAAAAGAAGAGCGCCGTGTGAACGCCAAAAGCCTTTTGGGTGTTCTGTCTTTGGGTATCGTCGGCGGCACCACGATCCGCATCATGGCGGACGGCGCGGACGAAAACGCCGCGGTGGAGAGCCTCGTCCACTTGGTGGAATCCGGCTTCGCCGATTAAGTTTTGATTTTTGAAAGCACAATCGTCCCTTCGGGCGATTGTGCTTTTTAGGTTCTTTTAGAAAGGAGGCGCGACGATGCGCGACGACGCTCGTGTAAAACAGCTTCGTAAAAAAGCGATGAATCTCCCGCTGGAGCCCGGCGTGTATCTGATGCGCGACAAAGGCGGGCGTGTGATTTACGTCGGCAAGGCGAAGGCGCTTAAAAACCGTGTCAGCCAATATTTCGGCAGCGACACGAACCACACCGAAAAGGTGCGCCGTATGGTGGACCACGTGGCGGATTTTGACGTGGTGGTGGTGGGAAGCGAGTTTGAAGCGCTGGTGCTCGAATGCTCGCTGATCAAGCAATATTCTCCCAAATACAACATTCTTTTGAAGGACGACAAGGGCTACTGCTATCTGCGGGTCACAAAGCCGC
>JAZUKW010000071.1:0-6247 GCA_045643425.1 Acutalibacteraceae bacterium
CGGTAGACGTTTTCGTCGTAAAACACCTTGCGGGTGACGTCCGGCTCGTCCACGCTGTTTTTGATAATCGACAGCGTCACGTCCGGCTTGAGCGCCATCAGCTTGCCGTCGGAATCGGTGAACGTAATGACGTTGTCCGACACGAGAAAATCCTTGTTTTTGGCATACAGATCGTATTCCTCGAACTTGCTCATCCGATACGGCAAAAAGCCCTTTTGGGCGTACAATTCGCGCAGGCGAAACACGATTTTTTCGCCGCTTTTTAAGACAGAATCGTTAATGTTCATTTCGTTTTCTCCGTTTCTTCCATGCGTTCAAGCGCGATTTGGTAGCCGCCCTCGCCGTAGGTCAGACAGCGGTTGACGCGGCTGATGGTGGCGGTGCTGACCCCCACCGCAGCGGCGATTTTTTGGTAACTGCATTTTTGATCGAGCAGCACGGCAGTATCCAGCCGCTGCGCCATATCTTGGATCTCTTTAATGGTACATAAGTCCGCGAACAGCGCTTTGACTTCTTCGGGTGACTGCATCAACGCAATCGCCGCAAACAAGCGCTCGGTGGACTTGTCGGAATAGGTCATACTCGCCCCTCCTAATTCATCGTGTTATCAGTTTACCACGGTGAAGTGGTAAAGTCAAGGGCAATTTAAAAGTTTTTCGCGGATTTGCGGGATTTTTCCGAAAAACCCCTATGGCCCCTTGTGTAAAGGGAGGCAACGCCGCCGCAAATAGTATAACAAACGCGCAAAAAGCCGTGAGCATGGCTCACGGCTTTTATATGTGATTTTACAGCATCGCTTTCATCGCGGCGAGCTGGGCTTCCACCGAGGAAACCGACGTGCCGCCCTCGCTGTTTCGGCGATCCACGCAGTTTTTGAGGTCCACCGCGTCGTACACGCCCTCGTCAATGAGGTCGCAGAAGCTTTGATACGTTGCAAGCGGCAACGTTTCGAGTACCGCGCCGGTCTTGATGCATTCCGCGACCACCTGGCCGGACACTTTATACGCCGAACGGAACGGCAGTCCCTTGCCGACGAGGTAATCCGCCAAGTCGGTGGCGTTGATAAAGCCGGTTTGGGCGGCTTTTTTCATATTGTCGGTGAGGACGTTCATCGTCTCCACCATACCGGCGAACACGTCGAGACACATTTTCACGGTATCCACCGCGTCGAACACGCTCTCCTTGTCCTCCTGCATATCCTTGTTATACGCCAGCGGCAGGCCCTTCAAGACGGTGAGCAGCGAGAACAAATCGCCGTACACACGCCCGGTTTTGCCGCGCACGAGTTCCGCCATATCGGAGTTCTTTTTCTGCGGCATAATGGACGAGCCGGTGGTGAACGCATCCGACAGCTCGACAAATTTGAACTCCCAGCTCGACCAGAGAATGATCTCCTCCGCAAAGCGGGACAGGTGCATCTGCAAAACGGCGATCGCCGCCATCAGCTCCACCGCAAAGTCGCGGTCGGACACGCCGTCGATCGAGTTAAGACACACGCTGTCAAAGCCAAGCTTTTCGGCCTCAAACCGGCGGTCGGTCGGAAAGGTCGTTCCGGCCAGCGCACAGCTGCCGATCGGCGACACGTTCATGCGTTTTTTGCAGTCGGCAAGCCGATCGAGGTCGCGGAACAGCATCGACGCGTAGGCGAGCAAGTGGTGCCCGAACGTGATCGGTTGCGCCCGCTGAAGATGGGTGTAACCGGGGACGATCGCGTCTTTATACGCTTCCGCTTTGTCGAGAACGGCGGCGAGAAGCGCCTTTGTCTTTGCGGAGATCTCGTCGATCTCCTCGCGCAAAGTGAGGCGCAAATCGAGCGCGACCTGGTCGTTACGGCTACGGGCGGTGTGCAGCTTTTTGCCCACGTCACCGAGCCGCTCGGTCAGCACCTGCTCGACGAACATATGGATATCCTCGCAGGACATATCGATTTCCAAAGCACCCGACTCCAAATCGTCTAAAATGCCTTGCAGCCCGTCGATGAGCGTGTCTGCGTCCGCCTGCGGCAAAATGCCGGTAGCTCCGAGCATCGCCGCGTGCGCCATACTGCCGGTAATATCCTGTTTTGCCATCCGGCAGTCAAACCGGATGGAAGAGTTGAAATCATCGGCCAGAGCGCTGGTTTCGCCGCTCGTTCTGCCTGCCCACATTTTTGCCATTTGCCGTTCCTCGCTTTTTCTTATTTGCCGTTTTTCTTGTTCACCGCGGCCTGCACCTTGATCGGCAGACCGTAGAGGTTGATGAATCCGGCGGAATCTTTTTGGTCGTAGTCGCTTTCGCCGAAGGTGGCAAGCTCGTCGCTATACAGCGAATACGGGCTCCACACGCCGGCCTTGATGATGTTGCCTTTATACAGCTTCAGGCGCACCTTACCGGTCACGTTCTCCTGCGTTTTGTCCACGAACGCAGACAGCGCCTCGCGCAGCGGGGTGAACCATTGGCCGTTGTAGACAAGCTCCGCAAAGGTGATCGAAAGGCGTTGCTTCTCGTGCAGCGTCATCTTATCGAGGCAAATCGTCTCGAGCGTTTCGTGCGCCTTATAGAGGATCGTGCCGCCGGGAGTTTCGTACACACCGCGGCATTTCATACCGACAAGACGGTTTTCGACTATGTCGATAAGCCCAATACCGTTTTTGCCGCCCAGCTCGTTGAGCTTGAGGATGATGTTTTTCGCGGACATTTTCTCGCCATCCAAAGCCACCGGCGTGCCCTGCTCAAAGTCGAGGGTCACGTAGGTCGGCTCGTCCGGCGCTTTGATCGGAGACACGCCCATCTCGAGGAAGCCCTCTTTGTCGTACAGCGGCTCGTTGCCGGTGTCTTCAAGGTCGAGGCCCTCGTGGGACAGGTGCCACAGGTTTTTATCTTTGGAATAGTTGGTCTCGCGGTTGATCTTCAGCGGAATATTATGCGCCTCGGCGTAGTCGATCTCCTCCTCGCGGGATTGGATGTTCCACTCACGCCACGGGGCGATGATCGGCAGATCCGGCGCGAAGGCTTTGAGCGCGAGCTCAAAACGCACCTGGTCGTTGCCCTTGCCGGTGCAGCCGTGGCAGATCGCGTCCGCGTTCTCTTTGATCGCGATCTCCGCAAGGCCTTTGGCGATGCAGGGACGCGCGGTCGACGTGCCGAGCAGATAATCCTCGTACACCGCGCCGGCTTTCATCGTCGGGATGATGTACTCGTCCACGTACTCCTCGGTCAAATCGAGGACGTACAGCTTGGACGCGCCGGTTTTCAGCGCTTTCTCCTCGAGGCCCTCGAGCTCGTCCGCCTGACCGACGTTACCGGACACGGCGACGACCTCGCAGTTGTTGTAATTTTCTTTCAACCACGGGATGATGATCGACGTATCGAGACCGCCCGAATACGCCAGAACCACTTTCTTGATTTTAGATTTGTCTAACATAAAAATCACTCCTCTTTTTTGTTACCTCCCGCATTATACGCCCACTTTTGCCGCTTGTCAACCCCTTTTTTGAAAAAATATGCAGAATTTAGTTATAATTATGCTTAAATTTGTGATTTTTCGGGATAAATACTCTTTTTTGCTTTTTATTGACACAGCCGCCGCGGCGTGATACAATAGAGGATGTATGAAAAAACACCTTTCAGGAGGCATTTTTATGAAAAACACAGACAAGACGATGGACAAGCTGGTCGCCCTTTGCAAAGGGCGCGGATTTGTGTACGCCGGCAGCGAGATCTACGGCGGACTTGCCAACACCTGGGACTACGGCCCGCTCGGTGTGGAGCTCAAGAACAACATCAAGCAGGCGTGGTGGAAGAAATTCGTCAAAGAATCTCCCTACAACGTCGGCCTTGACGCCGCCATCTTGATGAACCCGCAAACGTGGGTGGCCTCCGGTCACCTCGGCGGCTTCTCCGATCCGCTGATGGATTGCCGCGAGTGCAAAGAGCGTTTCCGTGCGGATAAAATCATCGAGGACTATTGCGCCGAAAACGGTGTGGAGCTCGAAAAGCCCATCGACGCGTTCTCGCAGGAAGAGATGAAAAACTTTATCGAAGAGAAGAACATCCCCTGCCCGACCTGCGGCAAGCATAATTTTACCGACATCCGTCAGTTCAACCTGATGTTCAAAACGTTCCAGGGCGTGACCGAGGACGCGAAAAACACCGTGTATCTGCGCCCGGAAACCGCGCAGGGCATCTTTGTCAACTTTGCGAACGTCCAAAGAACGTCCCGCAAAAAAGTGCCGTTCGGCATCGGCCAAATCGGTAAATCGTTCCGCAACGAGATCACGCCGGGCAACTTCATTTTCCGTGTGCGTGAGTTTGAGCAAATGGAGCTCGAGTTCTTCTGCAAACCCGGCACCGACCTCGAATGGTTCGGGTATTGGCGCGGCTTCTGCCGGGATTGGCTGTTGTCGCTCGGCATCAAGGAGGAAAATCTCCGCCTGCGCGACCACGATCCGGAGGAGCTTTGCTTCTACTCCAAAGCCACGACCGACTTTGAATTTTTATTCCCGTTCGGCTGGGGTGAGCTGTGGGGCGTTGCCGACCGCACCGATTACGACCTGACCCAGCATCAAAACACCTCCGGCAAAGACCTGACCTATTTTGATCAGGAGGCGAACGAGCACTACATTCCCTACGTGATCGAGCCGTCGCTCGGCGTCGAGCGCTCGTTCCTCGCGTTCCTCTGCGATGCCTACGACGAAGAGATCGTGGACGCCGAGAAGAACGACACCCGCGTGGTGCTTCGCCTGCATCCGGCGCTCGCGCCGTTCAAGGCCGCGGTGCTTCCGCTCTCGAAGAAGCTGTCGGAGGAAGCGCGCAAAGTGTTCGACACCCTCGCGCCCGACTTTATGGTGGACTTCGACGATGCCGGCTCGATCGGCAAACGCTATCGCCGTCAGGACGAGATCGGCACGCCGTACTGCGTGACCTTCGACTTCGACAGCCTCGAAGACAACTGCGTCACCGTCCGCGAGCGCGACAGCATGGAGCAGGTGCGCCTGCCGATCGCCGAGCTGCCCGCGTTCCTCGCCGAGAAAATTCGCTTCTAATCGAATACATATAAGAAACGGAGGAATTGAATATGACGTTCCGTAAAGACACCGTTTCCGCCGAGATCCTCGCTCTTCTGCCGCGCATCGGGTTTGATGCCGCGCAGGAGGGCGTTGCCCTTTGCGCCGTTTTGGACGAGACGATCAAGGGCTTTTCGGTAGAGAAAACCGCCGACACGCTGACTGTGCGGTATGAAAAGCTCCCCTATCTCACCCGCGCGCTCGCGCTTTGCGCCGAGCAAACGGACGACACCTATGCGTTTTCCCAAACCGCCCGCTTCCGTCACGACGGCGCGATGCTCGACTGCTCGCGCAACGCCGTACCGACGGTGGCGACCCTCAAGGACTACCTTTGCCAAATGGCGCTGATGGGGCTCGACACGCTGATGCTCTATACCGAAGACACCTATGAGATCGAGGGTGAGCCGTATTTCGGCTTCCAGCGCGGGCGGTTCTCGCTTTCCGAGCTGCGCGAGATCGACGACTTCGCCGCATCCTACGGCATCGAGGTCGTGCCGTGTATGCAAACGCTCGCCCACTTAAACGCGATTTTCCGCCACCGTCCCACGTATGAATGTAACCACGACATCGACGACATTCTGCTCGTGGACGAGCCGAAGACCTACGAGTTCATCGACAAGATGATCGCCGCCTGCCGCAAAGCGTTTCGCAGCAACCGCATCCATATCGGTATGGACGAAGCGGAGCATTTAGGGCGCGGCCGTTTCCTCGACCGCTTCGGCAAACAAGACACCCGCGAGATTTTACAGCGTCATCTCGAAAAAGTTTGCGCGCTTTGCGAAAAGCACGGCTTTGAGCCGATGATGTGGAGCGATATGTTCTTCAAGCTCGCCAAAGCCGACACCGGCAACCAATATTACCGTTCGGAGCTGTCGCAGGAGCTCATCGACAGCGTGCCCGCCGACGTATCGCTCGTTTACTGGGATTACGTCACGCTGAACGCGGACGTGTACCGCGAAAACCTCGCCCGCCACGCGCTGTTTAAAAACAACGCCACCGTCTTTGCGGGCGGCGCGTGGAAATGGGTGGGCTTTGCCCCGCGCATTCGGTACAGCCTCGAAACCTCCCGCCTTGCATTAGAAGCGTGCCGCGACGCCGGCGTGCAGAACGTGTTCATCACCCTTTGAGGCGACAACGGCGCGGAGGCCTCGCTGTTTGCGGCGCATCCGGCGGTGCAGTTGTTCGCCGAGATGAACTTCGAG
>JAZUKW010000072.1:0-6036 GCA_045643425.1 Acutalibacteraceae bacterium
TTGCGTTTACGTTTGGTGGTCTTTTTGTTCAGGATGTGCGATTTGTAAGCTTTCGCGCGAAGGACTTTGCCGCCCTTGCTGAGCTTAAAGCGTTTTTTCGCACCGCTGTGCGTTTTGATTTTCGGCATAATATTTTCCTCCTTAATAATGTGTGTTGTTATTTGGCCGGCTTCGGTGCCAGGAACATCAGCATGTGGCGGCCGTCAAGCTTGGCGGGTTTTTCGACCACAGCCGTTTCCTCGCACGCTTTCGCGAACCGATCCATAATGGTCTGCCCGAGCTCGGGGTGACCCATTTCACGGCCGCGGAACCGGATAGAAACCTTCACCTTGTTGCCCTGCTTCAAGAACTTGGTGGCTTGGCGCTGTTTGGTGTCGAAGTCGGCGACGTCGATGTTGAGGCCGAGGCGCACCTCTTTCAGCTCCACCACGTGTTGGTTCTTGCGGGCATCCTTTTCGCGTTTCGCCTGCTCATAGCGGAATTTGCCGTAGTTCATCACGCGGCACACCGGCGGCTGAGCGTTGGGCGAAATCATCACCAGATCCAGCTCCTGCTCGTCCGCGATTTTCTGCGCTTCCGCAGCGGACATAATGCCGAGCTGTTCACCGGTTTCGCTGATCACACGGATCTCCGGATTGCGGATCTGCTCGTTGATCTGCATTTCTTTGTTAGCGATACTAAACACCTCCGTAACAAATAAAAAAGCGGGCAGTCTTGCCCGCTTAAAAATTTACTCAAGGGTATTTGCGATCATGAATAAACTTTATTGACCTGTCGGGAACGAGATCCGCAGGTGAAAGCGGGTAAGGCTTTTCTTTATTGTGCAAAGCATATTGTAACACGCGCAAAGCGGTTTGTCAAGTGCTTTTTTTCTTTTTTCTGACAACGGTAAACACCACGACCGCCGCGGCTACGACCGCCAGCGCCACGTAGAAGATCCACGAGGAGAAAATGCCGCCGCCGTGGTATTCCACCGTGTATTTACCGTAGATCACCTCGACGGGATTGCTCTCGCCGGAATAGGAGAAATCGCACCCGAGCTCAAAGTTAACGGGCTTTTTCTCCCCCTTCGGCACGTCCAGCTTAATCGACAGCGCCGCCGCCTTGTCATAGGTGTCGTCGAAGATCACTTTTCCGTCAACGCGCACCGTCAGCTTCAGCGCCTTCAAATACGCCACCGCCGCCTCATCGGTCGGCAGGTGAAAATCCGCCAGCGTCACCGTGGCGTTGCGCCCGGATTTGTTAAACAGCCACAACACGCCGTCGTCCCGGTGTTGACCGGCGGTCAGCGTCGGATACTCCCAAAAGCAGGACTCGTTTTGAGAGGGGGTCAATTCGGTCTCGCCGCTGTTGCGGGTAATGACCACCGTCGTCTCGTTGTCCAGCGGCTGGGCCGCGGCGGGCAACGCCGTAAGGCTCAGGCAAAGAAGCAGAACCGCCGTCACGCATAATACTCGTTTCATTCGCCGCTCTCCTCCTCTTTCTTTCGCCGTTCCTCATGCTTGTTCAGCGCAATAGTCAGCACCACCATCAGCACCACCAGCCCGCCCAGCACGTACCAGGTGAACATGGGAATGGTGATGTCTGAAAACGCGCTGCTGTTATCCGTATCCTTAAAGGTGTCGCCGCCGGATTGCTCCTCGGACGTCTCGCCCGCGGCGCTCACACCCGTTCCGGTCGGTGCGGTCGGCTCCGTCGGTGGCTTAAAGTCCAGCGTAGCACCGGAAGCCAGATACGCGATCTGCTCCGCGCTCAAAATGCCCTTGAACACCGCCACGTCGTCCACAAGACCGGACAGCGTATAGCTCTCCTCTCCGACCGTGCCGCCGATGCGCACACCGTTCGCGGCAAGCGTTTTGCAAGCGCCCTCCAACGGCTCCTCGAACCAATGGGTGCCGTTGATATACAGCTTGATGGCGCGCTTGCTGATCGTGACCGTCAAATGCGTCCACTCCTTTTGGCGAATGGCATAATCCACGCCGCCGGAGGTCATATTATACGCCTGCACCAGCTTGCCGGCGCTTCCCGCGATCTTATATTCAAGGCACACGCCGTCCACGCGGTACACGGTTCCGTCCTCGCCCTGGCGCACGTTGTCGCGATAGGCGTGGAGGTTTAGGGTAAAGTAGTTATCCGCATCCCGATACACGGTAAACAGGTGCTGGTTGAGCTCGCCCTTCGGGTTGTCCGTCGCGCTGCCCAGCCAATTCACCCAGCCGGCCACCGTGATCTCGCCCCCGCAAAGAGCGGCGTTCGGATATTCGATATAGTCGCCGGCGCCGTTCAAATGTACCGCCTGACCGTGAATACCGCCGTCTTCCCAATCCAGCGCGTCCAACGTGGTGATCGTACCGTTGCGCACCGCGATCACCCGCGGCGCCACTTTATCTTTTTCGCCGATAATCACCACCTCGCCCTTTTGATACCCGGGCGTAATGGCCGCCGAAACCGGCACGGCCGCCGTCAACAGGACGGAAAGCACGCAGAGCAGCACAACCCCTGCGCGCCGCAAGCGGAGTTTTTTCATCGCACATTCTCCTTTTTTCGAAACACTCATTTCTTGCCGGTGGAAAGTCCCGCGGCGGCACTCGCCAGCAGGTTGGTTTCATAACTGAAGGTCAGCGCCTGACGCTCGCGCTCGCGTTTGAACGCAAGCTGGATCATCCGGTCGAGCAGTTTTGCAAACGGCACGCCCGCCGCCTCCCACAGATAGAAGGAGAGCGAGCCGGGAATGGTGTTGATTTCGTTCACCCACAGTTCGCCGCTTTCCTTATCGTTCAAAAAGTCGATACGCGACACACCGAGACAGCCGAGCGCCTTAAACGTCGCCACCGCGTATTCCTGCACCTGCTTCGTCATCTCGTCCGGAATATCGGCGGGGCATTTGCGTTTAAGTTGCTCCATACCGCCGGATTTAGCGCCTTTACTGCCGCCCTTGGAACCGCCGGACATATACTTGTCTGCATAAGTCAAAATTTTCTCCGCGTTGAGCGGCTCTTCGCAAGCCGACGCCTCAGCTTCGTACATATCGCCGAGCACCGAGCAGTTGATCTCGCGCAAATTCGGCACGGCGTGTTCGATCAGAATGCGCGCCGAGTACTGCGCCGCCAAATCGAGCGATTTTTCAAGCGCCTCGCGGTCGTCCGCTTTGGAAATGCCGACCGAGCTGCCGAGGTTGACCGGCTTTACGATCACGGGATAACCAAGCTCGCTCTCCACACGGTTCATCACGTCGTCGGGCGAGCCCGCATACTCCTGCCCCGTCACTTCGATCGCCGGAAGCACCGGCACGCCCGCCTCGCGCAAAACGGATTTCATACGCGCCTTGTCCATACCGAGCGCCGAGCTCGTCACGTCACAAGAGGCATACGGAACGCCGAGCAGCTCGAGATAGCCCATCAGCGTGCCGTCCTCCACGTTGGTGCCGTGCACCACCGGAAGCACCACGTCGAACGAACCGACCAGGTTGTTGCCCACTTTTTTTTGCGGGAAACGATACATATCCACGCCGTTTTCACCTTTCATCAGCGTGACCTGCTCGCCTTTTTCGAGGCAAGCATCAATGTCAGCGTAATTTTTGATCTCCCCCATTGCCTCGCCGGTAAAAAAGCGGTTGTCCTTCGTCAGATACAGCGGGATCGCCTCGTATTTTTCGCGGTCAAGCGCATCAAACGCCTCTATTCCCGAAATAACAGATACCTCGTGTTCCACGCTGTGGCCGCCGAACAAAACGGCGACTCTCGTTTTCGTTGCCATTACACAAAACCCCTTTTCTTGTTTAGTCGTAGTTATCCGGTAAATCGTTTTCTAAAAGCACCGTGCGCGTTCCGTTTACCGGCACGGTTTTCAGGTAATCCATCGCGTCCGCAAGCGACGCCGCCACGTAGATTTTGTCCTCGTCAAAGCCGGCGGACAAAAGCCCTTTTTTCAGCGGCGGTGCCTGCCGCTCGCCGACGAGGATCGCCAAGTCACAGCAATCCGCGGCGTAAGCGCCGAGCTCCTCGTTGAGCGGCGCCTCCCGCTCGCCGAGCTCCACCATGCCGGGCGTCACCAGCACACGCTCGCCCGAGAACGCTTTAAGCGTTTCCAGCGCGGAGCGGAAGCCCGCCGGGTTGGAGTTGAACGCATCGTCGATAAATCCATTCGGAAGCAGCTCCAAACGATGCCGCACCGGTTTCAGGAGCCGCACCGCATACACGAGCTTGTCGGCGGGGATCCCGAGCTCGGTGGCGAGCGCCAAGCAGCCGGTGATGTTCTGTACGTTGTGGCCGCCGAGCAGCTTCGTGCCGAACGCAGTCTCGACCCCGGATTTGTCCCGGAGCGTAAAGCGGCACCCGGCACCGGACACCGTTCCGTCAAGCGCGCGGTAATCCGCCGTGCTCTCGTCTTTCACGCCGTAGGTCACGACCGCCTTGCCGTCGCCGCGCCGCGCTTTTAATTCGGCGCAAATGCGCTCGTTGTCGGCATTGACGCAAATGAATCCGTTTTCGGGGATCGCGTCGTACAGCTCGAATTTGGTTTTTACGATATTCTCCACCGTGCCGAAGCTCTCGAGGTGCTGCTCGCCGATCGAGGTGAGCAGACCGTACTGCGGATGCACGATGTCACAAATCTCTTTAATGTCGCCGACGTTGGTGGCGCCCATCTCCACGATAAACACCTCGTGCGACGATTTCAGCCGCTCGCGGATGGTGCGCACCACGCCCATCGTCGTGTTGTAGCTTTCGGGAGTCATCAGCGTGTTATATTTCGTTGACAGCATCGAGTACAGAAAATTCTTCGTGCTCGTTTTGCCGTAGCTGCCGGTAATACCGATCACGGTAAGATCCTTGTGCTCCGCCAAAATGCGCTTGGCGTCTCGGATATACCAATTGGTGACCGCTTTCTCGATCGGCACGTTGACGACGTTCGCCAGCGGCACGAGCATCGGCGTCAAAACCAGCAGCACCGAAGCACCCACCGCCATTTTCCAATACGAGCCGAAGCCGACGAGATGCTCCCACAAAAGCACGATCACCGCCACCAAAACCGCAAACGTGACGAGCAGTCGCCACACACGTTTTGTGAACACCAGCGGCTTTTTCGCTTTTCGCGGCATCGCGTCAAGCAAGCCGCAAAACAGTCCCACGCAAGCTATCACCAAAAAATACAACGGCGGCACAAAAGAGAACAGCACCGACCGCAGCGCAAGAAGCAGCAGGGTCAAATAGCAAAGGAGGCGCGCCGGCGAATAGATCTGCGCCAAATGCTCTTTGCACCAATGACGGTATTCGTTGTTGTGGTATCCGGACAGCTGCAGCATATGAACGTACCGCAGCGATTGCGCGACCGTGCAAATCAGCACCAGCGCCGCAAACAGAAAGAACCATCCGAACACGAACGGAAGCCCGTTTATCGAAAGTGTCAAAAGCATTGTGGTTTCTCCTTACTTCTAAAAACTTACAAAAACAAAAACGCGTCTAAAACGGCGCGGCATTGTCCCCACCGTTCGGCAAACGCAAAATGGCCCGCGCCCTCAAGCGTCACCAAGCCCGCATCGGGAATTTTCTTCTCCATCAGCTTGCCGTCCGAAAGCGGAGTGGCATCGTCCAACTCGCCCCAGATAAGAAGCGTAGACGCGGTGATCTTCGGCAAACAGTCGGTCAGATCCTCGTTGACCGCTTTGACCATCGCCTGCCGCATCACGGGGCTTGCCGCCTTGTAATCGGTCGAGCCGACCTTGCCCTGCATCTTTTTGGCAAGACCGGGAAGCAGCTTCTTCGCCGCTTTGTAGCTGTATACTTTCACGTACCAGTCGATCCCGTGCTTCGGCTTCACGCCGGCGGAATCGAGCAGCACCGCTTTTTTGACGTCGAGCGGCTTCGGGTCTCGCGACAACAGTTTAATTAAAATCCGCCCGCCGTTGGAATGTCCCATCACAACGGGGTCAGCGACACCCGTAGCCTCGCAAAAATGCAACACGAAATCGGCGTAATCGTCCACCGAAAACGGTTCCTTCGGCTCTTCGCTGTCGCCGAAGCCGGGCAGATCCGGCGC
>JAZUKW010000073.1:0-19327 GCA_045643425.1 Acutalibacteraceae bacterium
GCGCAGGAGGGCGTGCTCAACATCGTCTTTAAAATTGCGGACGACAAGGGACTTCTCCTCTACGATATGAAAGACCTCCGCGCCCTGCTCAACTACGTGAACGACCACAAAGACGAATATACCACCACCTACGGCTCGATCGCCACCGCCTCGCTCGGCACGCTCGTGCGCGAGCTTCTCCCGCTCGAGACGCAGGGCGGCGACAAATTCTTCGGCGAGCCGCCGCTGGACATCAAAGATTGGCTTCGCTGTGACGCCTCCGGCAACGGGATGATCCACCTGCTCGACTGCGTCAAGCTCGCCCAAAACCCGACGCTGTACGCGACGTTCCTGCTGTGGATGATGTCCGAGCTGTATACCGTTCTCCCCGAGGTCGGCGACTGCGACAAACCGAAGCTCGTGTTCTTCTTCGACGAAGCGCACATGCTGTTCTCCGATGCGCCGAAAGCGCTCGTCCAAAAAATCGAGCAGGTCGTGAAGCTCATCCGCTCGAAGGGTGTCGGCATCTATTTCGTCACCCAAAACCCCGCCGATATTCCGGACAGCGTTTTGGCGCAGCTCTCCAACCGCATCCAGCACGCCCTGCGCGCCTACACGCCGGCGGAGCAGCGCGCCGTGCGCGCCGCCGCCGATTCGATGCGCGCCAACCCCGCGTTCTCCACCGAACAGGTGATCATGGAGCTCGGCGTCGGCCACGCGCTCGTCTCCGTCCTTGATGCGGACGGCGTCCCCGGCATCGTGCAGCAAACCTCGATCATCTGCCCGCAGAGCCTGATGGCGCCGGCGGATGACGCCACCCGCAACCAAATGAAAGCCATGGACGGTATGTCGAAATACGACGCTTCCTACGACAGCGAGACCGCTTACGAGGTGCTGGAGCAGCAGAAAGCCGCCTCCGCCGAGGAAGACCGTTTGGCGGCGGAGCGCGAGGCGTTCGAGCGCGAAAAAGCCGAATACGAAGCCCAAAAACAAAAAGAAGAGGCCGCGGCGGAAAAGCAACGCGAAAAAGACGAAGCCGCCGCCGAAAAGCAGCGTGAAAAAGAAGAGGCCGCCGCCGAGAAGAAAAAAGAGAAAGCCGAAGCGGAAGCCAAAAAGAAGCTCGATCGCCGGATGTCCAAAATCGAGACCCAGCTCATCAGCGCCGGCGGCCAGGTGCTCAAACGCACCCTGCTCAAAACGCTGTTCAAGTAAAAACGGCATAAAAAATCACGCAACCGTTGGTTGCGGGATTTTTAGTATCTAAAACTTATTTCGCTTTCTTTTCGAGCGCGAGCTTCACGTTCTTCACGATGTTCTCAGCCGAAAGCCCGAACTCCTTGAGCAGATCTGCCGCCGGGCCGGACTTGCCGAACGTATCCTCCACGCCGACACGCACCACCGGCACGGGAACGGTTTCCGCTACCACCTCGGCGACAGCGCTTCCGAGACCGTTTAAGATGCTATGCTCCTCGGCAGTCACGATCACGCCCGTTTCGCGCGCGGCTTTTTCGATAATGTCGCGGTCGATCGGCTTGATGGTCGCCATGTTGATGATACGGGCGGAAATGCCCTCGGCTTTCAGCGTTTCATACGCCTCGAGCGCCTCTTTGACCATAAGGCCGGTCGCAATAACGGTCACGTCGGTGCCGTCTTTAAGCTGCACGCCCTTGCCGATCTCGAACGGGCAATCCTCGTCGAACACCACCGGCACAGACAAGCGGCCAAACCGCAGATACACCGGGCCGTCCCACTCATACGCGGCTTTCACCGCTTTTTTCGCCTCATAGTAGTCGGCGGGGTTGAGAACCGCCATGCCGGGGATACCGCGCATCAGCCCGAGATCCTCGATACATTGGTGGGTCGCGCCGTCCTCGCCGACGGAGATACCGCCGTGGCTCGCCGCCACCTTGACGTTCAGACGCGGATACGCGATCGAGTTGCGAATTTGCTCATACGCACGACCGGTCGCGAACATCGCAAACGAAGAGATAAATACCGTCTTGCCGCAGGACGCAAGTCCCGCCGCGACACCGGTCATATTTGCCTCGGCGATACCGGCGTTAAAGAACCGATCGGGGAACGCCTTTTTAAACGTGCCGGTGCGGGTCGCGCCCGCGAGGTCGGCGTCCATAACGATAATATCGTCGTGTTCTTTTCCAAGCTCCACCAGCGCGTCGCCGTAGCCTTCACGGGTGGCTTTTTTCATTACGTCCGCCATGATCACGCCTCCTCACACGCTTTAAGCGCCGCTTTCAGTTCCGCCATCGCGACCTCATATTCTTCGGCGTTGGTGGCTTTGCCGTGCCAGCCCACTTGGTTTTCCATAAAGGAGACGCCGTGGCCCTTGACGGTTTTCAAAACGATCGCGGTCGGTTTTCCCGAAACGGCGCGCGCCGCGGTCACCGCTTTGTCGATCGATTCAAAATCGTGACCGTCCGCCTCAAACACGGTGAAGCCGAACGCCTCGAATTTTTCTTTGATCGGATACGGCGAGTTGACTTCCTCGAGGCAACCGTCGATTTGCAGGTTGTTGTTGTCGATAAACAACGTCAGATTGTCAAGCCCTTTGGCACAAGCGAACATCGCCGCCTCCCACACTTGACCTTCTTCGATCTCACCGTCGCCGAGAATGGCATACACGTGATACTCTTTCTTATCGAGCTTGGCGGCCAGCGCCATACCCGCCGCCGCGGAAACGCCCTGACCGAGCGAGCCGGTAGACATATCCACGCCCGGCGTTTTTTGCATATCCGGGTGGCCCTGCAAAAAGCTGTCCGGCTTGCGCAGACGCGCGATCTCGCTTTCGGGGAAGAACCCGTGAAGCGTCAGCGCGCCGTAAAGCGCGGGAGCGGTATGCCCTTTCGACAGCACCAAGCGGTCACGGTCGGGCCACTTCGGGTTTTTCGGGTCTACCTTCAGCACACAGCGATACAGATACGCCATGGTTTCCGTAATGGAGAGCGAGCCTCCGGGGTGCCCGCTCTTGGCATGAAAAGTACCCTCGATGATCGCCAAACGGATTTTGGCGGCGTCGATGGCAAGTTGCTTTTTTAATGACGATTCCATCTTTAACGGCTCCTTTATTATGACATCCGAACACACTTTTTACAGTATAACACATTCTTTTCGATTTTCCTATATCTTTTTCAAATTTTTTTATTTTTTTCGAAAAAATTTTCTATAAAACCGCCGCCAAAAATAACAGCCTTCGCACTTTGCCGTACACCGTCAAAAAATCCGTCAGCGGCAGCGGGTTTTCGCCCCGCCCGCATTCCACGGTAAACGCCGGCCGACCGAATTCCTCAATAAACCAATCCTTGAACCCGCCGCCCACCGCAAGTCCCGTCGGCTCGTCGAGCGCATATCCTGCGGCATCCGCCAGCAGCCGCGCCATCATCGCCGCCCGCTCCGGCGTGCGGTGACCGAACCGCCAATAGATGACCTCGCCCTGCGTATGCAGCGATACCGCGTGGGCGGGCTGCACCCGACGGCACAGCGCCGTCAGCGCCGCCGTTTCCGGCTCGCTTTCGGGAGCGACACCGCCGTATCGCCGCGGCGACGGCGAAAAAATCCCGTTTTTTCGCTCCAGCTCTTGCAATTTGTCCCATCCCGCATTAAAATTGTGGTTGAGATCGACGCCCCGCGCGTTCGCCTGCCACGTCGTATCCCCGCCGAGCGCCCTTTCCGTGCCGTCGGGGTTAAGACACGGCACAAACAGTAGCCGGCGCCCGTGCATCGCTTTCGCGATAGCGATAGCTTCGGCGGCCTTGCCGCTTTCAAGATGGGCGCACGTATCCTCGATAAACCGATACAACAGCAGCGCGGTCATCCATTCCTGCGCGTGCGTGCCGCCGACAAACAGCACGGTGTGCACCCCTTGCCCGAGCGAAAATCCGTCGATCTCCCGCCCGCGGGCGCTTTGGCCGATCGAACGGCGCACAAGCCGCGGATACCGCGCACACAGCGCCGCGCCCCACGCGTCTCTCACCGCTTCGGTGGGCGGCGTTTCGGTTATGATCTCCATAAAAACCACCTCAAAAAATCCTATGAAAGCGAGGTCTGTTCTATGAATTTTCGTGAAACCACCGTCCGAAAAAACGTCGTCCACAAGGGCGCGATCCTCACCATGCGCGAGGATGACGCCAAAACCGCCGACGGACGCGACTGCACCCGTGTTGTCGTGGAGCATCCGGGCGGCGTGTGTGTCGCCGCCGTCACCGCCGACGATAAGATCCTGCTTGTGCGCCAATGGCGCTACCCGTTCGAGGAAGAAACGTGGGAACTGCCGGCAGGCAAGCTCGAAACCACCGACACAGACACCAAAACCGCCGCCGTCCGCGAACTGAAAGAGGAAACGGGGGCCACCGCTAAAACGTGGAAATTCCTCGGCAACATGTACCCGACCCCCGGCTTTTGCACCGAGATCGACCGGATCTATGAGGCGACCGACCTCACGTTCGGCGAAGCCGACCCCGACGACGACGAATTTTTGACCCTCGCCGCCGTCCCGCTCAAGGACGCGCTCACCCGCGTGATGAACGGCGAATTGCCGGACGCCAAAACCCAGATCGGCATCCTCAAGGTCTGCGCCGAACGCGGCATTTTGCCGTAATTTTCGAACAAACCCGCGGCGTGTATGTAGGGGTCGGCGCCCTCGACGACCCTTTCCGAATTGTCGCACAAACCCGCGGCGTGTATGTAGGGGTCGGCGTCCTCGACGACCCTTCCCGAATTGTCGCACAAAACCGCGGCGTGTATGTAGGGGTCGGCGTCCTCGGCGACCCTTTCCGAATTGTCGCACAAACCCGCGGCGTGTATGTAGGGGTCGGCGTCCTCGACGACCCTTCCCGAATTGTCGCACAAAACCGCGGCGTGTATGTAGGGGTCGGCGTCCTCGACGACCCTTCCCGAATTGTCGCACAAACCCGCGGCGTGTCTGTATTATCAAAACAACAAAATCCGCCCGAGGCTTTGCCCTGGGCGTATTTCATTCTTTGGAGCTGGTGAACGGACTCGAACCCCCGACCTGCTGATTACAAATCAGCTGCTCTACCAACTGAGCTACACCAGCGTAACTGTTTTGCACTATAGCATACGCCCGCAAAAAAGTCAAGAAAAAAAGACCAACTCGCACAGCGTTTTGGTCTTTTTCATTCCCCCGCCACCGGCGGTTTATACGCGCGCAGCTTTCCGGAAAACACCGTTTTCCCCTCGGGGAGCGCCAAAAAATCCACCGGACGAAACACCGTTTTTTGCGGCATGGTCACGCCCGCGGCCTCCAACTCCCCCGCCACGAATTTCGAGCAATACGACTTATGGTAGCGGCGCTTGGCTTTGCCGAAGTACGCCAGCAAAACGCCGAGAAAATCATACCGATAGTCTTTACGGTGGCGATACATCTCCTGCATCCGCTCCTGCAATTTTTCATACTCTGCGCCGCCCATCGGAAGCTCCACGACGACCGCATCCGTCTCGCGGAAATGACCGAACACACCGGTCTGGGGCGTTTCATGCACAAACCCGCCGACCAGCGGATTGTGCAGACGCCGCCGTCCGTAGGAATACATCTTCTGCAAATTCGCGTCCAGCGCCAGCGACACGTGGTTATAGGGATCGTGTGTCATCCGCCGCAGCACCTTGGAAATACACGTGCCGCTTTGGGTCACAACGATATACACAAATTTTTCCTGTTCCAAACCGGCACCTCCTCACGTCTTTGTTGCGGACAGTATACCACACCGTTTCCAAAAACGCAATGGAAAATCTGCACAAACTTTTCCTCCCTCACCGATATAATTTGTTTTTGTTTTTTGTAAAATTGGGGTTGCAAAAACAAGGAAAATAGGATAGAATAAGAAAGTCGCCAATACATCCGCCCGTGGCGAAGCTGGATATCGCAGTGGATTCCGATTCCAAAGGCCGGGGGTTCGAATCCCTCCGGGCGGGCCAAAAAGCACCAAGCGCTTTTGTGCTTGGTGCTTTCATTTTATAAAATTCCCAAATTTTACTTGCACCTTGTTCCAAAATAGTGTAAAGTAAAAAGGTAAATGGCAAAAAGGAGGGATTTTGATGCGTTTTTGTGCGCCGTGTCTGTTCGGGATCGAGGGCGTGTTGGCGGACGAGCTGAAGCGCCTCGGCGCGGATAAAGTCGAAGCGCAAAACGGCCGCGTGCTGTTCTCCGGCGATGAGGCGATCCTCGCTCGCGCCAACATCCAAAGCCGCTTTGCCGAACGCATCCAGATCCTCGTAGGCAGCTTTCCCGCCCGCTCGTTCGAGGAACTGTATCAAGGCGTGCGCGCCCTGCCATGGGCGGACTATATCGGCAAGCTCGACCGTTTTCCCGTTAAAGGCTGGTCGCTCAATTCCGCGCTGCACAGTATTCCCGACTGCCAATCCATCGTCAAAAAAGCGGTGGTGGACAAGCTCAATCAAACCTACCACCAAGCCCGCTTCGCCGAAACCGGCGCACTGTACCAAATCCAATTTACCATCCTCAAAGACGAGGTTTCGTTGCTGCTCGACACGAGCGGCGCGGGACTGCATAAACGCGGCTACCGCGAGATCTCCGGCGCCGCACCCCTCAAAGAAACACTCGCCGCGGCGATCGCCGACCTTGCGCGCGCCCGTCGTGCCGAGCGCCTTTTCGACCCCTGCTGCGGCTCGGGCACGCTTTTGATCGAAGCGGCGCTCCAAGCGGCGAAGATCGCGCCGGGCAAATCCCGCGCCTTTGCCGCCGAGGAATGGGCGCTCGTTCCCGCCGCCGTGTGGCAGGAGGAACGCGAGCGCGCCGTTTCGTTTGAACAGCCCGACCGCCTGCCCGCACTGTTCGGCTCGGACGTGGACCCCGAGGTGCTTTCCCTCTGCCGCGACAACGCCGAAAAGGCAGGTGTCGCCGCCCGTTTGGAGACCGCGGTGCGCGACCTGCGCCGCTTTGAGCCGATCGGTGACTCGGGTACGGTGCTTTGCAACCCGCCCTACGGCGAGCGGCTTTTAGACGTGCGCACCGCGCAGGATCTCATCCGCGCCATGGGCAAGGTCTTCGTCGAAAAGCCCGGCTGGAACTACGCGATCATCAGCCCGGACGAGGAGTTCGAGACACTGTTCGGCCGCCCGGCGAAAAAGCGCCGCAAGCTGTATAACGGAATGCTCAAATGCACTCTTTATATGTATTTTTAACGAACGCTTGACAGAAATTAAAACGAAAAGAGGTACCACCCTTGCGACACGTTTTTATTCTCAACCCTGCCGCCGGCAAAAACAGCCGCGCGATGGACTTCATCCCCGAAATTGAGGCGTATTTTGCCGCCCACGGCGGTGACTGCGAAATCCGCGTAACGAACCAAGCCGGTGACGCGAGCGTCTATGCCCGCGAGGAAGCCGAAAAAGGCGACCTTGTGCGCCTGTACGCGGTCGGCGGCGACGGCACGCTCAACGAAGTGACCAACGGCGTGTCCGGTGCCGAAAACGTCGAGATCGCCTGCATCCCCTGCGGCTCGGGCAACGACTATATCAAAACGTTCGGCAAAGCCGAGGACTTTCTCGACCTGCCCGCCCTCATCGAGGGCGAAGCAACGGCGGTGGACGGCATCCTCTGCAACGGCGAGCTGTCCTTAAACATCTGCTCGCTCGGCGTGGATGCGGACGTGTGCGCGTATATGGGCGACTTTAAACGCCTGCCGCTCGTCTCCGGCTCGATGGCATACGATTTGGGCGTTGTCAAAATGCTGTGCAAGCCCGCAGGCAACAACTTGACCGTAAAGATCACCACCGAGGACGGCGTGGTGGAGCGCAAGGGGCGCTTCCTCTTCGCTCTCGCCGCCAACGGCCAATATTACGGCGGCGGCTACTGCGGCGCGCCCGGCTCGATCCCCAACGACGGTCAGCTCGATTTTGTGCTGGTCTCCGTCGTATCCAAGCTGAAGATGATCAAGCTGCTCGGCGGCTATAAGCGCGGCGAGCATTACGGATGGGACATCTGCGAGCATCTGCGCGGCACGAAGATGGAAGCCGAATGCGACAAAGCCGCCTGCATCAACATCGACGGCGAGATCGTCCACAGCAAGACCGTCTCGTTCGAGATTTTACCCGGCTATTTCCGTTTTGTGCTTCCCACCTCGCTCGCCGGCAAATTTGCCGCCGCAAAAGAAGACGTTACGGTCTAAATAAGGAGCTGTTACTATGACTAAAGCCAAAAATTCTCTTTTGAAAAAGCCCTTTTCGTGGGGCTTCGTCCTGCTGTTCGCGCTTGTCGTCGGCGTTGTCGTAGGCGTGCTCGACTGCATTCCGGCGCTTCGTGATACCTCGTTTACCGATCCCGCCCTCACCTTTGACGTGTGGATCCCGCTCGCGATTTTCGTCGTGCTCGGCAGCAAAAGCACCCTCGACGCGGCGCTCAAATGCTTCCTCTTTTTCCTCGTGAGCCAGCCGGTCATCTACCTTGTCGAAATCGCCTGCGGCTATTTTGCGGGCGGCGGCGTACTTTCCGAACTGTTCCACCAATACTTCGTCGTGTACTATATCGGCGCCGGCTGGCTTTGGTGGACGCTGCTCACTCTGCCCGGCGGCGCGATCGCCTATCAGGTGAAGCGCGACAACGTCCCTGCCGCCGTCATTTTGGCGGTGGCGACCGGCGGTCTTGCCGGCCTCGGAATGAGCTATGTGTTTGACATACTCCCCTCGTCCTTCCCGCGCCATCTGATCAGCACCGTCTTCTGCTTTGTGATGGCGTTCGCCCTGTGCTTTATGGTGCTGAAAAAGAAAAAGATCCGCATTCTCGCCGTTGCGATCACCGCGGTGGCGACCATCACGGTAGCGGCGATGTTTTTCTTCTTCTCCGGCAAACCGGTCGAGAGCATACAGACCTACGACCTCGGCGAAAAAACCGCCGTCTCCTGCGAAATAAAGGATAAAGCGGTCGCGGTCGCGGAGGTGAACGACGCAAACTCGCTCGTCATCCAATCGTCCGAAGCGATCGGCAACACGGTCATCACCGTCACCTTCGATGACGGTACTACCGCCGATTTCCTCGTCACCGTCGATTCCCACACGATGAACGTCGAGGAAATGTCATAATAAGCACAAAAAAAGCACCCCGCCACGAGGCAGGGTGCTTTTTGTATACGATTTTATCCTAACTTATACCCGCAGTTTAAGCAGAAGAACGCGTTGTCCGGAATGGGCGTGCCGCATTTCGGGCAGCAGCCGTTTTTCGTCATCGGCTTCGGCTCAAGCGATTCCTCGCGGAATGGCTCGTTGAGCGTGCGCCGCGGCGAGGATTCGCCGGTTTGCGTCGGCGCCACCGCCATCGGCGTTACCGTTTGCTCGCGCATCAGATCCGACGCTTTCAGGTTGATCGGGATATGCGGAACGTCCGGCGTTCCCACGCCGGTGAAGGCCGGCTGTTCCCACAAAAGCGTATGGGCGCGGTGGCGGTAACAGAACAGAAGGATCGCAAACAGCAAATACGCCACGCCGTACAAAAGCGAGCCGATCCCGCGCCAATCCCGCATCATAAGCGACAGCACCGCGTCTGCCGTCATCGCCACGCCCGCAACACACAGCGCGATCCCGACGAACAATCCGGCGCGTTTTCCGAAATCGCCGGTCTTGGCGGTAAACAGCATACTGTTCACCATCCGCGCGGCAGAGAGGAAAAACACCACGTACACAAGGCCGCACACGGCTATGACCGCGCACAGCAAGAGCAGCAGCCACATAGTTGCCTCACAGCTCAACAGATCGTGGAACGCCGCGAGCAGCGCATCGTTGCTCGTTCCCAAAATCTCCACAAGCTGCGCCCGCTCGAACCACAGTCCGACCGCCAGCAGCACGCCGCAGACGGTGGCGATCCACGCCGCGACCTCGCCGAAGATCACGGCAATTTTCAAAACGATCGGGCCGCCCTTGCGCAAATTCACGCGGGCGGTATAGCCCTGTCCCAAAAGCAGCCAAAGGCCGACACAGGCAAGGACTTCCATAAGCGGCAACGAAGTATCCGTCGCGCTCGCCTCTTCCTTGATCGTGGAATACAGCGTGTGGATCGCGCCCCACGCCGCCGGCTCCATTTTGGTGCCGGTCACGTCCGAAAACGTCACCACTACTTTTTTCACGTCCTCCAGCGAAACGGGATCAGCGGGGAAGAACGCCGCCGCCATCGAAAAAATCAGCGCCGCCGTAAACGCGATCACCGCGATCAGATACGGCACCGAGCCGAAGGTCTCTTTTAACAAGCCCGTCGCCGCCGACGGCTCACCGTCTTTCATCGGCGTTTGACAGCGGGAGCAGACCTCCTCCTGCGTTTGACAGTTACACGCGGGACATCTCCACAACATAAAAATCCTCCTCTCAGCCGATAGCTTCCTGCTCGTCGAGCGTCAGCTCATAGGCCGGTAAAAACTCTTTCAAAAAGCAATCCACCGCCGCAATATCCATCGCCAAAAGAGCGTCCTCAATGGACTTGCGGGCGGAAGCAAATTCGCGGTTGCCCATTTTCAGCTCCTCCACGCACTTGATCAGCGCCGCCATTTTATCCGCCGCTTTCACAAACGTGACCTCTACGCTTTTTTCCGGGAACAACAGCGGCGCGTAGTCGATACGCAGATCCTCCGGCAGCTTCATAAGCAGGCGCTCGTTCGCCTCGCGCTCCACCCGCTTATAGGCGTCGCGCAGCTCTTCGTCGTGGTATTTCACCGGCGTGGGCAAATCGCCGGTCAGCACCTCGGAAGCATCGTGATACAGCGCCAAAAGCACGCATTTCCCCTCGTCCACGTTGCCGCCGAAGCGACGGTTTTCAACGGTTGCCAGCGCGTGCGCCAACACTGCCACCTCGCCGGTATGCTCAAAAATGCTCTCGGTACAGACGTTGCGCATCATCGTCCACCGCGGCGTGTATTTCATACGGGACAGCATCGCAAAAAATGTCGATTGCATCCGTCACCACTCCTTTTGTCGTTCTTATACTTTCATAGTCTACCACAAGCCCCCGTTTCTGTCAACGCTCGACGGCAAACGCGACAAAAAATGTTAAATTTGTGTAAAAAAACCGACCGTTTATCCCTTGACTAAAAATGCCATTCCCTTTATATTGGGAATGTATGCAAAAACCCAATATTTTTTAGAGGAGGCATCCCAAATGCAATTCATTCTCGACCACTTGTACGTGGCCAGCCTGTTTGCTTCGATCGTCGCCCTCGTCTTCGCGTTCATCCAAGCCAAAGTCGTGCTTGGCGCTGACGAAGGTACCGACAAAATGAAACAGATTTCCCAGGCTGTCCGCAAAGGTGCTTCGGCTTTCCTTAGCCGTCAGTACCGTACCGTCGCCATCTTCTTTGCCTGCATGTTCGTCGTGCTGTGCATCATGGCGGCTCTCGATCTGCTCACCTGGTTCGTGCCGTTTGCGTTCCTGACCGGCGGTTTCTTCTCCGGTCTGTCCGGCTTCATCGGCATGACCATCGCCACCCGTGCGAACGACCGTACCGCGAACGCTTGCCGTTCCGGTCTTAACCGCGGTCTGCGCGTGGCGTTCTCCGCCGGCTCCGTTATGGGCTTCACCGTCGTCGGCCTCGGCCTGCTCGACATCTCCCTGTGGTATGCCCTTATGGACCTCTGCTTCGACTGCACGCTGCCGGAAATCACCGCCGCGATGGTGACCTTCGGTATGGGTGCTTCCTCCATGGCTCTGTTTGCCCGTGTGGGCGGCGGTATCTTCACCAAAGCCGCTGACGTGGGCGCCGACCTCGTGGGTAAAGTCGAAGCCGGTATCCCGGAAGACGACCCGCGTAACCCGGCCGCGATCGCCGACAACGTCGGCGACAACGTCGGTGACGTTGCCGGTATGGGCGCTGACCTGTACGAAAGCTACGTCGGCTCCATGGTTTCCACCTGCGCCCTCGGCGTGGTGGCGGCCGGTGCGACCCCGGCGTTCAACGAAGCCAACTCCGTTGCTCTCCCGCTTTTGATGGCGGCCATCGGTGTTGTCTGCTCCCTCATCGGTACCTTCTTCGTCCAGACGAAAGAGGGCGCTTCCCAGAAAAACCTGCTGTCGGCTCTTCGTCGCGGCACCAACTTCGCCGCCATCGCTTCCGCGGTGGTCGCCCTCGGCCTGATCCTCCTGATGGATATGCCGTTCGGCCTCTATTGGGCGATTCTCGCCGGTCTTCTCTCCGGCGTGCTCATCGGTCTTTGCACCGAGTACTTCACCTCTGACACCTACAAACCGACCCAGAAAATCGCCGCGACCTCCGAGACCGGCACCGCGACCCTCATCATCAGCGGTCTGGGCACCGGTATGCTTTCCACCGTTCTGCCGATCCTGATCGTCGGCGTGGCGATCCTCGTCGCGTTCTTCTGCGCCAAAGGCGCTACCGACCCGAACCTCGGTCTGTACGGTATCTCCCTTGCCGCTGTCGGCATGCTGTCCACCCTCGGTATCACCCTCGCGACCGACGCGTATGGCCCGGTTGCGGATAACGCCGGCGGTATCGCCGAGATGTCCGGCCTCGAGCCGGAGGTCCGCGAGCGCACCGACGCCCTCGACTCCCTGGGTAACACCACCGCCGCTACCGGTAAAGGCTTTGCTATCGGCTCTGCCGGTATGACCGCTCTGGCCCTCATCGCCAACTTCAAAGAGAAGCTCGTCGAAGCGAATGCTGAGAAATTCAACACCGCCATCGACCTGCTCGATCCGAAAGTTCTCGTCGGTCTGTTCATCGGCGCCTGCCTGCCGTTCCTGTTCTCCGCTCTGACCATGAACTCCGTTTCCCGCGCTGCCCAGAGCATCGTGGTGGAGGTCCGCCGTCAGTTCAAAGAGATCAAGGGCATCATGGAGGGCGAAGCCGAGCCGGACTACGCGACCTGCGTGGATATGTGCTCCAAAGCTTCCCTGAAAGAAATGATCCTCCCGGCCGTTGTCGGTATCGCCGCTCCGATCGTCGTGGGTTGCACCCTCGGCGGCTTCGGTGTGCTCGGTATGCTCTGCGGCTGCACCGTGTCCGGCTTCATTATGGCTATCTTCATGGCCAACGCCGGCGGTGCTTGGGATAACGCGAAGAAATACATCGAGACCGGCGCCCACGGCGGCAAAGGCAGCGACCAGCACAAAGCGGCCGTTGTCGGCGACACCATCGGCGACCCGTTCAAAGATACTTCCGGCCCGTCCATCAACATCCTCATCAAGCTGGTCTCCATGGTTTCCATCGTGTTCTCCGGCTTGATCGCCACCTGCAACTGGTTCTAATCAGTTACTAACAAAGCGGTGCAACGAAAGTTGCACCGCTTTTCTTTTTATTTTCAGCACGCTCGACACACACCTCGTCAAAAATCCCACACCGCAAGATAATTCTTAGTTCATAATTCTCAATTAAAATTAAATTTCCCTTGCAACCCTCGTTAATTTATGGTATACTATCCCCCGTTGTGTATTAAAAACCCGAAAGGAGGTGTCGCTGTGAACAACGAGGCCGCCCAATTCAAAAAAATGACCGAAACCCCGGTCAAGCCGCTGATCGCGTCCCTCGCGGTGCCGACCATCATCAGTATGCTCATCACCGCCATCTACAACACGGCCGACACCTTCTTCGTCGCCAAGATCAGCACCGCCGCCACCGCCGCCGCAGGACTTGTGTTTTCGCTGATGACGCTCGTGCAAGCGTTCGGCTTCACGTTCGGTCTCGGCGCAGGCAGCCTTATCTCCCGCCTGCTCGGTCGCCGCGAAGCGGATGCCGCCGAACGGTTCGCCTGCTCGGCACTCGCCGCGGGTATCGTGCTCGGTATTCTCTTTGCCGTGTTCGGCAACCTCTATTTGGAGCCGATCGTCCGTCTGCTCGGCGCAGACGACGGCAACGTCGCCGACGCGATGGCCTACGGCAAATACATCCTGGTCGGTATGCCCGCGTCGCTGTCCTCGTTTATTTTAAACAACCTGCTTCGCGCCGAGGGCAAAGCCAAATTCGCCCTCATCGGCATTATGTCCGGCGGCATCTTAAACGTCGCCCTCGACCCGCTGCTCATCTTTACCTTTAAAATGGGAACTGCCGGTGCGGCGGTCGCCACCGCGGTGTGCCAGCTCATTAGCTGTATCGTGCTTCTTACCGCCTATTTCCGCGGCAAAACGATTCTAAAGCTCCGCATCCGGCAGGTATCGCTGAAACCCCGCACCTACGGTGCGATCCTCAAAAACGGGATGCCCTCGCTGTTCCGTCAGGGTCTTTCGAGCATCGCCACCATCATGCTCACCCGCTACGCCGCCGCGACCGGTGCGCTGGCGGCCGCCGCGTTTATGGCGAGCGAGCAGGAAATGGCTTCCGCCGCTGTCGCCGCTATGTCCATCGTCACCAAAGTATTTATGGCGATCTTCTCCGCCGTCATCGGCTTCGGTCAAGGCTATCAGCCGGTCGCCGGCTATAACTACGGTGCCAAAAAATTCGGGCGCGTGCGCGAAGCCGCCGTCTTTATGTGGGTGGTATCCACCTGCATTTTAACAGCGCTCGGCGGGCTGTGCTTCGTCTTTGCGCCGGAGATCATCCACGCGTTCCGCGACGATCCGAACGTCGTCAAGATCGGCACCGCCGCTCTGCGCGCACAGTGTATCTGTATGCCGCTGCTCCCGATCGGCGTGACCTGCAATATGTCGTTCCAATCGATCGGCAAGCCGCTGCTCTCCACGATCACGTCCTCCATGCGTCAAGGGCTGTTCTTCATCCCGCTGATTCTCATTTTGGCGCCCACCTTCGGCCTCACCGGTGTCGAATACACCCAAGCCGCCGCCGAGCTGCTGACCGCCGCCGCGTCGCTGCCGTTCTTGCTCGTGTTCTTGCGCAACCTCAAACGCGCCGACAAAAAAGAACAGCCGGAACCCGATTTAACGAACAATTCTTAATTCTTAATTAAAAATTAAAAAATCCCGCCCTACTCGGGCGGGATTTTTTTATTCGTCTGTTGTAACCACTTTGCTGAGGGTCAACGCCGTTCCGCTTTCGTCGGTCAGCGTCAGCACGTCGTCCTTTACCGCAAAGGTATATTCCGTCGGCTCGGCGCCCACCTCGTTCATGGTGACATCCACCGTTTTGCCCTTGACCTCATAATAGAGCCACGTGACGTTTTCTCCCTGCGTCACCGTCCCGGTGCCGTTGTCGAAGAACGTAAGCTGGGTATCCGGTTGATCTGCCGCGGTGGCTTTTTGCACCCACGAACCGTATAAATCCGCTTTGCCGCAGCCGCAAAGGGCGAGCATCAAGGCCAAAACCGCGGCCAGCGCCGCTATTCGTTTTTTCATTTTCTCAAGCCTCCGTTTCGAGGGGGATTTCTTTCGTATTGTACGCTATTTTTCGCGTTCTGTCAAGAGCTACAGCTCGTTTTCCGGCGACAGCCGTTCTTCGATCAAAAAGCGGGCGTTCAACACCATTTTCGCCACCTCAAACGGCCGCATAAGATTCCACACCGCGATCCCGCGCATCGAATACGTCTCCCACAGATCGAGCTTCGCCAAAACGCTCCGCGCGTCCTCGAACCACACGGCATGATCGCGCCCGGTTTCGTCCACATAGCGGAAATACGGCGTTTGCGCCATGTCGTCAAACCGAATGTCCGCCCCATACCGCGCCGCGATCTCCACCGCCTGCTCGTTACCGATCGAGGTCGCCTTGGTGGTACCGCGCTCATAGGGAAGCGGCCAGTCATAGCCGTAGTTCGGCACCCCCAAAAGCAGCTTTTTCGGCGGGATGTTCTCCACCGCAAACGTCACCACCTCGCGCACCTTGTCAAGCGGCGACACCGCCATCGGCGGGCCGTAGGTGTAGCCCCATTCATACGTCATCAAAAGCGCGTTGTTCGCCGCCGCTCCGAGCAGCGCGTAGTCGTGCGCCTCATACAAAAGCCCCGGCTGCGTGGCGGAGGTTTTCGGGGCGAGCGCCACAAGCAGCGGGATAGTTTCGGCGTTTAGCCGTTCGCGCAAGCGCTCGATAAAGCGCGCGTATGCCTCCCGCTCGGCGGGCAGCACAAACTCAAAATCCACGTCCACGGCATAATACCCCTTTTCCTTCACCGTTGCCGCGACCGCGTCAAACAGTGCCTCCTGCACCGCCTCGTCGCCGAGAAGCAGCGTCGATAGCGTGTTGTCGAATTTCCCGTCCTCTCCGAGCGTGGTCAGCATCAGCACCGGCTGCACCCCGCCCGCTTTGGCGGCTTCGATCAGCGGCTCGTCACCCGAAAGCGAAAGCAGCGAGCCGTCCCGCCGAATACCATAAGAAAAGATCGTCAGATACGTCAAAAACGGAAGCGTTTTCCGAAGCAGCTCGCGGTCCACGTTCGGGTAGACATATCCGTTAACGGCAATACTCTTTTGCGGCGGCTTATCATAGGCGAGCACCACCGTCTGTCCCTCGTACAGCGTGCCGCTCTCTAAAATCAGCGGATTGTTGCGCCATAACGCCCGCAGCGAGATCCCCTCCCGCGCCGCCACGCTTTCCGGCGTGTCGTCCGCCGTCGCCGTTGCCACCCGCGACGGCACCAAAATAAGCAGTGCCTGCCCCGGCACCAGCGTCTCGCCGGCCGAAAGACCGTTGTCCGCCAACAGCCGCCGCACAGACACGCCGAACCGCTCGGCGACCGCCGATACCGTGTCTCCGGATTTCACCGTATAAATCTCCATGTTTTCTCACCTCAAAAGCAACCTATGCCGTCTTTTTGTCCACCATTCCGCCGAAAGCGGAAAGAAATTAAAAAAATATTTTCGCCTTTTTGCGAAAAAAACTTGACAACGGCGACGCTTTTATATATAATAACGTGGTGCCGTCAAAAGGCCGCAATTATATATGACTCATTAGCTCAGATGGCAGAGCACCTGACTTTTAATCAGGGTGTCCGGGGTTCGAGTCCCCGATGGGTCACCAAAAAATCCCGTTCGCTTTGCGAACGGTATTTTTTTATCCAAGCCGCAGGCTTGGTATATCATCACGCGAAGCGTGTATATCATCGCCGCAGGCGTATATCATCACGCGAAGCGTGTATTCCTGCGGCTTGATGAGATGCCATTCCTGCGGAACGGATGGTATACAGCACTTCGTGCTGATGATATACAAGGCTCCGCCTTGATTTGCGAGTCCCCATGCCGAGAAATCTGCGATTTCGAGGCATTTTTGCACCGTGTGCGTAGGAGACGGCGCTCTCGACGTCCCTTTGCGGAATTATGATAAGACAAACAGATCCGTATTTCGTCTCTCAAAAATCGCATTTCCCCGTTGACGATGGGGAAAATTGCTGTTATACTATAAGGTAACGTAAAAAAGCAGGAGGGATTCTCTTGTACCGTATTGTGAAAAAAGACCGCTTAAATCCGACGGTGTCGCGTATGGTCATCGAAGCCCCCGCTGTGGCGAAAAAAGCCCAGCCGGGACAGTTTATCATTCTGCGCGTGTCGGAGGACGGCGAGCGCATTCCGCTGACCGTCGCGGACTATGACCGCGAGGCGGGGACAGTGACGATCATTTACCAAATCGTCGGCGCAACCACGATGAAATTAGACAAGAAAGAAGCCGGCGATTTTATCACCGATTTCGTCGGCCCGCTCGGAAGACCTACCGAAACGGCGGGCCTCAAAAAAGTCGCCGTCATCGGCGGCGGTGTCGGGTGCGCGATCGCCTACCCCGTTGCCAAAAAGATGAGCGAGCAGGGCATTACCGTCCACTCGATCGTCGGCTTCCGCAACAAAGATCTCGTGATTTTAGAGGACGAATTCCGCGCCGCTTCCGAAAAATACGTGCTGATGTCCGACGACGGCTCGGCGGGCGAAAAAGGGCTTGTCACCGACGCGCTCAAAGCGCTGATCGAAGCGGGCGAACAGTACGACGAGGTGGTCGCTATCGGTCCGCTGATTATGATGAAATTCGTGTGCAAGCTCACGAAAGAATACGGGATCAAAACCGTCGTCAGCATGAACCCCATTATGATCGACGGCACGGGCATGTGCGGCGGCTGCCGCCTGACCGTCGGCGGCGAAACCAAATTCGCCTGCGTGGACGGGCCGGAATTCGACGGACATTTAGTCGATTTCGACGAAGCGATGTCCCGCGGCGCGACCTACCGCGAGTTTGAAGCGGGCGCGCGCGAGCAAACCTGCAATCTGTTTAAGGGGGTTTGAGCGATGCCGAATATGAGTGTAACCAAATGCCCCATGCCGTCCCAAAGTCCCGACGTGCGCCGCCGCAACTTTTTGGAGGTAGTGCAGGGCTACGATGAACAAACCGCCAAAGAAGAAGCCGCGCGCTGCTTAAACTGCAAGCATCGCCCCTGCACCGAGGGCTGCCCGGTGCATATCCGCATCCCCGATTTTATCGCGGCGGTCGCCGAGGGCGACTTTGACCGCGCGTATGAGATTTTGAGCGAACAAAGCTCGCTTCCCGCCGTGTGCGGCCGCGTCTGCCCACAGGAAACCCAATGCGAGGGCAAATGCGTCCGCGGCATCAAGGGCGAGCCGGTCGCGATCGGCCGTCTCGAGCGCTTTGTCGCTGATTGGCACCTGAAAAACGGCAAAGCCGCCGTCTCCTCTCCCGCCAAAAACGGCAAGCGCGTGGCGGTCGTCGGCTCGGGGCCTGCGGGTCTTGCGTGCGCCGGTGATCTTGCCAAAAAGGGCTACGACGTCACCGTTTTCGAGGCGCTCCACGCCGTCGGCGGCGTACTTGTCTACGGCATCCCCGAATTCCGCCTGCCGAAAAGCATCGTAGCGCAAGAGGTGGACGGCTTAAAAGCTCTCGGCGTCACGTTCAAAACCAACACCGTCATCGGCAAGACCGTCACGGTGGACGAACTGTTTGAAAGCGGCTTCGACGCCGTCTGTATCGGCTCGGGCGCGGGACTTCCCCGCTTTATGAACATCCCGGGCGAAAACCTGCGCGGTGTCTACTCCGCCAACGAGTTTTTGACCCGTATCAACTTGATGAAAGCGTATAAAGAAGACAGCGACACCCCCATCAAACGCGCCAAACGCGTCGCCGTTGTCGGCGGCGGCAACGTCGCGATGGATGCCGCGCGGTGTGCCATGCGCCTCGGTGCGGAGGAAGTGTCGATTGTCTACCGCCGTTCGGAAGCGGAATTGCCCGCCCGTCTCGAAGAGGTGGAACACGCAAAAGAGGAAGGCATCGTCTTCCGTCTGCTCCAAAACCCCGTTGCGATTCACGGCGACGAGAACGGCGACGTAGCGGAAATCGAGTGTGTTAAAATGGAGCTCGGCGAGCCGGATGCTTCCGGTCGCCGTCGCCCGGTGGAGATTGAAAACTCCAACTACCGGTTGCCCGTCGATTGCGTAATTATCGCCATCGGCACCTCCCCGAACCCACTCATCCGCTCGACCACCGCC